>DATHOT010000061.1:0-5596 GCA_035484655.1 Bryobacteraceae bacterium | reverse complement strand
AAACCTTTCACCGAAGCAACTGACCCGGTCATGAAGATCGATCCGCCATCGTTGAACAGCGGCAACGCCTTCTGAACCGTAAACAGTGTGCCGCGCGTATTCAGGCCGAAGGTCGCATCGAAATGCTGCTCGGTAATTTCGCCCAGTGGGACGGCTTCGCCCATGCCGGCGCTCGCGTACAGCACGTCGATCTTGCCCTTTTCCCGCTTGACCGTGTCGAACAGACGGTCGAGGTCGTCCAGATTGGCCGCATCGCCGCGCACGCCGGTCACGTTCCGGCCAATCAGCTTGACGGCCTCGTCGAGCGCCTCCTGCCGCCGGCCCGTGATGAAAACATAGGCGCCTTCTTCAACGAACCGCCTGGCGCTCGCCAGCGCCATGCCGCTCGATCCACCCGTGATAACTGCAACCTTACCCTCAAGCTTTCCCATAATGACTCCCTTCGGAAGATGTCTGGCATTCAGTACAGTAGAGTAGATTCTCGCGCAGTCGCAACTCTGTTCATGGCAGCCCTCAATGATCAGTAGAGTGCTGTCGGGTCGGTATGCCTCACCCTTATAGAAGATCGGCGGCAAGCCGGACCTACCCTGTTGCTCGAAGGGTCCGACATTAATCGGCCCCATTGCATCGAGAGGCGCTCCATTAGACACACTCCCCGTCGTCGCGTCCCACATGACAAGGGAATGGCATCCGGTACCGCAGGAACACACCCGGATTACAAAACGACCGGCGAAGTTGACTCGTACGTTCGAGAGCGCCTCGGGAGCATCGGCGAAGCAAGCGTGAATCTCGTATACGTCCATATCACGTGTGTCTGGCGGGTTACCGGACCTCGGTAGACGGCGGCCACCCGATAGCGTGTAAAGTCCGGATCGATGGGTGCTGAGATAGCCACAGTGCCCACCAGGAACAGCAATATGGATCCTTTGACAAGATCAGTCATTAGCAATAATCCTGTTGTGTGTCCGAGCGCCGCGCGCTCAATTAGGTGCCGCGAAGTCGTGGGGAAGTCGGCCACCATCCTGAATTCTATACGTGGCCGCAAGCCGATGCTGGCAGCAGCGGCGATATGCAGATACCGAGGCGCGGTTTTACGTCTGAAAGACAAGCAGATTGGCACCTCCGCGATTCGGCATTAGGCCCCCCGGGCAAGCCATCCAGGAGGGGCGCTCCTATAGGAGGTCCGACCTTTCCCCAGCGCCGTCCGAGTTCCTTCGTGACCCGCGAAATATCTGACAGGCTGACGGCTGGTGGAGGTTGTGTCTCTTTTTCTTGTCGTTCCGCCATCTCCTGAATCATCAAATACCCTAACAGGTTTGGATCGCGCGGTCTCTTCGGGCGATCTGTCTGTTTTTTCGCGACTTCTTCTTTCGGGTTGCCATGTCTCCGGCTTGGCACGTTGTGCTTACGCGGCTCAAGCGGGATGATTTTCAAAGTAGCCCGCTACCCAAAAGCGAGGTCGTTGGATCGTCGTGCTCTGGGTGCGATAGAATATCGCACTAAATCAGAAGAGCACAGGAGGTCAATGTTGCGTTACGCAATCCACAATGCATTTGCCGTTACGCTCTCGATCTTGGCCCTGGCCGGCGCACAATCAGCCGGTCAGACGCCTGCGACGAAACGCTCGTCAGGATACGGCTCAAATCCAGCCGTGGGAAGAACGTTCACGCACGATGGCGTAAGACTTTACTACGAGACCTACGGTTCGGGGGAACCGCTGCTGCTGATACACGGTAACGGCGCAAGCATTGCGAGCTTCGGGGCGCAGATCGACTATTTCAGGCGCCACTACCGCGTCATCGCAATGGATAGCCGCGATCAAGGCAAATCGGCCGACAGTACCGGCAAGCTGACCTATGAGAAGATGGCCGACGATCAGGCGGCGCTGCTTGACTATCTCAAATCGCCGCCCGCCGATATTCTGGGATGGAGCGATGGAGGAATCGAGGCTCTGCTCATGGGAATCCGCCATCCGGCAAACGTCAGAAAAATTGCCTCGATGGCCGCCAACCTTGACCCCAAAGGGGTCTACCCCGAAACTATCGCCATGGCGAAGTCCATGCTCGATTCGATCCCCGCCAACGTTCGGCAGACCGCCGAAGGCAAACGGGGCTTAAAAGTAGGCCAACTGGCTTTTGACGAGCCGCATATCGATCCACGTTCTCTGGAAAAGATAGCGGCGCCCACGCTTATCCTGGCCAGCGATCACGACCTGATCATGGACGAGCACACGCTTCAGATTTATCACCATATTCGGAATAGCCAGCTCTGTATCTTCCCGAACGCTACCCACATGGTTCCCTATGACGATCCTGGACTTTTCGATGCGACTGTTGATCGGTTCTTCCGAACGGCGTTCGTAAACAAGGACCGCATCAAAGATTTCCTCAAGTCGTATCAGGTGGTCGAAAACTCGCAGCAATAGGTTCGGAAACATCACCTGACCGGACATCTCGTCTCCGCGCAAACGCGCGGCTCATTCGTTTCCCGCCGACTTCTGTTCTTAACGCCGACGATTCGACTGGTCGAGACATGCATCCGTGAGCCGGATGGCGAGATGCAGATACCGTTGGTCTTCAGGTTCCCCAGCAACTTACGGCCGGGACGCCCCTGGCAGGCGCGGTCCCCGCCGTGCCATCAGGCGCGCCAGGTTCGGCAAGCCCGCAGCGCCGATGCAACCGCAGAGGTCCACGCCCTTGGTGACCGGGTCAGCTTCGCGGACCTCATCTGGCGCGCTGGGTTTGCTGTACTCGCCGGCGACCTGAGACCTGGGAGTTGTAGCACTACTAAAGTACTGGCACTGGAGACATCACTGCCCTGCTTACGATCCAATGGGTGAAGACGGCGCAAACGGCTGACTCCAATGGGGCGAACCGCTTTTGCCAAACGGAGGAAAGATGGATATCAGCAAGATACTGGGTGAACTGCGCGTGGAACGTGAACAGTTGGAAGAAGCGATCCTGGCACTCGAACGTCTCTCGGCGGGAGGGGCAAAGCGGCGAGGACGGCCACCGGCCTGGATGGCAAAACTGAAAGACGAGGCAGTCGCAAGGCGCCGCGCTCGCTCACCTGGCAGCAAGAACAAGACTGTGGCTGATTAGTTGGCTCACGCAGTTCGCTCTCAAGCCCCGGTCTATCTGGCGAACTGGAATCGGCCTCTTCGCTGGAACCCGATGTTGCGGCGGTGAGATGCAGATAACAATGAGCCCCCAGGTCCGATTATCGGCCCGGCGCTTCTATGCTATGATGCCTTCGCATTAAACGATCACGGTCATCTGCCTGGTACGCTGGCACTCCGGGCCGCGCCGTTTGCGATCACGATCGATGATCAAGGAGCACGCTGATTATGAGTTCGACGAGGCGCACCCTACTGGCAGCTGGAGCTGCGGCAGCGGTCGCCATCCCACGCGTATTTGCTCAAGAGGCGGGAAAAAGAGGAACGGGCAAGTTTTATGAGAGAAGCCCTGTTCGCATCTACTATGAGGAGGTCGGTTCCGGCTTTCCACTATTGTTGATTCCGGGCGGCGGATTGAACTCCACGATCTCCGCCTTGGCCAACCCCTTTAATGCCATCGAGGAGTTCAAGGGAGAGTACCGCTGCATCGCGGCGGACCTGCGCAACGCTCCCAGCGGCCAATCCACCGGCCCCGTCGAGGTTGACCGGCCGTGGGAATCCTATGCCGACGACCAGCTCGGCCTGATGGATCATCTGGGCATCGACAAGTTCATGGTGATGGGTTTCTGCATAGGTGGCCCCTTTATCTGGAGTCTTCTGAAGCGCGCGCCTGATCGTATTGCCGGCGCTGTCGTGGCGCAACCTGTGGGCTGGCGTCCCGAGATGCGCGACCCGAAGTATCCAGGCGCATTTTGGAAAGGCTGGCCCGCGCAGATCACTGCGAAGCGGCCCGAGATCCTTCTGCCGGATGCCGAACAGTTTACGATACGAATGTTTGAAACCAATCCGGACTTTGTCTTCACCGTGACGCGCGAATTTGTACGGAGTTGCCAGAACCCGGTCCTTATACTACCGGACGACGTTCCGGCGCACCCATTAGCCCCCGCCATGGAGTGCGCAATGCTCGCTCCGCAAGCCGAAGTCAGCATATTTCCGTGGAAAGAGCCAAAGGAACGGATTCCCCTGGCCGTGCGCCAAATTCATTCCTTCCTCCGGGCACACCGGCCGGCTTAGGAAGCGGTCTCAGTACTACGAACAATTCGGCAGGCTGCGTCCATTTGAAGAGCTCGTTAGACAGCGATATTGTCACTTAACGCAGCCGATTCGACTAGTCGCTGTTCACTCACGCCGCTGCGAATGCTGCTCCGCGTTACCGGTGCCGTCGTTGTCAGGCCCCGGGTACGAGCATCCTGGCCGGGCGCCTCTAATGCGTGTGCCAGGGAACGCGGAGGGGCGTCCCACTAGATATCGGTGGCAGAGCGCATTTTTGCTCGTCGCCAGCAAGACCGTGAATCCCCAAGCCGTCCTTGAAAGTGGTTTGACAGTCGGGCCTTCTCCAATGTCGCGAGTTGCAAGCCCGGGTTCTGGCCATCTGTCGAGACGCTTTCCGCTAAGATAGTTTTCAGGCAATCGAATGTCAGATTGTTCCGCGATTTTGTCCCAACTTGCGGTGGCGCTAGTGATGTTCGGTAGCGTTAGTGGCATTGCAGAGGGTGGCCAGTTACAGAAGATTTGGGACTTCGCCCCGAATACTATTCCAGCGCTGGCAAACAAGACCTCTGCCGTTCGTATTTACAGTCTCGCCTTTTCCCGAGACGGTAAGCGTTTGGCCGCCGTCATCGGCTTTTCCGACGGCGACCAATCGCTGCTGATCCTTGACGTGCAAACTCCTGGCATTGATTATTTGTACCTTCCCATCAATATCTCGATCCGAGAATGGGAGGGCGGTGACAATGGCATCCGGTGGTCTCCTTCGGGGAAATACGTGGCGGTGGGTAACGCCGTTGTGAGTCTACGGAGCGGTTTCGTTTGTACCTTGCCGATCCCAGGGCAATGGACTGGCGCGGACAGGGTCGTCCTTTATCAACGCGGGGTCCGACGCCTTTCTCTGTTCGACCCCGAATGCCGGGCAACAGGCCTTTGGGAAGAGCTTGCCGACAATCAGCACGTCAGCTATTTCGTCGCGTCCGCAGAACGTTCCTTATTGCTTTTCAGCCGGTCGACGATCCGAGACTACGTTGAGGATGAGGTCTCGACCTCCCTGGTCGATGTAGGTAGCAAAGAGGTTCTCAGACGTTCCACCTGGCGATTGACCACTCGGCGGTCGTCTCAAACTGATGGAGTGCCGTTTCCCTTCCAGGCTCAGTTTGCCGATGCCGCCAAGGCTCTCTGCGGTCGCCGTGGATATTGGGGCGCCAGCGTCGAATGCTCTTCACCCAGCACTGGTGAGATCTTCGGAGTCACGACCGGATGGAATGCGCCGATTCTTCGGGCAGCAGTTGCGTCATCGAGGCTTGTTATTTCCGACTACAGTAAGCGGTACGATTGGATAGACTTTCGATGGTATCCCGGCCCTTTGCGAAAGCGCGTAGTTTGGGATTTCCGGACTGGAAAAGAAATCGTTCGCTGGAAACCCAAGAA
>DATHOT010000060.1:0-8225 GCA_035484655.1 Bryobacteraceae bacterium | reverse complement strand
CGGCTGGTTTCGGTCCGCGAAGGTCCCAACGTCCGGCAGAGTTTTGACGGAGTGAAAATCCGCAGCAAGGCCGGCGCTTGGAATGTCGACGCGTGGGCTGTTCGGCCCGATTTGGATAAGTTTGGTTTTTTTGACAACGCTCCGGATCACAAGACGGCGTTCTGGGGCGTCTACGCGACGCGGCCGGTTGTGTCCCAAAGGTTGCGCGGCGTTGGCTACGATCTTTATTACCTCGGCCTCGATCGAAAAAGCGCGACTTTTGAACGAGGTACGGCGGCTGAGCTTCGGCACACTGTCGGCGCGAGGCTGTGGCGGCCGATCGCCAAGGAGGAACCGGGGGTCGACTTTGATTATGAAGGCGTTGTGCAGTTCGGAACCTTCGGCTCCGACGATGTCCGGGCGTGGACGTTCGCATCGGATACCGGCTACAGCCTGACGAATGTACCGCTTCGGCCCAGATTCAGCATAAAGGCCGATATTTCGAGTGGCGACAATCCTGGCAGCCACACGCTCGGAACATTCAGTCCGATCTTCCCCCTTGGAAACTATTTCGGCGTCCTGGCGGATACGGGCCCCGGTCCTGTCAACTTCATCGACGTGCATCCGCGGATTCAAACGCAACTGCCGCACGGCATCTCGATCTCGACAGATTTCGTCGCTCAGTGGCGCGAAAATATAAACGACGGTGTGTACGCTGTGCCCGGCTTTCTTCTCGTTCCGGCCAACGGAAG
The DNA here is from genome assembly GCA_035484655.1 of Bryobacteraceae bacterium. GTDB lineage: Bacteria > Acidobacteriota > Terriglobia > Bryobacterales > Bryobacteraceae > Palsa-89. The sequence continues at coordinate 7,494 of DATHOT010000060.1, read as the reverse complement.
TCGTGCGCGATTTGTCGGGTACCGGCCCGGCGCCGAGGTCCGCTGGCAAATCAACCGGCATGCGTACCTTCAGGCCGACTACGGAATTTTTTACGCCGGGCAGTTTTTGAAAGAAGCGTCACCTGGCCGCAACATCAACTATATGGAGTTGTGGGCCGGATACAAGTTCTGAGGGAGGAGTATGAACGAAGCCCCTCGCGAAGATACAGGCTTGATCGTCGTTCTCCTGGTGATGACGGCTGTCACGGGAATCGTCGACGCCGTGAGCTATCTCGGTCTCGGGCATATATTCACCGCCAACATGACCGGCAACGTCGTCTTGATGGGGTTCGGACTGGGTGGGGCCTCCGGAATGTCTCTTTCAAGATCCGTAATCGCGCTCGTCTGCTTTATGCTCGGCGCGGCAGCGGGCGGGAGAATGGGCCGGCGTCTAGACCCGCGCCATTCGAGAATTAGCGGCCTGCTGGTGGAAGCTGCGCTCCTCTTTGTTGCAGCGGCAATTGCTTTCAAAGCCGGCGGGCCGAACGATGCCAATGCCGCGATGCTCGACGGCGTTGTGGCCTCCACGGCGATCGCGATGGGTCTCCGGAACGCCGTTGTGCGGAAGCTCGGCGTTGCCGATCTAACCACTACGGTATTGACGTTAACTATCGCAGGTTTGGCTGCGGACACCGCCTTCGCCGGCGATAGCAATCCACACTGGCGCCGCCGCTGCGCTGCAATCGCGTGCATGCTAGCCGGCGCTGCCGCAGGTGCCGTACTACTTCGGTTCTCGCTTACCCTGCCCTTATTGGTGTGCGGCGCGATAGCGATGGCGTGTGCGTTTGCCAAACTTGAAATCACTCACGTTTAGGAGGACAAGACCTTGAAAATACTTATTGGACTGGCATTGAGTTTCGTGATCGGAGCCGGATGCCGCTATTTCGATATTCCCGCAGCAAGCCCGCCGGTCATTCCTGGCGCGCTGATCGTCTTAGCGATGACCCTCGGTTACGCATCCATGGATCGGCTTGTGATGAATACGAATCCGAAAGCCGTGGCGACCACCAAGCGTTTGTGCGGCGGACCTACCGGAGTGCCGGTGACAGAGAGTCGTGCATCAAAAGGACTGAGACGAGGTTCCTAACCCTTTTTCCAAACGTAAGTCCATGAAGCTCAATTCTAAGATGGTGACCGCGCTATTGACTTCCAATCATATACGTGTGGTCCATTCGGCTGAAACCGCATGGCGGAAGCCAACAGCATTCACGATTGTATTTCTGACGGCGATCGCGCCGATGTTCGCCCAGTCTCCGCCGCTCTCGCCCGATCGCCTGCGGCATTCCTCGGAGGAACAGCAAATCATAACGGACATGCAGCTCTTTCATCTGCCGGCACTTCTCAGCGAGTCCGACAAAGCGTACTCATTGGCCGAGTTGGTCGATGCGATTCGACCGAACGGCAGAAGGACTGACCCATGATCACGGATCAATTCCAAAAGCTATTAGCCGTCCTGCTCTTGGTCGTGCTAATGTCTTGCGCAGGCTGCAGTCGCGCCCCATCGTTCGACATTCTGGGTTCCTTCTTTCCGGCATGGCTCATATGCCTGGCCTCGGGATTGTTGCTCACCCTTGCAGCCCGTTGGCTGCTTTTGCGCGCTGGTGTTGTCCTTGCGATTCCAGTGCTGACTTATCCGAGCTTGACCGCATTGTTCACATTCGCGCTCTGGCTTGTCTTCTTCCGGTAGCGAGGAAATCCATGGTGCCAACCAACAACATCAATACCAGCAATAGCAAGATCGGAATTTGGGTTGGACGCATTCTCAGCGCTCTCATCGTGACCGGCGCAATCTTGTCAGGGCTTGTGGTCGTCCACCATACGAATTCCTATCCGCGAACCGACGATTCTGAGATTCTCGCGAACTTTATCGGAATCGCACCGCAGGTCGAGGGACCGCTGGTTCGCCTGAATGTCCATGACAACCAGTTCGTAACGAAAGGCGATCTCCTTTTCGAAATTGACGACCGGCCCTACCGGTATGCTCTGGAGAAAACAATTTCCGAACAGGCGACTCTCGAAGGGCAGATTTCGGACGAGCGTAGAAGAATCGCGGCTCTGGTCAGCGGAGTATCCGTAGCAGAGGCGAACATCCACAGCACAGAAGCGGATGTGAGTCGATGGGGGGCGGCGGTTGAGCAGGCCAGGGCCGACGTGACGAATGCGCAGGAGGCGGTCAGTCGCGCAAGAGCCGAATGGAATTACGCGAACAATAATCTGCATCGTATCGAGCCGCTGCTGGCCAAACAGTTTGTCACCGTCGATCAGGTGGATCGAGCGCGGACGTCAGAAATCTCGCAAGCTCAATCGCTGAAGCAGGCGCAATCTCAACTGCTCCAGGCGCAGGCAGGACTAGAGGTGACGTTAGCGCAGGAGCAACGCTCCAAGGCGATGCTGACTCAGAGCAAGGCTCAGCATGAACAGACTCAGAACGCCGTCACGACGCTGGAGCCGCTCATCAACCAGCGCGGCGCCAAAGCGTCGGCGATAAACAGTGCGCGCTACAACCTCAACAACTGCCGGGTCTACGCTCCGTTCGACGCTCGGGTGACGAATCTCACGATCTCCGAAGGAGCTTATGCGCATGTCGGACAGCAGATGTTCGTGCTCATTGACGCGCGTACCTGGTGGGCGGTCGCGAATTTCCGCGAAGGACAGCTGCAACGGATCGCGCCCGGCATGCGGGCCGACGTTTATGTCCTCTCAAAACCGAATGTGCGCTTTTCGGGCGTGGTGGACAGTATAGGATTCGGCGTGACTCCGGACGCGGACGTGATCGGCCGTTTCGATCAGGGTCTGCCGGACGTGCAGAGGACACTGAACTGGGTGCACCTCGCGTCGCGCTATCCGGTTCGGGTGCGCGTCGAGAATCCTCCTCCGGATCTGTTCCGGGTCAGTGAATCGGCAGTGGTAGTCGTTCGCGGGCGTTGAGATGGCGGCGATTGCGCAAGCCCCTCCTGTTTCGAGCAGCCCACTCGCATGGTTCTGGGGATGGCTCAGGGACGAGCTGACTCCTTATCCCGGGAGAACAGGGTTGGTCGCGCGCATGGTTCTGGCGGCGACGCTGATCATGGTCATAGGCATGACCTTCCAGATTCCATATATCTGGCAAGCTGCGATTTACGCGCTGCTGGTTTCGCGTGAAAGCCCGCAAGCCACCCTAAGATCCGCGGCAACTATATTCGTGGTTACGGGGATCGGCGCGGCCTACATTCTTCTGTCGTTGAAGCTCGTGATCAATATTCTTCCGCTTCATTTCCTCTGGGTCATTGCCACATTGTTCCTTGCGTTTTATGGGATCAGCACGGTAACGAACTACATGGCGGTGGTTACCTTTGTGAATACCAGCGCCTTTGGAATTCCGTTGTGGGACCGGAATGTCTCGGCTGAAACCAAAGTGGAGGATACGCTTTGGCTGTGTCTGGGGGTATTGATCGCAGTTGTAATTACCGGAGCGGTGGAACTGGTGTTTGTGCGGCGGCGGCTGGGCGATGAGATCCTCTTACCCTTGACGGAGCGATTGTCGGCAGTCGAAGGTGTGTTGAGTTATTACGCTGAGGGCCGCGCTCCAGATGCCTCAACCGAACAGAAAATAGTGCAGCTCGCGATGGTGGGAACATCCCTGTTGCGGCGAATCTTAAGGCGCTCCGATGTCCTTCTCCCCCAGTACTCGGCCGCTGCAAGCGGCGTTGCGGTTCTAATTGGCAGGCTTGTCGATCTTGCGGCTACTCTGAGTCCGCTCAGCTTCGAGTATTCCGCTGATGACCGGAGGCGATTCCGCAACTTGGCTTCGACTCTCGCAAGAATTCGCAATGATCTGATGAACCGCGAAATTCCGGCGCCAGCTAAGTTTACCGGAGAGACAGATGCGGCCGGGGCTCCGTTACTGGGCGAGATGGAGCGTACCGTGACTCTGATGACGGAGGTGTTCGCGGGTACTCGTTCGGGTCAAGAATACGTGCCTTCACCAGACCATCTAGAGCAGCCCACGCTTCTTTCCCGGGATGCATTTGTTAATCCCGACCACCTTCGCTTTGCCTTAAAAGGCTGCTTAGCCGCGAGCAGTTGTTACGTGCTGTACAACGCGCTGGCGTGGCCGGGAATCAGTACGGCCGTGACAACGTGTTTACTGACCGCGCTGTCCACAATTGGTGCATCTCGTCAGAAGCAGATCCTTCGGATAGCGGGAGCGATCGTCGGCGGTTTTGTGATGGGAATGGGCGCGCAGGTTTTCATTCTTCCCTACGTCGACTCTATCGCCGGGTTCTTAGTGCTTTTCGGCGTCGTGACCGCGGTGTCTTCCTGGTTCATGACATCCAGCCCCCGGTTGTCCTACTTCGGAGTGCAGATGGCTCTCGCTTTCTACTTAGTCCACCTGCAGGAATTCACAATACAGACCTCACTCGCAGTGGCGCGAGATCGCGTTGTTGGGATTTTGCTAGGCCTGATCATGATGTGGCTTGTTTTTGACCAGGTATGGGGAGTGCGCGCCGGACTGGAAATGAAAAGGACGTTCATTCTCAATCTTCGACTGGTCGCGCGGTTTGCAAGGGGGCCGGCTTCCGACGACCTGAGGATTGCAATCGGCGGCAGCGTTGCTCTTCGTGAGACAATCAACGCAAATCTGGATAAGGTAAGGGCTCTCGCCGATGCCGTACTGTTCGAGCTCGGGCCATCGCGCCGCAGCGATCTCGAGCTACGAAGCTACATCCGCCAGTGGCAGCCACAACTACGCACGCTCTTCGTCATGCGCATTGCTTTCCTGAAGTACCGTCTCCAGTTGCCCGGCTTCGAACTGCCGGAGAGTATTCGTCTTCGACAGCAAGCGTACGATGAGCAATCGGCGCGGATGCTGGAGGCAATCGCCGCGCTGATTGAGCAAAGCACGCCACCTGCAAGGAATAGCATCGAAGATTCCCGCGAGCTGTTAAAGAGTACGGTCGAAGCAATCCAGGGCGAGTCGGCACACTTGCCCGTCGGCCGCGGGCAATCGTTCCTGACCTTGCTTCGCGGCATAGATGACCTGACAACTCGTCTCACGTCGGAGATTAGCAGAGACGCCGCAAGCTCCCCGTGTATAACTTCGTGAGTTTTCGTTTCATCCCAACTTGTTGACTCGCCTCGCCGGCGACAGCAATCCTCGCTGGCGCGGCCGCGTTTGCCGGCGCCGCAGGTGAAGCGTTTCAACAGAGATCAGCTTGGACGCGTCGCCTGCCTTCCCGTGCCCGGCGCGGAGTTCTGTCGAATTAGCGATTGGACGCTTGCGCGATCGTTGCGACGAACGTCTGCGCAGTTGAAGGCATTGTTGCTCCTGCGACAATTTCGCCGTTGCTTAGTGTCTTTCCATAAAGGGCCTTGTTGCCGGAGTCATCGGCCTTCAGGGTTGCACCATCAAGATCGAACCCCGCGAAAGCTCCCTTGATGCGGCCGTAAAGAAGAATCTTTGCGTTAGGATCGGCATGTGCCGACGCGCCATTTCCCCAGGCAGCCGAAGCGTCCGACCCGATCGCAAAACGATCAGCAAGCAGCTTAGAACGCAGGCCCTTGTCCATCGACAGAATTACGATGTTCATTTCTTCGCCACCGATCTGTACGCCCAAACTGCCGCTATCCAAGGTAATCGCGCCTGGCGCCGACCAGTTGCCACCATTCCGGCACGAAATGAATCCCCGACCATGGCCTACTCCGACAACAATGGCTCCTTTTTTGAATCCGGGAATGACCACGACGCAATCGGCACTGGCGAGCGCTCCCGCCCGAATGTCGTGCCCGGACTGCGTCATGGTGTTGAGAACAGCAGTGGCTTTCCCGAGCCGTGCGGTCGTGTCATCCGCGGCCGCCGCAGTGAGAACGGCAGCGAGTGTTAAGAAGAAAAGGTATCGTGCTCTTCGCATAGGTGTTGTCCTTTCGTGTCGGCTGTCTGCATGCCGCATTCCAAATTAGGCGCATCAATGAACATCAATAATCTCAAGCTCTTACACTGCATACCGGCTCACCGCAGAGGCGATGGTGACCACTTGTCGACACGTCATTTGGTCGGCTGACACTTCGTCACGGTCATTCGATGGCTTTAGACCCACGTCAACGAGTATAAGAAGTTCCTCATTGCCGGGTCTTTTGATACCGGCATGCCATTTCCCGACGTAAGGGAACTAACTCGTTTAGTGAATCATCGTCGGTGAGTGTCTGGCCGTTGTGCGGAAAAGACGCCGGGCGGCGAAGTGCTCGCGGTGGGAGCAGACTCTCAGCGCCCGTCCAAGTTGAGCTCTTCGCGGCCGGCCGCAACGGTGATGGGCCGCTGCGGAAAACAATGGATCGTGGAGCCCAGTTACCGGGCAGAGGGGTTCAGATATGCGGTAGCGTTGAGGACGATCGTCCGCCCGGTGCATTATGCCTCGAGCGATCCCCCGCCATTTCGTGCCTTAGCCAATCTAACCAAGCCCGGCGAGCAAAACCAGCGCTTCAGAAATTTCCACGCTCGCGCCCAACGTGTCGCCCGTGATCCCGCCGATGCGCAGCCGACAGTACCACCCCCAGAGCCACGACACTGCAAGCACCAAAAAAGCCGCCGCGACTCCGCGCCACTGAGCCAGCAAGAATGCGATCGGGAGCGCAGTTGCCGAGGCTACGACTAACTCGACGCGCCCGACGAAATCCGAAACAGCTCCGCCCGGCGGCGCACCTTCCTGATCCGAGCGGCGAGCATAGGGCTGCGTCGCGCTCAGCAGGACCACCGGCCAACGCCCCAGCATCGGCATGAAAGCCACCCAGGAGGCCGCGCTGTGTCGCTCAATCAGCGCCGCTAGCGTGGCTGCTTTTATCCCGACCACCAGTACAAGCGCCACCGCTCCGTAAGTTCCGATCGCGTGATCCCGCATGATACGCAGCACATCCTCCCGCGTGCGGCCGCCGCCGAAACCGTCCATCGAGTCCGCGAGCCCATCCAAATGCAGCGCGCCGGTCAGCAGTGCGTCAACGGCAGCGATCAGGAATGCCGTTACCAGTGGCGGAAAGACCAGCGTGAAAAGTTGGAGTGCGGCGACAAGAATGCCGCCAATCATCAGCCCGACTAACGGAAACCAACGTGCCGATCGGCCAACATCTTTGGCGTCGAAGACCAGACGGGAAGGCATGGGCACTCGCGTGAGGAAAGCGACGGCCACAGCGAGCTGCCGGATCATGACGCCGGGGCTTTCCGGTCAGAAACCGCGGCCGACGCAAAAGTGGCCATGCTCGTGAACGCTTCCACAGCGCCGCGAACCACTGAAATGGCTAGCGCGGCGCCGGTTCCCTCGCCCAGCCGCATTTCCAAATCGAGCAACGGGCGCTGGCCAATGATCTTGAGCAGAGGCGCGTGGCCAGGTTCGGTGGAGCGATGAGCAGCGAATAAATAATTCTTCACGCGTGGATCGAATCGGACGGCCAGAGCGGCGGCGGCGGTCGCGATGAAACCGTCCA
>DATHOT010000059.1:0-13376 GCA_035484655.1 Bryobacteraceae bacterium | reverse complement strand
CATTGGCCACCGCCGCATCGCGAACGCCGGGAATCACGGAGGTCCGATCGAGCACCCGATCATAAAAGGCGGACTGCTCAGTACGCTGCGGATAACGCGCACTGGCCAGCCCGATACGCATGGTCAAGAGGTTTTGGGGGTGGAAACCCGGATCGACATTTTCCAATCGCAGAAAACTTCGCATCAGCAAGCCCGCGCCCGTGAGCAGGATCATCGCCAGCGCGACTTCGGAGATGATCATGACTCCGCGCAGGCGTCCACTACCGGAGAAGCTGCGGCCGCTCGCTTTCAGGGCATCGTTCAAATCAACTCGCGACGAGTGCATTGCCGGACCGAGGCCGAATACGATTCCAGTGAGCAGCGCAATCGCCACGGTGAAGAACAGAACCGTGACATCGACGTGGATTTCATCCGCTCGCGGCAATATTTGCGGACCGATGTGCGCGATCAGGCGCATACTCCAGAGCGAGAGCAGCAGGCCGAGCCCGGCCCCCATGGTTGCCAGCAAAATACTTTCGGTAAAGAATTGAATGAGCAGCCGCGATCGGCTGGCGCCCAAAGACGCACGGATCGCGACTTCTTTCTGCCGAGCAATCGCGCGGGCCAGCAGAAGATTGGCGACGTTGGCAGATGCAATTAACAGCACGAAGGCAACGGCTCCCAACAGAACCAAGAGAGTTTGCCGGATGTCGTTGACCAGCGATTCACGCAGCGGCGTCACAGTCATCTGGCGGTCCACGTCACCAAATCCTTTATGTGATTCATCGTATTGGCCGCTCAGAGCGGAGATTTCCGCTTGCGCGCTGCGAATGTCGACGCCATCGGCCAGGCGAGCGTAGTACAAAAGGTAACTTGCGCCGCGTTGAATCTGAACCTGCGTGACCACCTGGTGTTGGAAGGCGCCGGGCAGCCAAATCTCCATGCCGTCCGGAAAGTTAAAGCCGGCAGGCATGACGCCGATGATGGTGATTGTGGAACCGTCGACCGCAAAGGGCTTGCCGATCGCCGCGGGATCGGATCCAAAACGATTCTGCCAGAGCGCATTGCTGATAATCGCAACGGCATTGCCGCCGGGCCGGTCTTCCTGTTCGAGAAAAGTACGTCCTAAAGCCGGCTTCACTCCAAAGACGCGGAAGAAATCTACGGGGACCCGGACGCCTTGAACTTCGTCGGGCGCCGCAGTGGCGGGCCCAGCGATCTGGAATCGGCCGAAGCTCACGGCGGCAAAGGCGCTAAAACTTCGGACGTGCTCGCGCAGGAAGGTGAATTTGGGAAACGACGACGTTATGATCGTGCCCGTGGCGGGGTACAAATCGGAGACCTGGACGATCCGATTCGGGTTTTCGTAAGGCAGAGGCCGCAACAGGACAGAGTTGACTACGCTGAAAATGGTCGTGTTCGCCCCGATGCCAATCGCGAGCGTCACCAACGCGAGCGCGGCAAAGCCAGGCGATTTCAGGAGAATCCGAATCCCGAAGCGGAGATCCTGCCACATGGACTCAGGATACTGGATTCGCCCTTGACGGGTTAACATAGAGGAGGCTTTAGCGTAAAAGCCACAACGTGAACATGGGTTATCGAAGCTCGATTAGACTCCAGATGCTGCTTTTTGCGGCAACCGCCCTTGGCCAGTCTCCGGGCGCGGCCGACAAGTCAACTGCGGCCAGTGCCGCGGCAATCGCCGGCTCCAAGGAAAATCCGGCAGCCGTGAATCGCGGGGCCAAGCTCTTCGCGACAAACTGCGGCGGCTGCCACGGCACAAACGGGAAAGGTGGTCCAGGCGCGCCGGACCTGATCCGTTCGGTGCTGGTGCTGGATGACGAAAAGGGAATCCTGATCGCTCCCGTGTTGCGCGAGGGCCGGCCCGATCAGGGAATGCCTAAACCCAACTTGACCGAGCCGCAGATCGCCGATATCGTGGCGTGGCTGCACGTCCAGACTTACGCGGCGGATCATCGTACCACGTACACTTTCCTCGACGTGGTCACCGGCGACGCCAAAAAGGGCCAGGCGTATTTCAACGGTGCCGGCAAATGTAGCACCTGCCATGCGGCGACCGGAGATCTGGCGGGTATCGGCAAGAAGTATGAACCATTTGCTTTGCAGTCGCGATGGTTGCAGCCTCGGGACGGCCGGGGCGCGACCTCTGCCGATTCGCCGCGCAGCGCGATCAAGGTGACCGTCACGCTGCCCTCGGGTGAGTCGGTCTCCGGCAAGGTCGATCACATTGACGACTTCAACGTCTCCCTTTACGACTCTTCGGGTGAATATCATTCCTTTGCGCGGGAAGGTACAACGCCCAAAGTTGAAGTTCACGATCCTTTGAAGGCGCATCGGGATCTACTCCCGCAATATACCGACGCAGATATCCACAACGTGACAGCCTATCTGGTGACACTCAAATGAACATTCGGCTACTTTTTTTATCGGCTTCTTTGACCGCGATGATCGGCTCAGCTCTCGGACAAGGTCTCACTTCGTCGACTCTGCTCAAACAACCGACCGACAACTGGCCGACTTACAACGGAGATTATTCCGGCCGCCGCTTCAGTCCGCTGACGCAGATCAATTCTTCCAACGTCCACACGCTGTCGCTCGCCTGGGCTACTCGGTACAATCGCGACCCCAACTCTGCCGGCGCCACGGTTCCCATCAAGGCCACTCCGCTGATGGTCAACGGAATCCTATATTTCACCGCGCCTAACAACGTCTGGGCCGCCGACGCTCGCACCGGCCGCGAGCTGTGGCACTATGTATACCCGGCGAACACGGGCAGCACGATCGGCAATCGCGGCGTCGGCATGTATGGCAACTGGCTGTTCTTCGAATCGCCGGATAGCCAGCTCGTCAGCCTGGACGCTCGCACCGGCAAGCAGCGCTGGAAAGTACAGATCGCCGATCCCAAGCTCGACTACACGTCCACGGTTGCGCCGGTAGTCATCGGCAATCACATTCTGGTCGGCATCGGCGGCGACCATCTTGACAATCCCGGTTTCCTCGAATCACGAGACCCGGAAACCGGGGCCCTGCAATGGAAGTGGTGGACCACGCCACGCAAGGGTGAGCCCGGGATCGAGACCTGGCCCGATGAATACGCCTCCGCCCACGGCACCGGACAAACGTGGATACCGGGCACTTACGATCCGGAGCAGAATCTTTACATCCTGGGCACGGGCAATCCGAATCCAGTGATGGCTGAAAAGAGCAGGAAGGGCGACAACTTGTATACCTGCTCGATCGTGGCCGTTAATCCGGACACCGGGAAGCTGGTGTGGTATTTCCAACCCTCGCCGCACGACACCCACGATTGGGATGCGGTCCAGACGCCCATCCAGTTCGACGGAGTGATCGATGGAAAGCCGCGCAAGCTGATCGCGCAAGCCAGCCGCAACGGATACTTCTTTGTGCTGGACCGGGCCACCGGGAAAAACATCTTGACGAAGCCATACATCGAGACACTGAACTGGGCCAAGGGGATTGACGCTCAGGGCCGGCCGATTCCAGATCCCGCCAAGTATCCAACCACCGATGGCGTGCTGGTGTCGCCGTCATCGAATGGCGGGACCAACTGGCCGGCGCCGAGCTTCGATCCAGATACCGGGCTGTTTTACGTCGGCACCAGCCGGCCCTACGCCATGTTTTATTTGACCGATACCGACGATCATCCCGAGGGATGGGGCGGGCGCGACACCACTGTTGGCGGAGACCCGGGCGCGCTGCTGGCCATCGATTACAAGACCGGCAACATCGTTTGGAGGCACGAATGGCCCAGCGGCAACGGTGTCACTCACATTCTGACCACCGCCGGAAAGCTGTTGTTCACCGCCAATGGGACCAACCTGATTGCCTTCGATCCGGCCAATGGGAAGATCCTGTGGCATACAGGATTGACGGCTGCACTCAGCGCCGGCCCGATCACGTACTTGTTGGATGGAAAGCAATACATGTTGGTCGCCGCGGGTGACACCCTGTATTCCTTCACTGTGAATCAGCCGGCGAAGTGATGGCGATCGTTGCCCAAGAAGTGGCGGCGCCGATCAATCCCCAAGGCTTCGAGGAGGTCCTGCAGGAAACTACCGGAGCCGGCGCGCTCGCGGTTCCATCGCGATCAGGGAGAGTTAAGGCCGAGATCGATTCCAAAATTATATTCTGGGATAAGATATGCCTGGTATCTTCATACCGGCTGCGAACCAGTTGGCCTAGGTGACGCGTCCATTTCCGAGATGTCGGCGCCTCGCCATACGGCCAGCCGCGCTCATCAGAGCGACATGCGTGAGCGCCTGCGGAAAATTGCCTAATTGTTCGCGGCTCACCGGTTCGATCTCTTCGGCGAAAAGTCCCAGGTCATTTTGAAACGACAGCACGTGTTCGAAGAGCTGTTTGGCTTCCTCCAAACGATCCAGCAGAATGTAGTTGCTGACCAGCCAGAACGTGCAAGAGGTAAAGGTGGCTTCATCGCCGGGTATGTTGTCGCCGATATCGACATAGCGGTAGACCAGCCCGTCTTTCATCAGATGCCGTTCTATGCGCTGGATGGTCGACAACATCCGGGGATCGGACGCGTCAATCATCGCGTGGATCGGAAGCCGGAGGACCGACGCGTCCAGCATGTGGGAACCGTAGGATTGCACGAACGCTCCCACCTCCCGGTTGAATCCTTCGGTTAGAACACTGTCGCGAATCGCTTCTCGTGCCTTACTCCACGCCCCGACGTCACCCGGCGCGCCAACGATGGCCGCCAATTTGATCGCCCGGTCCAGTGCAACCCAGCACATCGCCTTGGAATGAACAAAATGCTGGAGTCCTCCCCGCGATTCCCAGATTCCGTTATCTGGTTCTTTCCAATGCCGGACCACAAAATCCGCCAGACGCCCGACCATGGACCACAGCTCCTCCGCATGCGGCTTCTGATCCGCTTGCGCCGCGATGTTGGAATAGGCGTACATACAGTTCAACAACTCGCCGTAAACGTCCAACTGCTTTTGAGCGCCGGCCGCATTGCCGACGCGGACTGGTTTCGATCCGCGGTAGCCTTCCAGATGTCCCAGGAACTGTTCGGTCTGAATACGCTCGCCGCGAATTCCGTACAGGATTTGCAGATCCTCCACCGGGCCCTTCGAAGCTTCTTTCAAGAAGTGAAAGAAATCGTGCGCCTCGCCGAAATAACCGCGATGCATGAGCGCCGTGATCACGAATTGTGAGTCGCGCAGCCAGGTGAGGCGATAGTCCCAATTCCTCTCTCCGGGGATCGCCTCGGGTAGCGAGCTGGTGGGCGCGGCGAGGATCGCGCCCGTAGGCTCGAACGTGAGCAGCTTCAACACCAGCGCGCTGCGCAACACCTCATCGCGATACTCTCCGTCGTAGTTGAAGGATTGCGACCACTCGGTCCAGTACTGCTGGGTCTGCTCGAAGGCTTTGAGTGCCTCGTCCAGCGACCAGGGCCTGACTGTGGTCCCGGGGGTTCCGTAGGAAAGCACAACGGCCACCTGCTCGCCGGCGCGAATCCGGATTTGGGCCACGGCTTGTCCATCACCTTGCACCGCGAGACCAGGGCATTGGACCTGCAGAATATCAGCTCGCCCCTCGAACCCCACAATTCCATCGCCGCTCGAATGCACTCTGGCAGTTTCGGAGGCGAATGAGAAGGTCGGCTTGGTCGCGAGCCTGACATCCACGGCGCCTTCGGTGCAGCGGAGCAGCCGGACCACCCGATGGCCGGTCGAAACATCACTGCCGGTCGGATCAGGCCCCTTCCGTTTTTGCACCGGCATGAAATCGGTCAACACCAGCTGTCCGCCAGACGCGACGAAGGTCGTCTCCAGGATGTTGGTCGGCCCCAGGTAGCGGCGCGAGGTGGCCGCGCAGGAGACCACTTCCAGAGAACAATATCCGCCCTTTCGATTATCTAACAGCCGCAAGAACATGGCCGGACTATCGAAATGCGGCAGACAGCCCCAGTCGATAGAACCGTCGGAACTGATCAGCACGGCAGTATGCATGTCGCCGATCACGCCGTAGTCGGCGATAGGCTTATAGGAAGCGCTTTCTTCGACTGACTCGCGGGCGGCCGGCGCTTTTTGGGTGGCCATCGTCAGCGCGCGGCGGCAGCCTGCTTGGCGGCGGGTGTCTTCGAGCCGCCCGGATAGACCAGGATTTCCACCCTGCCGTCGTCGCCGGCCTCGGTAGTTTTCCCCAGACCCAAAGTCTTCAGCTGCGTGTCGTCAAATTTGAAATTCTTTGCCAGATAATCGCGGACCACCGCCGCGCGAGCATCCGAGAGTTGCTTCTGTTTGTCCGCATCGCCTTTCATTCCGGTAGACGCCACCACAACTGCAAGACTGAAAGGATTTCCCTGCAGAAAGATTCCCGCTTCATTCAGCGCCTTCTCGTTTTTGAGCTTGGCGGTGTCGGGCTTATCGAAAATCTGCTTGCCGTCGTACTCGAATGTCTTCGCGTTCTGCTCGGGTGGAAGTCGCGAGATCTGATGCTTGGTGATTTCGTCCGAGTTCTCGTATCCACGCTTCTTGAAAAAACCGCGCAGCAGGAAATTGTGCTTGAGCGCCTCCATGTTTTCCTGGAAATCAGTAGCGCCCGCTTGTGCTTGCGCCGTCGCAGCACTCACCTGCTGGTATATTTTCTTGTCGTTGAGCAGAGCGCCCACGGTGCCCTGGCCATTATTCACCTTGGTGCTGATGGCGTCGACATTCTGCATGGTGTCCTTGGCCGAATCCAGAATCTGATTGGTTTTGGTAATCAAATCCGAAATGTCCAGGGGTGGCGCGGTGTCGAGAATATCTCCATCCCGGACTCGATCCACATCCAGTGATCCGAACGAGATTTCAACATACTTGTCGCCCAGCAGCCCCTCGGACTTAATGGAAGCCACCGAATCCTTCTTAATCACGTCGCGGGTTGAGTTCTCCAGATCCATCACCACCGTCAATTTCTCATCGGGCCGGTGCGGCAACTGTATGGATCTCACGGTCCCTTTGTGAATTCCGCCCACACGGACATCGGCGCCGTTGATCAGGCCCGAGACATTTTGGAACTGCGCTTTCAAATGGTAAGTCGGCCGGAAGAGCGATTCAGTGCTGCCGATGAAGAACACTCCTGCGGCGAAAATGAGCAGCGAACCTACGATGAATAGTCCCAATCGAAATGTTCTGGACATTGGCTTCCGCCTCAGGCGGCCTCCCTCAAAAACTCGGCGACGAACGTATCTCGGCTCTTTCGCAGGTCCTCGAAAGCCCCGTCGGCCAGGATTTTTCCTTCGTTCATCAGGACGAAGCGGTCGGCGAACAGCTTCGCGCTATGGATTTCGTGTGTCACCACCACGGACGTGATATTGCGCTGTTTTTGCTGTTCCACAATGAGCCTTCCAATCTCCGCCGCGGTGATGGGATCCAGGCCGGCCGTGGGTTCATCGAACAGCAGGATTACGGGGTCGAGCGCCAAGGCGCGGGCCAGTCCGACGCGCTTTTGCATCCCCCCTGAAATTTGCGAGGGGAGCTTTTCCAGCCCGCTTTCCATCCCCACCGCGGACAGTAGCTCTCGTGCGCGGCTCTTGCGTTCCGCTTCGGACATGCTGCTATGCCGTGCCAGCGGAAAGGCGACGTTCTCTTCCACGGTCAGCGAATCGTACAGCGCGGCCGATTGAAACAGGAAGCCGATCTTCTTTCGGACGTCGTTCAAACGATCCGGATCGAGCTTGGCGATCTCCTGTCCAAGGACGCGAATGGAACCAGCGTCAGGCTTCTGCAGGCCCACTATCAACTTCAGCAGCACGCTCTTCCCCGTCCCGCTGCGTCCTAGTACGGCCAAGGTCTTGCCGCTATGAACGGCCAGATCAATTCCATTCAATACCTTCTGCTCGCCGAAAGACTTGCGAAGGTCTTCGATCACGATGGGCGCGTCCTCATTCTTTCTCATGGGAAGAGCACCAGAATCAGGCGGACCAGCAGCACGTCCGCCAGGATCACGAATAGCGAGCAGATAACCACTGCGCTGGTGGCGGACCGTCCCACTCCTTCGGTGCCACCTTGTGTGCGCATGCCCTGAAAAGATGCCACCACGCCGATGATCAAGCCAAAAACGGCGGTCTTCAGAGTGGGCGGAATATAGTCGTTGAACGTCACGCCCTTCAGGCCGCTCTCGAGGAAATAGCGGAAGGAAACCGGTTGAGCCAACGTCGTAGACACCCAACCCATGACGACCCCGCAAAAATTGGCCGCTACGGTCAGCAACGGCAGCATCGCCATGCAGGCGATCACGCGCGTGGCCGCCAAAAACTTATATGGATCGACGGCCGAAACCTCCATGGCATCGATCTGTTCGGTTACCTTCATCGAGCCTAGTTCGGCTCCGATTCCGGCCCCCACCCGCCCGCTTACGATCAGCGCGGTAATGATGGGACCGCTCTCTTTGATGATCGAGAAAATGATGACTGCCGGGAGCATCGATTTGGCTCCGAAGCGCGCCAGGCTATCGTGAGTCTGCAGCGACAATACGACGCCGGTGGCCGCGCCCGCCATCGCTACCAGGGGCAGCGACTTGGCGCCGATCGAATCCAGTTGCCGCAGCAGCTCCCGGCCTTCGTAGGGCGGAACCAAGATGGCATGCGCCAGGCGCTTGCAGAACAGGCCAAGCTCGCCGAACCACTCGAAAAACGACACCGCCAGCGTCGCCATCGAAGAATGTAGTGCTTATGACGTGCCAAACACTAAAACATTTCGAATCTTCAGTTTAATTGCTGGTTCGCAGGAAAACCGGCAATTCTTACCAAGCCCCCTAGCAGCATCATTGCTGGCGCTGTCCGGCCGCGAGCTGGGTGTACGCGCTAGCTGATTCTCTCCTCAAACCCTGCTATAGTATAGGTTTAGCGCTCCCTCAAAGCGAGGTTTGTGTGTTTTTCAGCATCCAGGAGTTAGAGTTAAAAAAGATCCGCTTTGAGGTCGCCTTCCCCCCCGGCGAGATCGACTATGGTGAGGGGCTTCGGCAGGCAACGTCACTCGAAGTGCGAGGCTCGGCCGAGTTGCTTGCGCATACTCTTGGGGAAGTCCGGATCCGCGGTTATTTGACGGTTCGGATGCGTGCGGAGTGCGATCGTTGCCTGGAACTGGCGGACTTTCCGATCGATTCCGACTTCGATCTGTTCTATCGGCCGGCGGCCCGTACCGGTTATCAGGAAGAAGTGGAAATCGACGAAGGGGAAAGTGAGATCGCTTTCTATGAAGGGGGCGGGATCGAGCTGAAAGATGTTTTACGTGAGTATATTTTGCTCTCTTTGCCGATGCAGCGGATCTGCCGCGCAGATTGTCACGGCATCTGCCCGATTTGCGGTCAAAACCGCAATCTTGCGAATTGTGGATGCGAAGTGAAACCTGTGGATGACCGCTGGTCGGTGCTGAAGAATCTTCAAACTAAAGGAATATAGATGCCTAATCCAAAACGACGACACTCCAAGCAGCGTACTTCAACCCGCCGGGCCCACGATTCGCTGCGCGCTCCCGGGACGTCGGAGTGCCCCAACTGTCACGAGCCCAAGTTGCCGCATCGCGTCTGCCCGCACTGTGGGCGTTATAAAGGACGCGAAGTGGTCGAAGTCGCCGAGGAGTAAAGTCGGCGAGAGTTGATATATTCTCTGATTACATGGTGACCATCGCTGTTGACGCAATGGGTGGGGACCACGCTCCCAAGGCGGAGGTCGAGGGTTCGATTCAAGCGATCCGCGATCTGGGCGTCAAAGTCATTCTGGTGGGCAACCAGGAGATCTTGCGCCGGGAACTGGCACAGCACCAGGGTGTCGAGGGCTTGCCCATCGAAATCCAGCATGCCAGCGAGCACATCACCATGGAGGACAGCGCCGCCAAAGCCGTTCGCACGAAGCGCGATAGTTCCATCCGGGTGGCTGCGCGGCTGGTCCGGGACGGAATCGCTCAAGGGGTGGTGTCGGCCGGCAACACCGGCGCGGTAATGGCCACCGCCAAGATGGTGCAGGGTATGCTTCCGGGCGTGGACCGGCCCGCGCTGGCCTCGGCATTTCCCACACTAAAAGGCCCGCCCGTCGTCGTAGTAGATGTGGGCGCTAATGTCGACTGTTCGGCGCGCATGCTGGGACAGTTCGCGGTCATGGGCGAAATCTACTCGCGTGTGATTTTCCACAAGCCTCGGCCTCGGGTAGGCCTGCTGTCGATCGGCGAAGAAGAACATAAAGGCAACGAACTGACTCGCGCCGCCACACCGTTGCTCAAATCGCTTCCGATCCATTTCATCGGAAATGTGGAGGGCGGCGATATCTTCACCGGCGAAACCGACGTGATCGTTTGCGACGGATTCGTCGGTAATGTGGCGCTGAAGGTGGGCGAGGGCTTGGTGGACATGATCTATCAGATGCTTCGCGATTCCCTGGAAGCCACTATCACGCGCAAGATCGGCTACGTGCTTTCACGCACCGCTTTTCAGGAATTCAAGAAACGGTTGGATTATTCCGAACACGGCGGCGCTCCGCTGCTGGGCATCAAGGGCGTCTGCATCATCACCCATGGCCGTTCGAATGCCAACGCCATTAAGAATGCAATCCGGGTGGCGGCGGAATTGGCTGCGGGCAAAATCAACGAACGAATCGCGGCCGAGCTGGCCGCCGGGCATCAGCCGCCGCCCAATGCGGCTGCCGCGGACTAATATGCGTCGACTTCTGGCAGGGCTCTTCCTCGCATCGGCATGGTTGGTTGGCGCCCAGGACCCGGTGCAGTGGACGCTGACGGTTGAACCCGCCTCCGCACCGCCTGGATCGCATGTTCTCGCCAGATTCGCTGCCAAGATCGAACCAGGCTGGCACCTTTATTCGCTGACTACCCCGAAGGGCGGGCCGATTCCGAGCACCAGCAGCCTGGCGGATAGTCCAGTCGTGAGCGGCTCCAAGCTTTATCAGCCAAAACCAGTGCGCAAGCTCGATCCCAATTTTCAGATCGATACCGAAACATTCGCGGATGAAGTGGTGCTGCTCTACGATGTCGAGCTGAAGAAAGATGCGCCCGCGGGTCCGGCGGAGATAACCGCTCAGGTGCGCTATCAATGCTGCAACGATAGATCCTGCCTGCCGCCCAAGCGCAAGTCGGCGTCGGCAACCATCACCATCGATCCGGCGGCGAAGGCGCAGGCGATTTCCATACCTCCGGGATACACCGACGTTCAGTTAGCCTTGGCTGCGGCTACGTCCACGGCGGCGAGTCCAGCTCCGGTTGTCCCGGATTCGCAATCGTCCGGCTTCGGTCTCTTCTTGCTGACTGCCTTCGGCGCCGGGCTGGCGGCTATCTTCACCCCCTGCGTTTTCCCCATGATTCCGTTCACCGTGTCGTACTTTATAAATCGGCAAACGGGAAACCGAAGGGACGGCGTGCTGCAGGCAATCGTTTTCTGCCTCGGGATTGTTGTTTTGTTCACGGGCCTGGGCGTTTTGATGAAAACCATCGCCGGACCGTTCGGCGTGGTGCAGCTCGGCAACAGCCCCTGGGTGAACGGTTTCATCGCGCTGGTGTTCGTGATTTTCGGTTTGAGCCTGCTAGGGGCTTACGAATTGACGCTGCCTTCCGGGCTGCTCACCAAGCTCAATCAAACTTCCGGGCGCGGGGGTTATTTCGGCGCTTTGTTGATGGGCCTGACCTTCACGCTGACTGCTTTCGCCTGCATCGGGCCAATTGTTGGGCCGTTGCTGGTAGCGTCCGTGCAAACCGGCGGAGCCGAACCAGTGCTCGGCATGGCGTCATTCGCCACTGGGCTAGCCACGCCCTTCTTCCTGCTGGCACTCTTTCCGTCCTACTTGCAAAAGCTGCCGAAAAGCGGCGGCTGGCTGATGCGCGTGAAAGTGGTGTTGGGTTTCGTTGTACTGGCGATCTCGATCAAGTACCTCAGCTCGGCCGATCAGGTGTTGCAGACCAACTTGATTTCGCGCGAGATGTTCCTGGCCTCCTGGATAGTGTTGTTCGCTCTTCCCGGACTTTACTTACTTGGATTCCTGAGGCTGGAGGGCATTAAGCCGGACGATCACCTAGGCACCGGCCGGATGCTGGTTGCCGCATTATTTCTCATCTTCTCCATCAGCTTGCTGCCGGGATTGTTCGGCTCCCCGCTCGGCAACATCGAGGCATTCATTCCGGTGCAGGGCAAAGCCGTCGCACTTGGCGGGGGCGCCGAATCCGGCGGCCCGGTCTGGTTGAAGAACCAGTATCGGGAGGCGCTCGCCAAGGCCAAGGCCGAGAACAAGATGGTGTTCATCAACTTCACTGGCTACGCGTGCACAAATTGCCATTGGATGAAAGCCAACATGTTCCCGCGGCCGGAGATCGCAAGTCTGCTCAAAGACTTCGTGCTGGTGGATCTCTATACCGATGGCACCGACAGCGCATCCGAAGAAAACCAGCAACTAGAAGAGAAAAGGTTCGGCACCGTCGCTATTCCGTTTTACGCTATTCTGGATCCCGACGAAAAAGTGATCGCGACGTTTCCGAGTCTCACGCGAAACGCGCAGGAGTTCGTTAGCTTCTTAAAGTCCGGAACGGGCGCCAAGCTCGCATCGAAAATCTGATGAAAACCTTCTTTGCTTTCCTTGTATCCACGGCTCTACTAGCCGCGCAGGACCCCATTCGTGGTTTTCCTCAAGACCAATGGGCTTCCGAACACGATCTGGAACAGAAGGCCATCGCGCTTCCGAAAGCGGATCGCCAGAAGGTCTACCTGGAGCGCATGGCCAAGGTCCCACATCATGCGGGTTCGCCCGCCGACGCTGCCGTGGCCGAGTACGCGCTCGGGTTATTCAAGGAATTTGGCTTGGATGCCCACATTGAAAACTTCGAGGCCATGATCCCTTACCCGACTGCGCGTGCGTTGGAAATGGTCAGCCCTGTCAAGTTTCGCGCTGCGCTCAAGGAGCCGGCCATTTCACAGGATTCCTACGCCTCCAACCCGACTCAGCTCCCGACTTTCAACGCCTATTCCGGATCGGGCGATGTTACTGCGCCATTGGTCTACGTGAACTACGGCGTGCCGGACGATTACGACTATCTGGCCAAGCAGGGCATCGATGTGAAGGGCAAGATCGTGATCGCCCGCTATGGCAAGAGCTGGAGAGGCACCAAACCCAAGGTTGCATTCGAGCATGGGGCGGTAGGCTGCCTGATTTATTCCGATCCGCGCGATGACGGTTATTACCAGGGCGATGTTTATCCCAAGGGTCCCATGCGGCCGCCGGATGGCGTGCAGCGTGGAAGCGTGATGGACATGCCGGTCTACGTCGGCGACCCGCTGTCTCCCGGCTGGGCTTCCGAGCCCGGCTCGAAGCGTCTGTCGATGGCGGAATCCAAGATCTTGATGAAAATTCC
>DATHOT010000058.1:0-31252 GCA_035484655.1 Bryobacteraceae bacterium | reverse complement strand
GCCAGTGCGCGATTCGGAATCTCCGCGACCACCTGGCCGTGATCCTTCACGCGGAGAATTCCGTCGGAAGTTACCTGGCCGATCGCGACGGCATCCAGTCCCCATTTGCGGAACACGCGCAGCACTTCCTCTTCGCGGCCCTTCTCGGCCACCAACAGCATGCGCTCCTGCGATTCGGACAGCATGATCTCGTACGGCGTCATGCCGGTTTCGCGCTGCGGAACGTATTGGAGATCGAACTCGATGCCCGTGCCGGCGCGGCTTCCCATCTCACAGGTTGAGCAGGTGAGCCCGGCGGCACCCATGTCCTGGATGCCGACGATCGCGCTGGTTTGCATGGCTTCCAAACATGCTTCGAGCAGCAGTTTTTCGAGGAACGGATCGCCCACTTGCACGTTCGGCCGCTTCTGCTTCGACTCTTCGGTGAATTCGGCGGATGCCATGGAAGCGCCGTGAATGCCATCGCGGCCGGTCTTGGCGCCGACGTAGATTACCGGATTTCCGACCCCGGTCGCCTTGCCGTAAAAGATCTGATCTTTGCGGAAAATGCCCAATGCGAAAACGTTGACCAACGGATTGCCGCTGTAGCACTCTTCGAAAACGCACTCGCCACCGACGGTCGGCACGCCGAAACAATTGCCATAATGCGCGACGCCGGAGACGACGCCTTCGAGAATTCGGCGATTGCGGGGTTTATCGAGCGGGCCGAAGCGCAGCGCGTCCATTACTGCGATAGGACGGGCGCCCATGGTGAAGATGTCGCGCAAGATTCCGCCTACGCCGGTGGCCGCGCCCTGGAACGGCTCGATGAAACTGGGATGATTGTGCGATTCGATCTTGAACGCGATTGCGTATCCATCGCCGATATCTATGATGCCCGCGTTTTCACCGGGGCCCTGCACCACCAGCTTGCTACGGGTGGGCAGCTTCTTCAGATGCAAGCGCGAACTCTTATAGGAGCAATGCTCGCTCCACATCACGCTGAAAATGCCGAGCTCAGTGTAGTTGGGTTCGCGGCCGAGCAGCGCGACGATCCGCGCGTATTCCGCTGCCGTCAGTTGGTGGGCCTCAACGACCTGTGGGGTCATTGACCAGCTCGGATTAGCTCGTCATCGATTAGGTCTTGGAGATCACGGCGGTTGGCAGCCAGCGCCACAAACGAAACCATGGATTGCAAGATCACCAGTCCATCGCTCGATCCCATGAGCGGCTCGGTAACGCGCTCGGGATGCGGCATCAGCCCCATGACGTTGCGTTGTTCATTCAGGACGCCGGCGATGTCGCGCATCGATCCGTTAGGGTTATCGAGATAACGCAGCACCACGCGGTCCTCAGCTTCGAGCTGATCGAGCGTGCGATCGTCGGCGATGTAGCAGCCTTCGCCGTGAGCGATCGGCAGCACCAGCCGCTGGCCTTTCTGGGCTTCCAACGTAAACGGCGAGTTCGTAGTCTCGATGCGCAGGGGAACCGGCTTACAGATGAACTTCAGTCCGCGGTTTCGCACCAATGCGCCAGGCAGCAGACCGCTTTCGGCGAGAATCTGAAATCCGTTGCATATGCCTAGCACGAGTCCGCCGGCAGCGGCGAACTTGCGGACGCTCTGCATCACCGGCGAAAACTTAGCGATGGCTCCGCAGCGCAGATAATCGCCGTAGGCGAATCCGCCCGGAAGGATGACGGCATCGACATCGCCGACGCTCGCGGCGTCATGCCAGATGAATTCCGTTTTTTGACCGAGATTATTTGAGACCGCAAACCACGCATCGTGATCGCAGTTGCTGCCAGGGAAGACGACGACACCAAACTTCATCGAGAAATTTAATTGTAACGTAGAATTCGAATAGCTAGGAACGAGGAAACGAATTTGTTCGGCGAGACGCTGCCACTCTTCGAAGAACCCTTCGAGATCGATCGGGCGCGCTTAGGCGCCAAGCTCGCCGGCCTCGCATCAGAGAACATTTTGATCGGGACCAGCTCGTGGAAATACGAAGGCTGGATCGGCCAGATCTATTCCCGCAACCGCTACCTGGTGCGCGGCAAGTTCTCTCAGAAGCGCTTTCAAGACGAGTGCTTGAGTGAATACGCCTCGACTTTCCCGATCGTCTGCGGCGACTTTTCGTTCTACCAGTTCCCGCCGGAGTCCTACTGGCGCCGCCTCTTCGGTTCCGCTCCCGCGTCGCTCAAGTACGCGTTCAAAGTGCCGGAAGAGATTACGATCAACGTGTACCCGCGACAGCCTCGCTATGGCGACCGCGCCGGCGCGGCAAATCCGTCGTTCCTGGATGCCCTGCTGCTGCGCAACGTTTTTCTCGACCTGCTGGAGCCCTATCGCGATCGCATCGCCGTATTGATTTTCGAATTCGGCACGTTCCCCAAGCAATGCTACAACGACGACCGAGAATTTGTCGCCACGCTGGATCCTTTTCTTGCTTTGCTCCCTGACGGGTTCCGCTATGCGGTGGAAATCCGCAACCAGGAGTTCCTCACTCGCGAATACTTCGCCTGTCTGCACCACCACGGAATCGCGCATGTGTTCAATGCCTGGACGCGAATGCCCGAAATCCACGAGCAGATGCAGTTCCCCGAGGTTCATACCGCCGATTTCACCGTCGCCCGCGCACTGCTCCGGCGTGGGCGCCCTTATGAGCAGGCGGTTGCCACGTTTTCGCCTTACAAGGACGTGAAGGATCCCAATCCCGAGGCCCGCCAGGCTTTGCGCGAGCTGATCTCGCACGCTCGAGAGCGCCACCAGCCGTCCTATATATTCGTCAACAATCGACTGGAGGGCAATGCCCCGCAGACCATCGAGGCCATTGTGGATTGAATCGCGCGGAGTGAGGCCGGCGAGCTAAAGTTGCCGCCTAAAACCGTCGAACGTCAGCATGAGATAACCTGAGGATCTCCATGCGCTTGCGCTTTTGGGGTACACGCGGATCGATTGCGGCGCCCGGACCGGATACCAACCACTTCGGCGGAAATACATCCTGCATCGAGCTCACCACTGAAGCCGGCGTACGCATGATCCTCGATTGCGGGACCGGAGCGCGGCTGCTCGGCAACGAATTGATGAAGAATGCGCGCGGCTCCATCTCGGCCACTATCCTGCTCACGCACACGCATTGGGATCACATTCAGGGCTTCCCGTTCTTTGCGCCGCTCTTCGGAGCAACCAATCACTTCCAGGTTTATGGGCCGGAGGGCGCGCACCTGTCGCTGCATGATGTGCTGGCGGGGCAGATGGAGCATCACTATTTTCCGGTTGAGCTGAATCAATTGGCCGCGCGAATCAGTTATCGCGATCTCGCGGCTGGAGATTATCAGCTGGATGGCCTGCGCGTCAGTGCTCAGCAAATGAATCATCCCTCGCCTACGCTCGGATATCGAATTGAAGGCGACGGAGTTTCGGTTTGCTATCTCAGCGATCACGAACCGTTCTCCGAAGATGTTTGGCGCGATGGCGCGCTGGCACCGGCCCGGCTCGATTTGATCTCCAATGAAGGCGACCGGCGCCATGCCGAGTACATGAAGAATGCGGATGTCGTGATTCACGAAGCGCAGTATACTCCGGAAGAATATCCGGCCAAGAAAAACTGGGGCCACAGCACCTATACATACGTTGTTCAAATGGCCGCCGTGGCCGGAGTGCGCCGACTGTTTCTAACCCACCATGACCCATCTCATGACGACGCTTTCGTCGCCCGTATCGAACAGCGCGCTCAGGAACTGGCGCAGCGGCTGGGTTCCAGCATGGAAGTCCGATGCGCGTATGAAGGCTGCGAGATCTTGGTGGAACACGCGGCCGGCTTGAATTCGGAAACAACCCGCTACAGTTGAGACGTACAGTTGGGGCAGCGCGTGGCTTTGATTGGAATAGCCGAGGCGCAGTAAGGGCATTCCTTAGTATTGGGAACCGCGGCCGGCTGGCGCCTCAGCTTATTGGCTTGCCGGACCACCACAAAGATCACAAAGGCCACGATGAGGAAGTCGATAACGTTGTTCAGGAATACGCCGTAGTTGATGGTGGCCGCGCCGGCTTTTTTCGCTTCATCCAGGGTCGCGTGATGCACGCCGGAGAGATCGAAGAAAAGATTTGTGAAATCGACCCGCGCCAGGAGCAATCCGATGGGCGGCATGATGATATCGCTTACCAGCGAAGTGACAATCTTCCCAAACGCCGCGCCGATAATAATGCCCACAGCCAAGTCGAGCACGTTACCGCGCATGACGAATTCTTTAAATTCTTTGAACATGGCTCCTCCTCGGTCTGACGCTCCTGTGGCGCTCATCATAACATTCGACGGCTGCCGAACGGCTAAACTTGGGTCTTGAAAACCTGGAAGCTCACGCTGGAGTATAACGGAACCAAGTATAGCGGCTGGCAGGAACAGCAGAATGCGCGCACGGTCCAAGGCCAGCTTCGCAAGGCTGCCGAGGATTTCTTCGGAACGGCGGTCGAGATCCAGGGCGCGGGGCGCACCGATGCCGGGGTCCATGCCCGCGCTCAGGTTGCCCACCTGCGGGTTCGCCCTAAACCTGGTGGAAAGCCGCGCTTCGCTCCGGTAGACACAATTTTGCGGGCGCTGAACGAGCGGCTTCCAGCCGACGTCTGCGTCGTCGACGTGGCCGAAGTCGAGGATACTTTTCACGCCCGTCACGATGCCATCGCGCGCACCTATCTTTATCAGATCTCGACTCGCCGCACGGCATTCTTCAAAAGGTACGTCTGGTGGGTGAAGGAGCCGTTGGACACGGCGGCGATGACGCGCGCCGCAGGGATGCTGATCGGCCGCCACAATTTCACCTGCTTCCGGGCGCCCGACCCGTCGCAGCCAGATGAATCGCCGATTGTGGTAGTGGAAGAGGCGAGCATCGAAGTGGAAGGCGACCTGATTCTATTTCGCATCACGGCATCGCATTACTTGTGGCGAATGGTGCGGCGCGTCGTAGGCGTGCTCGTCAAGATCGGCCGCGGCGAGATCAGCATTGGGGACTTCGAGCGGTTGTTAGGCGGCCGGGCCGATCCATCGATGGACGTGGCAGCCTGGACCGCGCCGGCATCCGGCCTGTTTCTGGAAAGCGTGGCTTATCCGGATCGAAGCCGGTGATATACTCGCTGAACATGAGCAAAGCGATCGGAGTTCGTCTGTGTGGAATCGGGTTTGGTTTGGCGGGGCTGTGGCTGATCTGGTCGCAGGCGCAACCAGCCCAGCCGCTGACCATGGAGAAGGTTTCGGAAAACCTGTACGTCATCATCGGCGACGGCGGCAATGTAGCCGTGATGCCAACCAGCGAAGGAGTTCTGGTGGTAGACGACAAGTTCGCGCGGGATGCGCCGGAGATCATGGCCAAAGTCAAGAGCGTGAGCGACAAGCCCGTTCGTTACGTGCTCAACACGCATCAGCACGGCGATCATACCGGCGGCAACGAAGCGATGATGTCCGCGGGGGCGCAGACCATCATCCACCGGAATGCCCGCGCCAACATGGTGGAAGGCAAGATGCCGGGCTTGCCGCAGATCACTTTCGCGGATGAGGCACAGGTGTTCATCGGCGGCAAAGAGGTTCAGGCGCACCACATCGGACGTGGGCACACGAACGGTGACGCAGTGATCTACTTCCCTTCCGAGCGCGTGCTGCACACCGGCGATCTGTTCGTGAATGGCGGCGCGCCGTTCATCGATTACAGCGCTTACGGCAGCATCGTCGAGTGGGACAAGACCATCGAGAATGCGTTGAAGTACGATTTCGATACGGTTATCCCCGGCCACGGTCCAGTGGGCAAGAAAGCGGATTTAGTGAAATGGCGCCAGACGCTCGCCATGCTGCGGACCAAGGCCAAAGCGGCCTGTGCGGGAGGGGCCGACGATGCGCTGAAGCGGCTGGATCTGAAAGAACTGGGGATGACGCCGAGCCCGTTGTTCGAGCGGAGCATGCCGGCGATGTGCGCGGAGTTGGCGCGGTAGCGCTTGACAAGAGCTGGCTTATAGTATATATATATAAATGGATCGCTGTGGTCCATTGAAGTTTATCTATCTAAAGAAGGAAGTTTGTATAAAAATGAAGAACTTAACCATTGAAGAAGTAGAATCTCGACTTGAGCAAGGTCTTGCCATGCTCCGGTCAACCGAGTACAAGTCTTTAGAGACGCTCTTGCAACCACTAATTCCGAGAGGTTTTAGGGTTCGCGTCTCTCTTGTGGATAAGAATGGTCGGAAGAAGCGGAAGAGCGCATCAGCAGATAACTGGTCTCCCAGTCTCGGTGAAGTAAAGATCAATTTCGAACCGGATGTTGATTCCTCCCCCTTAATGACCGAGCGACAAGCAACTCCGTCAATCGAACGTCCTCCAAGACAAAGCGATATCGTGGCCTCCGATCCGATTTCGGATCTTGTGCGAGCGCTTGATCGCGCGGAATCGAGGCCAGGATATCAGTTTGTGGCCTTAAAGTGGTTCCGGGATGTGGCTCTGGCGGCTGAGGCGTTTGAGTGGGTACGATCGGACTCTATGCGGCAGGATATTCTGCGTGAAGCAATCGAACGACGTCTGCTTCTGACGAGCAGGGTACCAAATCCTAAGTCGCCGCAATTTCCCGTAACTGCGATTCGCCTGAATCGCCTCCTTCCGGAAACTCAGGCGATTCTAGGCGACCCGGGCGCTGATAACGAATTTAACCCAATGGATATCCGGGGAGAAAGCTTATCCGCAACAGTCTTGCGTGATAGGCGTTAAGCTGGTTGGCTCTTTACTACCTAGAGACAAGCGCGCTGGTAAAGTTGTACGTTCGTGAGACCGGATCCGCACGGCTGCTCCGGCTCGCTGCCCGAATAAACAATCATCGTTTTGCGGTCTTAGTGCTGGCAAGGGTCGAGTTTCATTCGGCAATACGCCGGCGACAGCGAGAAGGCGACGTTGATGCGCAGCTAGCAAAGCACCTCCTGGATCAATTTGAACAACACATGGAGTCAAAGTTCATAAAACAATTGATGAACGATGCGCTTATTGATGTCGCCACTGGTCTAGTTGATCGCCATGCTTTGCGTGCCTATGACGCGGTTCAACTCGCGGGATGCATTGCGCTCAAAGCCAATGCCGCCGGCGATGAACCGATCTTCGTTTGCTCTGATCGACGTTTAGTTGAAGCGGCCGAGGCTGAGGGACTGTCCTCTCTAGATCCAACTGTTCAGTAGCGACGGTCTTAGACGAAAAAAGCCCGCCCCGAAGGGCGGGCCATTCTTACCGCTGATTCCAGACTTCTGGATTCTTCTTAGTAGTCCATCTCCGGACCGTGGCCGCCGCCCGGCATCGGGGCCGGCGCCTTCTTCTCGGGAATCTCAGCGATCATCGCTTCGGTGGTCAGCATGAGAGCCGCGATGGATGAAGCGTTCTGCAGCGCCGACCGGGTCACCTTGGTCGGATCGATTACGCCCGCCTTCACCAGGTCTTCGTACTCCGCGGAGGCAGCGTTGAAGCCGTAGTGCGGATCGTTCGAGGAGCGAATCTTCTCGATTACAATCGCACCCTCGTATCCGGCATTGCCAACAATCTGGCGCACCGGTTCCTCAACGGCCCGGCGCACGATATTCACGCCGATCTGCTCGTCGCCCGGAACCTTGAGGCCATCCAGTCCTTTGACGGCGCGAAGCAGCGCCACGCCGCCGCCAGGAACAATGCCTTCCTCGACAGCCGCGCGAGTGGCATGCAGCGCATCTTCCACCCGAGCCTTCTTCTCCTTCATCTCGGTCTCGGTGGCCGCGCCGACTTTGATGATTGCCACGCCGCCGGCCAACTTCGCCAACCGCTCTTGCAGCTTCTCGCGATCGTAATCGCTGGTGGTTTCTTCGATCTGGGCGCGCAATTGCTTAATGCGGCCCTCGATCGTCTTCTGCGTACCGGCGCCGTCCACGATGGTCGTGTTGTCTTTGTCCACGGTGACGCGCTTGGCGCGGCCGAGGTCTTCCAGACGTACGCCTTCCAACTTGATACCGGTCTCTTCCATGAGAGCCTTGCCGCCGGTCAGGATCGCGATGTCCTCCAGCATGGCCTTGCGCCGATCACCGAAGCCGGGAGCCTTCACCGCGCAGGCGTTCAGCGTGCCGCGCAGCTTGTTGACTACCAGAGTTGCCAGCGCTTCGCCTTCCACTTCCTCGGCGATCACCAGCAGGGGCTTGCCGGAACGGGCGATCTGCTCCAGCAGGGGCAGCAGGTCTTTCATGTTGCTGATCTTCTTTTCGTGGATCAGGATGTACGGATCTTCCACCACGCACTCCATACGCTCCGGATCGGTGATGAAATAGGGCGACAGATAGCCGCGGTCGAACTGCATTCCGTCGACGGTCTGCAACTCGGTGGACATGGTCTTCGATTCTTCCACCGTGATGACGCCGTCCTTGCCGACCTTCTTCATGGCCTCGGCAATGGTGTTGCCGATGTCGGTGTCGCCGTTGGCTGAAATGGTGCCGACCTGGGCGATGGTCTCGTTGTCCTTGACGTCTTTCGAAAGCTTTTTTACTTCGTTGACAATGACTTCAACGGCTTTCTCGATTCCGCGCTTCAGAGCCATCGGGTTCGCGCCCGCGGCTACGGCTTTCACGCCTTCGCGGAAAATCGACTGGGCCAGAATGGTGGCAGTGGTGGTGCCGTCGCCGGCTGTGTCGGAGGTCTTCGAAGCAACCTCGCGCACCATCTGCGCGCCCATGTTCTCGAGTGGATCCTTGAGCTCGATTTCCTTGGCGACCGTGACACCGTCTTTGGTGATGGTCGGGCCACCGAACTTTTTCTCCAGGACCACATTGCGGCCCCGCGGACCAAGCGTTACCTTGACGGCATCAGCCAACTGGTTGACGCCGCGTAGGATTGCCTGGCGCGAATTTTCGCTATAAACAATCTGTTTTGCTGGCATGTGAAATATTTTCTCCTTGTGAAAACTTTTCGCCGCTTAGGCCGCTTTATTCGCGGACTTCGCTGAGCCTTCCAGAACGCCGAGGACCTCGTCCTCGCGCATGATGAGTAATTCTTCTCCGTCGATTCTGATTTCGCTTCCGGAGTATTTGCCGAAGAGGATGCGGTCGCCTTTTTGCACATCCAGCGCCACCACCTTGCCGTCTTCCAGGCGTTTGCCCTTTCCGACAGCCACCACTTCTCCCTCTTGCGGTTTCTCTTTCGCCGAGTCGGGGATAAACAAACCACCGACTTTTGTCTCTTGCTCTTCGATCCGTTTGACAACGATGCGGTCATAGAGCGGTCGAATATTCATAGGTTGGAACCTCCTTCAAAAAAGTCTAGGTATTGAGTTTTAAGGCCGGCGGGCAGTGCATGCTCGCCTCCGTAATATTAGCAGACTCACGGGAAGAGTGACAAGACTATCTTGTAAGTTGCTGTAAACAAGCATATTTATACATGCAACTGAATTCGTGGACAGCGCCCGCCGCTTCCCGATATCCTGGAAGGGTCGATGCGCAAAGTCCGGCCTGTGATTCTTTTGGCCATTCTCGTGATTCTGGCCGGCGTCGGCGTCACCTATTACACGCGCCTCAAACTGCAAGCCGGCTCGGCACTTTCGAAACCCAAGGCCCTCGCGCCGGGCACGGTAGCGACCTCGCATGCCTGGACCTACAAACAGACCACCAACGGCAAGATGGCCATCAGTGTTCACGCCGAAGACATTCAGGAGATTGATGGCAAACAGGAGCTGACCGGCGTCGAGCTCGACATCTATCACAAGCAAGGCAACGAGTACGACCACGTGAAATGCGCCAAGGCGGAGTTCGATATGAATCAGGGCGTCCTCTACTCCGACGGCGATGTCGAGATCACTATGGGGGTGTCGGTTGACAAGCCTCCGAGCGGGCGGCTGATCGTCATCAAATCTTCGGGAGTCCGCGTGGAGAGCAAAACCGGGAAGGCCCACACCGACCGGCTGGCGACTTTTCAATTCGATCGGGGCGAAGGTCGAGGAGTGGGCGCCGATTACGATCCGAACACGCGCGAACTTGTGATGCACAGCCAGGTGGACTTGACGTGGCGCGGGAGTGATCCGAAGACGGTGCCGATGAAGATCGCAGCGGGCGAGGTCACCTATAAGGAACGTGAAGCGAAGGTGTTCCTGTCGCCCTGGTCGAAGCTCACACGCGACACCATGTTGTTGAACGCCGGGCCCGCCGTGGTGACGCTGGTGAACGGTTCCATCAAGCTGGTTGAAACGCAGAACGCGGTGGGCAGCGAGCAACGTCCCGGCCGCAACCTGGACTACTCGGCTAAGCAGCTCCGAATGGATTTCGACGACAACAGCCAGATTCAGAAGATTACCGGAGTGGAGCAGGCGCGCCTGGTCTCCAAGCAAGATACGACCACCACGACGATGACAGCGGACCAAGTGGTGATGGACTTCGATACTTCCGGGGATGGCAGCGTGCTTACGAACGCTGTAGCGTCAGGGCACAGCATGGTGGAAACGAACCCGGTTCCGGCCAAGGATGTCGAGCTGGCCGATACCCGAATTCTCAAGAGCGACACTCTCCGGACCAAGATGCGCGCCGGCGGCCAGGAGATCGAATCGGTGGAGACGGACATGCCAGGCTCGATCGAGTTCATCCCCAACCGTCCAGAACAGCCGCATCGATGGATGAACGGCGATCGGGTGTCGATCGTCTACGGTCCCAAGAATCAGATTCAGTCGTTTCGCTCGGTCAACGTTACGACGCGAACCGAGAAGCCCAAAGTTGCGGATGCCAAGGAAAAGCCCGCGCCGGAACTCACATGGAGCAAAGATTTGCTGGCCACTTTCCAGCCGAACTCCTCGCAGCTTGGGAAGCTTGAACAGTGGGGCAATTTTCGTTACGAGGCAGGGGAGCGCCACGCCAAGGCCGATCGCGCCGCGTTGGACCAGCCCAATAATCTGATCGATCTTATCGGTGGCGCCCGAATATCGGATGCCACCGGTTCGGCCGACGCCGACAAGATCCAGCTCAACCAGATGTCCGGCGACTTCAGCGCCGAGGGCAACGTCAGCTCCACACGGCTGCCGGATAAGAAGAAGGAAAACTCCGGGGGAATGTTGTCCGAAGACGAGCCCCTGCATGCCCGGGCGAAGAAGATGAGCTCGTCCGACAACAGCCAGCAGATCCGCTACGAAGGCAATGCGGTGCTGTGGCAGGGCGCCAACCGGCTGGAGGCTGAAGTCGTCGAGATCGATCGCGAAAACAACATCCTCAAAGCGCATGGACATGTCATAAGCCAGTTGCTTGATAAAGCTGACAAAGCCAAGGATGACCCGCCGGCTGAAGGGGACAAAACCGCGGACAAAGCAAAAGCTAACAAATCCAAGAAATCAGCAACCAACCCGGCGGCTCGCGTGTTTACAGTAGTGAAAGCGGCTGAGCTCGAGTACAACGACATGACCCGCGTGGCGGACTACAAGGACAAGGACGGAGTTACTCTGGACCGGCCGAATATGAAAGTGAAGGCGCGCGAGATTCACGCGTTTCTGCGCGATAACAGCGACGATTCTTCGCTCGATCACGCTTTTGGCGACGGGCGGGTGGAGATTGTCCAGACTGCTCCGGGCCGCGTTCGCAACGGAAAGTCCGAACATGCCGAATACTATGTCGATGAAGACAAAGTTATTCTGGAAGGAGACAGCCCGGAAGGAGACAGCCCGCTGTTCGTGGACAACCTGCGTGGCAATACACGCGGCGAAAAATTGACCTGGTTTTCCAAGGATGATAGGCTGCTGGTGAACGGAGTGGAGACTAAGCCCGTCAAGACTGTCATGCATAAAAAGAAAAAGTAGCAGCGATGCGCACTCTGCAGACCGCCGAAATCTCGAAGAGCTACCGCGGACGCAAGGTTGTCGATAATGTGTCGCTGTGGGTGAAGCAGGGCGAAGTGGTGGGTCTGCTGGGGCCCAATGGCGCGGGGAAGACCACCTCCTTCTACATGATCGTGGGGCTCATCAGTCCCGATTCCGGCCGCGTGCTGGTCTCGAACGGGCAGGGATCGGAAGACATCACCAGCATGCCGATGTATCAGCGCGCGCGGCGTGGCATCAGTTACCTTCCCCAGGAAGCTTCGGTTTTTCGCAAGCTCACGGTGGAAGACAACCTGATGGCCATCCTGCAAACGCTCCGTATGCGCGGACGGGAGCGGCGGGAACGGATGAACCGGTTGATCGAGCAATTGGGACTTGAAACGGTCCGGCACAACAAAGGCTATACGCTGTCCGGTGGCGAGCGCCGGCGCGTGGAGATCGCGCGTTCGCTGGTGATCGAGCCTAGCTTCCTGCTACTGGACGAACCTTTCTCGGGAATCGACCCCATCCAGGTGCTGGAGCTGCAGCGCATTATCTTCGATTTGAAAAATTCCGGGATCGGCATCCTGGTGACCGACCACAACGTCCGCGAGACTTTGGCGGTCACGGACCGCGCCTACATCATCAACAACGGGAAAATCTTCCGCGCCGGCACTCCCGAGGCGCTGGGGGCCGACGCCGAGGTGCGGCGCGTTTATCTGGGCGAGAATTTCAACCTTGAGTTCGAAACGGGTCGCTGGAAAACTGTCGCGGAAAACTAGAACAGTTTCCCCGCCCCTGCCTGAATACCTCGGGTTCCTGGCGCCCTTCGAATCCCGTATTACGGAACTTGCCCTGGCCACTCGCAAGCTCGTGCTCGAAGAGGCGCCGGACTCAACCGAGCTCATCTACGACGCCTACAACGCCGTCGCCACCGGCTACGGATTTACGGGCCGCCCCAGTGAATGCTTCATCCACATCGCGGTCTATGCAAAATGGGTGAACCTCGGATTCCATCGTGGATCAGAGCTGGATGACCCCAAGGGCGTGCTGCAAGGCACCGGCAGGTTGATCCGCCATATTAGAATCTCGGAGCTCGAGGATTTGGCGAAGCCGGCCGTTCGAGCGTTTGTGAAACAAGCGATAGCGCGCGCCAAGCGTCCAGCCGAGGAAGCGCCGAAATCCAAAAGCGTTGTGCGGGCGATCTACGCCCGAAAGCGACGGCCTTCGAAGAAGGCGTGATCTAACATGGTAGGACACCCGCAATATGACTTCCAGCCAACCTTCACACCTCTTGCTTCCGATTCGCCCCTTGGTGGACCACGCACATGGCCCAGAGGCGGCCCCCCATACGCTCGTGGAGTATGGGGACTACGAGTGCCCGGATTGCGGGCGTTTGTATGTGACCCTTCGTGACATGCAGAAGGAGATCGCTACCCGACTGAGGGTCGTGTTCCGGCACTATCCTCTTTCCGGCATTCATCACCATGCGCAGCAGGCGGCCGAAGCCGCAGAGGCCGCGGCAGCCCAAGGAAAGTTCTGGGAGATGCACACGCTGCTTTTCGAGCGGCAAGATGCGCTTCGTACCAAAGATTTGATTCGCTATGCCGAAGAACTAGGCTTGGATGTCGAGCGGTTCCGTAATGAATTGAAGCAGCAAACCTACAGCGAAAGAGTACGCGCGGATTTTATTGCCGGGGTTCAGAACGGCGTGAACCACACTCCAGGTTTGTTCTTAAATAGCGTCCGTTACCAGGGTAATTGGGACAGGGAATCACTAGAGATTCTGTTGAAAACCTGAAGAGTGTTTTTCGGCTCCCACTACTTTATTGCTGCTGAGAACCCCACTTGATCGTGAAGTCTGCCTTCTCATCCACGATCGTATAATCTGGCGGCGGTTGAAACAGGCTTGGGTCGGGCTCGCTCCGATCAACATTAATCAGCTTTTGAGTATGTTCCCCGCTGCGTGGGTCGTTCGTCTTGCTAAGGATGACCACCTTCAGTTCCGGCGACATCCACATTTCATCCGTTCTCGTAATAGGGCGATCGTTACCTTGGGCGCCTACGGGCCAGGTCATAATATTCCGCGTTCCCTCCACCAACACTCCCTCGATGGTCTGGTTTGCCAGTTTTTCTGTTGCCATCTGCGGACGCGATGGGTCGATCATTTTACCCGTTGCATTCGTGGTTGGAGCCGCTCCCAGGCGGCCGGCGAAAGCGCCTCCATTGATCGCGAAGGTGGCGGATCCCAAGACGTCCCCGCGTCCCACGGTTGCGGTTGCGATGGTATCCGGTCTCGATGCCCCTAACTCTTGTCGATGTGCAACCCTGTTTTGAGAGTCCAGTGTGTATCTGGATTGTGCAACTGGGTCGATGATTTCAATAATGCTAGGTGCATCGGGAACGTTATGCCCAAAACCTATGGGACCTCGAAACATCGGGCGCTCGGTTCGAGTGCGGCCCAACGAGTCTCGATAAACTTTCGTGGCCGGCATCGTTTGGGTGATATGAGTCCCATCCGCCAGGGTTTGCACCGTCTCGTTGACTTCCTCGCCCGAGTAAGGAGCTCCCGTAATCGGGCGTATCGAGAAAGGCGGCGGACCAAAATGCATCATACCGCTGCTATTCGCACCTACCGCTGTGGCAGTAACTGACGTTTGCGCGAATGCCCCGATGGCGAAGAGCGCGACAATCACGAACACCGCAAGACAACGAATCATAATTTACCTCTGCCAGGAGTGTAGCCGAATCGGGTCCGCGCGGCAATCCCTGGTAGACCAGAATCTCAATGCCTAGTTTCGCGTGCGCCGCTTACAGAGCCTGCTGGATTGCCGAGCCGCGACCATCTACTTTTCCCGTCTGATAAGATTGGCTCAATGCGCATGACAATAGCGCAACTTAGCGATCTCCACTTGACAGCGGAGAAGAATGCAATTCACGCGAAGTTGCGGCCCTTGGCTGCGGCGATAGCCTCTGCGGATTTAGGCTGTAATGAATACTTCGTCATTCTTTCGGGTGATATTGCCAATCACGGTGTGGTGGAAGAGTATGACGTGGCGAAACGCTTTTTCGACAGCCTTACCCACGCCATCAACGAGCATAACCCTAAGGCGAGAGTTCGCTATTTGGCGGTGCCCGGTAACCATGACTGCTATTTACCCGAGAGTGACGTGAATTTGAGAATGACCTTGGTCAATGCCATTTCGACAACGCTGCAGACGGATACGCCAGACAAATCAATTCTCGAGTCCGTTCTTGCATCTCAGAAGAACTATTTTGACTTCTGCGGCCAGATGGGTTTTCCATTGAAGGATGGACTTCAGCGGCTGTACGATCTTCGTACGCTCGAAATGGGTGATCGCCGGATTCAGTTCGCTCTGTACAATACGGCGCTTTTATCGACTCGTGATGAGCAACAGGGCGGTTTGTCGGTCCCGATTAAACTTATTAAATCCGCCGAGAAGGTAAATCCAGAATGTGATCTGATCGTTTCCGTATTTCACCACCCCTTTCCGTGGCTCCAGGCCGATGTCGGGATCGCCTTCCGTGACCATATCGAACAGAGCTCCGAAATTGTGCTAACTGGTCATCAACATGTCGATCACGCATTCATTAAGGAGTCGCTCGCGGGCGAACACACGCTCTACTCCGAAGGAGACGTGTTACAGGATCCAACCTCACCCGACCAAAGCGGATTCCGCTTGATTCAAGTGGACACAGAGGAGCGCTTGCGGAGGGTTGTAACCTATCGCTGGAAGAGTTCTTATTACTCAGTGGTCGAGGAGACGCAGTGGTGTTCCTACTCGCGAGCCGTCTCACTGGTTGATCGGCCAACACCAGTGGCGAAGTTCTTGGAGATGCTGTCTGACTCTGGTATTGGTCTGACTCATAGATCTAGGGGGCCCGTTCCGCTCGATGCCGTATTTGTGTACCCTGACGCCACGACGAGTGCGGTGTCCACCGCTGACGTCCAGAAGGATGTTAAAGGCGAGAGCCTCTTGAAACATCTCACTGAAGCATCCCGGGTGATAGTTCGAGGATCGGCTTACAGTGGAAAAACTTCTTTGGCCAAAACGGTCGTCAAGGAATGGCTGCGTACACGATCACTCTATCCTCTTCTGATATCTGGCGCCCAGATCAAACAGGCGGATCAGGCGTTCGTAGATCGGTTCATCAATGCCGCCGTGACTGACACTTACGGCCCCCAAGCAACGGAGCGGTATCGGCAGCTTCCGCCTACCGCGAAAGCCTTGGTGATTGATGATTGGGACGACAGCCGACTATCCAATCCGGATCGTGAGAGATTTCTTAACTCGATCCTGCTGCAGTTCGGAAAGGTTGTACTGCTCGTACGGGGCTGGTCGTATATCCACTATCTCCTTGCCAGACTCAAGGGAACTGAGACGATCCTGCAATTCGAACTTTTGTCCCTCAAGGAGTTCAGCCACGTCGCGAGAGGGGAGCTTATCGAGAAATGGCTGGCCCTAGAGCTGTCAAGGGACGATAAAGACTTCAGTAGAAAGGTGGAAGAGACCGAGCGCCTGGTACAGAGCGTTATTGGAAAGAACACACTACCTTCTCTCCCTTTGATCGTATTGGCGATCCTAGAGGCAGCACAGCGTGACGCAGATATCTTGCCCGAGAATGGTTCCTTTGGTTATCTGTACGAAGTGCTGATTACGTCGGCGCTTAGTTCTACTCAAGGTGACAAGCCACAGCTGGACAAGAAATATACGTTCCTGTCACTGCTCGCTTTCCATCTATTCGACACTGGCACTGATCTGCTTGGCGAGCGCGCAATTAATGAAATGCTCGATGACTATTCTAGAAGCTACAGAGTAAAGCTGGATAAAACCCCTTTGCTGCGAGATCTTGAGCGCAACCGTGTCCTGGTGAAGCAAGACGGAAATTACTCATTCGGATACGGTCACTACTTCTACTATTTTCTCGCCCGCTATTTCAAGAACAACATCAATGGACCAGAAGAGGCCCGCCTCCGGCAGCTGCTGAACACGATAGCTGGGGGCCTTAACGTGGGGAATAACGGTATATTCCTGATGTTTTTCATATACCTTAGCCACGACGATAAGCTGATGGACGAATGTGTTCGGATCGGCGATAGCATCCTTGCAGATTTTTCCCCGAGTGATCTGACTAGCGAGGTTGAGTTTTACAACTCCAAAGACTTTGCGGGAATTGAGCGACAGATCCCAGAGTCCGTCGATTTGGAGTCCAGTCGGCGGCAGCGGCGGCAAGCAGCCGACGAAGCGCGCAATGCTACCGCCAATGGAGTTGATCCTAAGCTCGGTCTTAGTGTTGGAAGCGATGGGTATAAAGATGCCCTGCCTCTTTCAACCAAGTTTAATTACGCATACGGCTGCATTGAGCTCCTCGGTCAGATACTAAGGAACTTCACAGGTTCGCTGCCCGGCGATAGGAAGATAGCGATCCTTGGAGCAACATATCTGCTTGGCCTGAGAGCTCTAAGGGCGATACTTATGGCGCTGAGTGACGCTACCGTATCGGCGCGAGAAGAGATCGCAAAGAGGGATCCTTCCAAGGCAGAGGATCGCCAATTTATCAAGCAAGTCGAGAAGTTGTTGACAGTTATTGGTCAGATTCTCGGCGTTTCGATGATTCAGACGATTTCTTTGAGCGTCGGCTCTCCCGACATCGAGGAGGATGCGTACGCTGAAACGCTGGATAGGGTCGGTCGCAACAACGCCACTGAGCTCGTTGATCTCGCGATCCGATTGGATCATTTTGAGGAATACCCATTCAATCTCGTCAAACGGCTGTATAAGCTGTACGACTCAAATCGCTTCGCCCAACGGGTGCTAATGGATTTGGTCATCTCGAACATGCATGTGTTCGATATCGGCCACGAGATGCGCCAACGAGTGCTGGCGACGTTGCGGGCAGGAAAGCCTGATGACTCGGTGCTCAGTCGGGCTGGGAAGCGGCTGAAGTAAATTCTCTTTAGGGTTCGCTGAGATCCTGTCCGCTGATCTACAGGGGTCGGCTGAATCGCACGTCATGGCTTGTGTTACGGGAAACGGTGCTTCTTTGTTCTTCCGCTCGGACGCATCTTTAGCGAAGAACATTGTGCGTAATTGCTTCTCGCCTATAAAGCAAGAGAACAGGGACTGGCGAGCAAGCTGCTTTCTTATGGGTTTGCGCTCCGCGAGACCCGGCATGGTGAGAGCATCAGTAAAGCGCATCTGCAAAAATTCGATCTGCCTGCTAAGACCGCGCTCCCCGTATAATCGTATCTTGGACGTCGAAAAGATCCTTCTGCGCAAAGTTGGCGAGGCGGTCGGCCGGTTTAAGATGATTCGCAACGGCGATCGCGTCGCGGTGGCCTTGTCCGGGGGCAAGGATTCGCTTACCTTGCTCGAAGCACTGCTGATGCTGGCCAAACGCGCACCAGTGGACTTCTCCGTCTGTGCTTTTACGGTCGAGCAGGGGAAGTTCATGCGTCCGATCGAGCCGTTGGGCGAGTATCTCAAGCAGCGCGGCATCGCCTGGACCTATTACCAGGACCGGCCCTCGCTACGACTGCTGAAAGAGCAGCCGACTCATGGTTGCGACCTATGCAGCCGCTACCGGCGTCGCGCCGTGTATGAGATCGCGCGTGGCCTGGGCGCGAACGTGGTCGCCTTCGGACACACCGCCGACGATTTCTGTGAATCATTCCTGCGCAATGCGATGTTCACCGGACGCGTAAGCGCGCTGCCGCCGATCACCTATTCCCGAGACAAGGAATTCCGGCTGATTCGTCCGCTGGCGCTGGTCACTGAGGACATCACCACCCGATTCGCAGAGTCCCTGGGCGCTCCGATCATTCCCTGCGGCTGTTCGGAGCGGACCGGGACGGTGCGAAAATCCATCCGCGGCCTGTTCAGCGAAATCGAAAAAGATCACCCGCATCTGAAGGAATCGCTGCTGGCTGCGATGGGAAATCTGGAGCCCGATCGGCTGCTTGACCCGCGCTTTCTGGATCTGGACGGTCACCAACCGCTGCGACCAGCGTCGCCGTTGACTGTGCTTTCCGACTAAGGCCGGGTAACTTTTTCCTTACGGCCGATGCGGCAAGTGTAGCTCCCCTCAAACAGGTCAACTATTTAGACATCCCTCTCCGTCTGGAATAAAACCTGCTTTATTCCCCGCCGGAGGTGCGTCATGCTTTATTACGCACTGATGTTCTTGATTGTCGCGCTCATCTGCGGAGTGCTGGGCTTTGGGGTACTGGCTGCGACAGCGGCCCTAGTCGCCAAGGTCCTGCTGTTCCTATTCCTGATACTCTTCCTGGTTACGCTGGTAAGCGGCCGTAGACGCGCTCTGTAGTTCGCGGAAGATCGATATGCCCAGGCAAACCTCGGTCTCTCCGCACCTCTGCACCGGCCTGATCTTGCTCGCGGTCAGCGCGATGGCATGCGTCCTGGTTTACTCGGGCGTTTTGATTTTGATGCTCTTACGCTAGTGACAAAAATTCAAAACTGTTTCTCCTGGAGTATGCGTTACTTACGAAGCCGCATGCGTCCAGCGAGAACATCACAGCCTTAAGCTGGATTCAGTTGGGTGCTGTCGTGGAGACCACAATGGGCTGCAATGCGTGTTGTTAGTGCGAGGGCAGCACTGCGTCGCAGTCAATTGTGGTTTGCCTTTGCCAATTTTCAAACCCGAAACAGATCCGCACGCCAGTTCACCACCGCTTTCTTGATATCGGCCGCTTTCATCTGCTCCTTCAACGCCTTTTCCATCAGAGCCGCCACTTCCTGGTCGGACGCAAAGCGCAAGGCTACTAATTGGGATTCGGTAAGATCTCCGATTCGCGATCTGAGGGGATCATTCAAGAGAGATGCCAGGCGCAACCGCTCCTCCAGCCGGATCACGCGATCCTGAGCCCGCAGCGGATTGATGCGGATCAGCAGAATCGCTATGGGCGTCATCACGCCGATCAGCAGCAGAATCCAGGATTCCAGCCGGTCGGAATGCCGCACCACGTTGACGATCGTCAAAATCAACAACAGCAGCGCGGAGGGACCCAGAAAGAAGTGAAAAGGTGGGTGCAGCCGCACGTGATTCGCATAAGTCTGCGGAACTTTTTCTGCCATGGATGTCTCCTTGTGTCTGAAGATGTATTCTACTAAGAGGGGGTTTAGCCGCGTTGTAACGCGCTCCAACTCCCGAAAAATCTGATGTTTCCCGCCTTGTAATCGTCGCATCAACTATGTTACGGTACGATTTTGGGAAGCGGGTTTCGGGCGTGCGCAAGTTGATGCCGCGCCTTCTCTAAGTCAACAAGTTCCCTTCACGACATAATGGACGCAACCTTACACGATCTGGGTCGATTACTGCTAAAGGCAATACCTACCGTTTTGCTGTTGTTGATCGTGCACCTGTACTTGAAACGCATGTTTTTCGGTCCGATGCGCGACGTATTGGCAAGGCGGCGGGAGTCGACCGAGGGCGCGCGGAAATCCGCTGAGGCGCTCCTGGCAAAGGCATCCGAGAAGGCGGCGGCTCTCGAAGCTTCGTTGCGCAAGGCTCGGGAGGAGATCTATCAGGAGCAGGAGGAAGCGCGGCGCCGCTGGATCGGCGAACAAAACACCCGGCTCGAGGAAGCCAGGCGCAGCTCTCGCGAATTGATTCACCAAGCCAAGCAGCAACTCGACACCGAAGCCGCGGCCGCGAAACGCGACTTGGCTGCAACGACTGCCGCGCTCGCCGACCAAATCGCTCAATCGCTGCTGGAAGGGAAGGCCGCCTGATGCGCCTGATGCGCCTGATGCGTCGCGTCACTCTCGTCCTCGCCTTCGGATTAGCATTCGCGTTCTGCGCTCTGCCGCAAGAAACGCGTCCGGCGACGGCAAACCAACAACAGGAAGTCGAACAGGGCGATCCGTGGATCTGGTGGAAGTGGGCGAATTTCCTGATTCTCGCCGCCGGACTCGGCTACCTGATCAACAAACACGCGCCGCCGTTTTTCGCGCAGCGCGCGCGTGAAATTGAGGAGTCGCTGCTCGAGGCTGCTAAAGCAAAGCAGGATGCCGAGGCGCGCGCGGCCAGTATCGACAAGCGTTTGGCGGATCTGGACCGCGAGATCGAAGGTTTGCGTCAGGCTGCCCGCGCCGAAACGGCCGCTGAAGGCGAGCGGCTGCGCCGTGAATCGGAACAGCACCTCCAGAGAATCCAGCAACAGACGGGGCAAGAGATCGAACTGATGATCAACGGAGCGCGGCATGAGCTGCGGAAGTATGCGGCGCTGCTGGCACTCGATCTGGCCGAGCAGCGCATCCACTCGCGCCTGACCAAGGATGTCCAGGAAGAGTTGATGGACGGATTCCTCCAGGATCTAAGAATGCGGGTGAAACCCGGTGTGACGGCGGAGCGTTAGCCATGGCTGCGGCAGTCGCAAATCGTTACGCACGGGCTCTGGTGGACGTAATTACGGCTTCGGGCTCGACGGTTCAACCCGATGACGCCGTTCGGCAAGTGCGCGCAGTAGGAGAGATGATTGCCGGCTCGGCTGAGCTGCGGACAGCGCTTCTCACGCCCGCCATTCCAAACGCTCGCAAGCGCGCGGTGATAGGCCGCTTGCTGAAAGAGATGTCGGTGCCGGATCTCATCCGGAATTTTATTTACGTGATCATCAATCACCGCCGGATCGGACTGCTGCCGGAGATCTCGGAAGCTTTCGACGTGCTTATGGATCAACGTCTGGGCTTCGTGCGGGCGGAAGTGACCTCCGCCTCGGCGCTGGATGCGCGGCGCAGCGCCGGCCTGGAAGCGGAGTTATCGCGCTTGACGGGCAAAAAGATGCGTCTGCGCTTCACCGTGGATTCGAGCTTGCTGGGGGGCGCTTCGGCGCGGATCGGATCGACGGTTTATGACGGCTCAATACGGGGACAGCTTCAGCAGTTACGGCGGCAGTTGGTGGAACACTCCGCCGGATAAAGGGGAATATGGCTCAAATCCAAGCAGATGAAATCGCGCGCCTGTTGCGCGATGAAATTGAGCACTACGATAAAGCAGTAAATGTCACTGAGACCGGATCGGTGATCTCGGTCGGCGACGGCATCGCGCGAGTCTACGGCCTCGAGAACGTGATGTCAGGCGAGATGGTCGAGTTCCCGCACGGGGTGACCGGCATCGCTCTCAACCTGGAAGAGGACCAGGTCGGCACCGTGCTGCTGGGCGAGTACCAGGAGATCAAAGAAGGCGACGAAGTCCGGCGCACGGGCAAAATCATGTCGGTTCCGGTGGGCGACGGCATGATCGGACGAGTGGTGAACGCGCTCGGACAGCCGATTGACGGCAAAGGTCCCATCGCGAGTTCGGAATCGCGGCCGATTGAAGCCATCGCGCCCGGAGTTGTGGATCGCCGGCCGGTGAGGGAACCGTTACAGACGGGCATCAAAGCGATCGACGCGATGATTCCGATTGGCCGCGGCCAGCGCGAGCTGATCATTGGAGACCGCCAGACCGGAAAAACAGCCGTAGCGATCGACACCATTATCAACCAGAAGGGCGGCGACGTCATTTGCATTTACGTCGCGGTTGGCCAGAAGCGTTCCACGGTGGCGCAGGTGGTGAAGACACTCGAAGACAACGGCGCCATGGACTTCAGCATCGTGGTGGCGGCCACGGCCTCTGATCCCGCGCCCATGCAGTACATGGCGCCTTACGCGGGCTGCGCCATGGGTGAGTACTTTCGGGACAGCAAGCGGCACGCGCTTCTGATTTACGACGATCTTTCCAAGCACGCGGCCGCGTATCGCGAGATTTCGCTACTGCTGCGCCGGCCGCCCGGGCGCGAAGCCTATCCGGGAGACGTCTTCTATCTTCATAGCCGCCTGCTCGAGCGGGCGGCAAAATTAAACGACGAGAAAGGTGGCGGTTCGCTGACGGCACTGCCCATCATCGAGACTCAGGCCGGCGATATCTCGGCCTACATTCCAACCAACGTGATCTCCATCACCGACGGCCAGATCTTCCTGCTGGCCGATCTGTTCAATTCCAACATTCGGCCGGCCATCGACGTCGGCCTTTCAGTGAGCCGCGTGGGCGGCAGCGCGCAGATCAAGGCCATGCGTCAAGTTGCCGGGTCGCTTCGGCTGGATCTGGCGCAATATCGAAATCTGGCGGCGTTCGCGCTGTTCGGATCGGAACTGGATAAAGTTTCGCAAGCCCAATTGAATCGCGGGAGCCGGCTGGTGGAGATTCTGAAACAACCTCAGTATTCGCCTCTTCCGGTGGAAAAGCAGGTCTTGATTCTTTACGCCGGCGGCAACGGG
Source organism: Bryobacteraceae bacterium (assembly GCA_035484655.1). Taxonomy (GTDB): domain Bacteria; phylum Acidobacteriota; class Terriglobia; order Bryobacterales; family Bryobacteraceae; genus Palsa-89. The sequence goes on along the minus strand of DATHOT010000058.1, from coordinate 8,168 downwards.
ATGCTCGACGATCTACCGGTGGAGCAGTGCCGGCTTTTTGAAACGGAACTGTATGCCTTCGTGGACTCGGCGCACGCCGGCGTGCTTCAGGCCATCCGCGAAAAGAAAACTATGGATGACCAGCTCAAGGGTCAGGTGAACGGGATTCTGAAGGAGTTCAAAGAGCGCTTCGTGGCCAAGCACAAGGAAGCGGCCGTGACGGCCTAACCGATGCCCAGCCTGATTGATTTACGCCGGCGAATCCGCTCGGTCAAGAACACGCAGCAGATCACCAAGGCCATGAAAGTGGTCTCGGCGGCCAAACTGCGGCGTGCGCAAGACCGGGTTTTGTCGGCGCGTCCGTATGCTCAAATCATCCGGCGCATGCTGGTAAACGTCGCGCAGGCAGCGGAGGAACAGCACGAAGAAGAGGGTATGGAGCTGCTGGCAACCCGGCCTGAAAAGCGCATCCAACTTTTGGTGATCACCGCCGACCGCGGTTTGGCCGGCGCGTTCAACTCCAACGTCATCAGGACGGCTCAGAAATTTATCCAGGATCGTCCGGATGCGGAGATCCAGCTGGAACTGATCGGGCGCAAGGGCCGCGATTTCTTCCGCAAAAGACACTCGCGGGTGACAGGCGATTATTCCACGCTGTTTCAGAAGGCCCCGCGTTTCGAGGACGCGCTCGACATCGCGCGCAAGGTAACGGAGCGATTCCGCAAAGCGGAGATCGACGCGGTGTACCTGGTGGTGAACAATTTCAAGAGCATGATGGCATCCCGGCTAGTGGTGTCGCGCGTGCTGCCGGTACAACTTCCCGAAAAGCAGGAACAGATCGATTACATTTACGAGCAACCGCCCGGAAAATTACTGGAGAGCCTGTTGCCGCGTTACATCGAAGCGCAGATTTTTCGAGCGATGCTGGAATCGGCCGCGGCCGAACATGCCGCCCGCATGACCGCGATGGAGGCCGCCAGCAGCAATGCCGCCGATGTGATCGATTCGCTGACGCTGACCATGAATCGCGTCCGGCAGGCCAGTATTACGAGAGAGATTATCGAGATCGTGAGCGGCGCGGCCGCTTTGGACTGAAAAATGGGGGCACTCCGAGGACGAACCGAAGTGATGTTACTGACCGGAGTACAAGGTAGGCGTGTCCCCTTTTTTCTTTTTTGATTAGAACCGTAAGAAAGCGGTAAAGAGGCATTTATGGCAACAACCAATGGATTGGCGGAAGGCAAAGTAATCCAAGTGGCTGGACCGGCCGTCGATATTCAATTCGCCGAACACCAGATCCCCGTCATCAACACGGCGATACATATAACGAGCGAAGGCTTCACAACGTCCATGCCGATCGACGTGATGGTGGAAGTGGCGCAGCACATCGGGGAGGGCCGCGTTCGGACCATTGCGCTGCAGCCCACCGACGGCATGGTGCGCGGCATGAAGGCCGTGAGCCTGGGACATGGCATCGAAGTTCCAGTCGGAAACGAGACTCTCGGCCGGGTGATGAATGTTATCGGACAACCGGTGGACAACATGGGTCCAGTGAATACCAAATTGAAATGGCCCATCCATCGTGCCGCGCCGTCCTTTGAAGAACAGGCTACCGAGCTGCAGATGTTCGAGACCGGGATCAAGGTGGTCGACCTGCTGGAGCCCTACTTGCGGGGCGGCAAAATCGGGCTGTTCGGCGGCGCCGGCGTAGGCAAAACTGTCGTCATCATGGAGCTGATCAACAACATCGCTCTGAAACATGGTGGCGTGTCGGTGTTTTCCGGCGTGGGCGAGCGAACGCGCGAAGGCAACGACCTGTGGCTCGAAATGCAGGAATCCGGAGTGCTCGATCCGCATGATTATAAGAAGTCCAAAGTCGCGCTCATTTACGGCCAGATGACCGAGCCGCCCGGGGCTCGACTGCGCGTGGGCCTCAGCGGGCTGACGGTCGCCGAGTTCTTCCGCGACGAAGAAGGCCAGGACGTGCTGCTGTTCATCGACAACATTTTTCGTTTTACCCAAGCCGGTTCCGAAGTATCGGCGCTGCTCGGCCGCATGCCTTCCGCAGTCGGCTATCAGCCCAACCTGGCTACCGAGATGGGCGAGTTGCAGGAGCGCATCACCTCGACGAAAAAGGGGTCCATCACGTCGGTTCAGGCGATTTACGTGCCTGCTGACGACTACACCGATCCCGCGCCGGCCACCACCTTCGCGCACCTGGACGCCACCACGAACTTGACGCGCAGCCTGGTGGAGCAGGGCATTTACCCGGCGGTGGATCCGCTGGCGTCAACATCCCGCATTCTCGATCCGCGCATCGTGGGCCAGGAACACTACGGCGTCGCCCAACAAGTGAAACAGATTCTGCAGCGCTACAAAGACCTGCAGGACATCATCGCGATTCTCGGCATCGACGAGCTTTCCGACGACGATAAGCAGATTGTGGCCCGCGCTCGTAAGATCCAGCGCTTCCTGTCCCAGCCATTCCACGTCGCCGAGCAGTTCACCGGCTTCAAGGGCAAGTACGTTCCGCTGGCCGACACCGTGCGGAGCTTCAAAGAAGTGGTGGAAGGCAAGCACGACGATCTCCCCGAGCAAGCCTTCTATATGCAGGGCGACATCGAAGATGTCAAGAAGAAGGCGGAGGAATTGCGCAAGCAGGGCGAGGCATAGCCGATGGCCGACACGTTCGAGATCGAGATCGCCACTCCCGAGCGGCTGCTGGCGCGCGAGCAGGCGATCCGCGCTCAGATTCCGGCCGCGGAGGGCTACATCGGCGTTTTGCCGGACCACGCGCCGCTACTTTCGGAACTGGGGATCGGCGCCATGACCTATACCACGCCGGACGATCACCGCTTCAGCCTCGCGGTCCGCGGCGGCTTTCTCGAGATCTACAACAACGTGGTTCGCGTATTGGTGGATATCGCTGAAAAAGCGGACGAGATCGACGTCAGCCAGGCCGAGAAAGATCTGAAGCAAGCGCAGGACGCCATGATCAACCCGGCGCTCGGGATCGACATCGCCTCGGCCCTGATCGCCGCCCGCCACGCACAGGCTCGCATCGACGCGGCGCGCAAGGAAGCGAACAAAGAGGAATAGCCAGCCCTGGCAGGTGCGGCTTCCAATTGGCAGGTCGGAGACCTCCCCACAACTGGCTAGAATTAAATCAGGCTAATGTTCCGCGTCATCCTGTACCTGATCTTCGCGGTGATCCTTATCTCGGTCCTGCGGGCAATCATGAGAATCATATCCAAGGGGTTCGGCGAGCTGATGAGTCCAGGCGGCGGGCGACAAGGCCAATCCAGCCAGGCTTCAGCCAAACAGGTCCCCCTCACCGGCGAACTGAAGAAAGATCCGGCTTGTGGAACCTACATCGCTGCCGCAACATCCATTCAGGAAAAGGTCGGAGGCGAGACCTTCTATTTTTGCTCCAAGCAATGCCGCGATAAATACGTTGCGTCGCTCGCTCGTTAGCTTTATCGCGATGGCGGCGGCGCTAGCCACGGCGATAGCTGCCACTCCCGCAACCTTCCACAAAGACGTAGAGCCGATTCTCCAGCGGCGCTGCCAGGAATGTCATCGTCCGGGCCAGATTGCGCCCATGTCTTTGCTCTCGTATGCGGACACCCGGCCCTGGGCCAAGTCGATCCGGGAAGCGGTGCTCACCCACAAAATGCCGCCCTGGTTGGCGGACCCCAAATACGGTCACTTCGCGAATGACCGGTCGCTCTCGCAGGCGGAAATTAACACACTGGTCAACTGGGTGGACGGGCGAACTCCGGAAGGTGATCCGCACGACGCGCTGCCTCGACGCGCTTGGCCGCAAGGTTGGGAGATCGGAACGCCGGACGCGGTTTTCGACATGCCGAAGCCTTTTCCAATCCCCGCCCAAGGCACCGTCGACTATCAGTACATCATCATCCCAACGCACTTTTCCGAGGACAAATGGATACAAAAAGTGGAAGTCCAGCCCACTGATCATCGTGTCGTTCACCACGCCGTCGTCTACATCCGTGAGCCCGGATCGAAATGGCTGGAAGGACAACCGGGCAGCCAGGCATTTTCCGTTCCTCTCGCGAAGGGATTCACCACGAGCGACATCCTGATGGTTTACACACCGGGAAACTCGCTCGACCAGTGGAAGCCAGGGATGGCGAAGAAGATCAAGGCTGGATCAGACCTTGTACTGCAGATGCATTATACGGCGGACGGCCAAGCGGTGAGGGATCGCACACGTATCGGAGTCGTGTTCGCAAAAGAGCCGCCCAAGTTAGCGGTCCTATCGCTGCAAATGGGAAATGACAAGTTCTTGATCCCGCCGGGAGACCCCAGCTATCGCGTTTCGGTATCCGGCACCTTACCGAACGACGCCCAGCTGATCAGCCTTTTTCCACATATGCACTTGCGCGGTAAGTCGTTCGAGTACGCGATTGCGCGGCCCAATGGAAATCTGGAGACGCTGCTGAAGATCAACGCCTACGACTTCAACTGGCAGCTCAATTACCGATTGTCCGAGCCACGTTTGATTCCAGCAGGCACGCGACTGCTGTGGACCGCCTACTTCGATAATTCGCCGAACAACCCAAGCAATCCTGATGCCGAAGCCGAGGTTAGGTTCGGCGAGCAGAGCTGGGAAGAGATGATGATCGGTTTTTTTGATGTGGCGGTGGATGCCAGTATCGACAAGGCGGCTTTCTTCCAGCGCGGACGTTAGTGCAAGGTTTCCCAGTACCGTCGGTCAAAAAGTACCAGGCGGTGTGACCCTTTGGCCAGGTGCCCGCGCTAAACTTGAAGAGAATCAGCGCCGCGCGGAGTGGTAGGCGGCGTGCAAGTCAGAGTCGACTTATGTGGGGAAAACAAGGAGAGACACAACCAATGCAGAATCAAACGCAGCCCGGCGCGCAGGCCCAAGGCAAACCAGCCCAAGCCAATCCGGCCCCGGCCACCCCTGCAGCCGCCAGCCAGCCGTCCTCAGCCACGCAGAATCCGGCGGGGAACGCGGGGAAGCCGGAAGGCCCAACGATCTTCGGCAAGACCATGAAGATCATCGGCGACGTCAAATGCGATCAAGAACTGTTCGTGGACGGTGAGATGGAAGGCCGTCTGGATTTGAAGAATCGCTTAACCATCGGACCTGAGAGTAAAGTAAACGCCAATATCAAAGCCAAAGAGGTGATCGTGTTCGGTTCGGTGCGTGGAAATGTGGAGGCCGAGGAGCGAATCGCGCTGCGCGCCGGCGCCACCATCGTGGGCGACATCAAGACCGCGGGCATCATCATCGAAGACGGGGCGTATTTCAAAGGTGGTATCGACATATCCAAAACGGACACTCCCAAGGCCAACCAAAAAGCATCGCAGGCAGCCGCGGGCGATAAGCGCTAATTGCTAAGGGCAAAATACTGTTCACCAGGTAGTAACAGATTCTTCCAGCACGCCGTCTAACCCTTGAGGTCGCACCCTCCATTGAAAAGAGGAATTGTGGCCTTTGGAGGAGAGCGCCCGCCAGCAATGGCGGGCGTTTCTTTCAGGGAAGTAATTTGAGCTTGTTTCCGATTCTTTTCCGTACGCTATGGTCAGAGGCAAGACCGAGCGCCGATTCATAAGCCGATCTGGCTTCGGCTGTGTGCCGGCGGCCTGCTTCCAGGTCGCCAATCCTTTCGAACACATCCGCATTCCTCGAACCCTCCGTAGAGACCCGCTGTAACTCCCGAATTGCCGCGTCGATGTCGCCGGACTTCGCCAGCTGTTCAGCCAGCGCGATTCGCGCCGCCGGGTAGGCGGGCTTCGCCTCCAGAATCTTGCGGTATTCTTCGATCGCGTTCGCGTTGTCACCGCGCTCCGCCAAAGTTCCCGCCAGGCTGAGACGCGAAGGAAGATAATCGGGCGACAGCCGCAGATTCTCGCGCCACAGGTTGATAGCTTCTGGTTGACTATTGCTTTGGCTTGCCAGCAGCAACGCCAGATTGTGGCGAGCGGCCAGTAGGTTCGGATTCTTCTGCAAAGACTCGCGGTAAAGCTGCTCCGCTTCACTGCGCTTACCCTCGGAAGCTTTGAGCGTGCCGAGCGCATTGTACGGCTCGCCCGAATCGGGCGCCAGCGAACTGGCTTTCCGGTAAGCCGCCTCCGCATCGTTGCGGCGATTCAAGCGCTGGTAAACGAGCCCGAGATTGTACGGCAAGTAGCTGTACTGCGGCGTGAGCCGTATGGCTTCCTGGTAGGCGCGGATGGCCGATCGATAGTCGCCGGTCTCGACGTACGCCAGCGCTTCATTGTGCAGCGGGTAAGACCAATGCTGCGCGCGGCGGGCCGCATCGCGAAAAGCCGGAATCGCTTTGTCGTACTGCGCCTGCTCCAGGTAGGCAATGCCCAGCGCGTTGAACCCGTAGGCCCCGCCCGGATCGATCCGTACGGATTGTTCGAGCAACTGGGCGGCTTCCGGAAATTTCTTGTCGAACAGCAGCGCCCGGCCCTGGAAGAAATCCTGGCGGCCCTCCAGAAACAGCGATTCCTCGGTCAGGCGGCGCGCGGCTTCCATATACCGGCTGGCCTGCTCGAAGTCCGAGCGGGATTGCGGCATCTGGTCGCCCGCGAGGTATCGCAGCAGAACTTCCTGAGCTCTGTTTTCGAGCGCGACCTGAAGCTGATTCTTGCGCTCCTGGTATTGCCCCGGATCGAGTCGATTCTGGAGACGCTGCAAGGCATCGAAAGCATTGTCCGGCTGATCGGGCAGAATCCGGCCGGCGTCCACAGCGGAAGAGAAGCGATCGATGTCGCCAGAAGCCTGTTGTTCGAACGGCAAGCCGGCCATCGAAGTCGACGCCAGATACAACGGCTGGCCGCTGCGCGAATCCAGAAGAATCCGCCAGTGTGCCAGGTTGATTCCGGGCTTCTGGATGTCCGAAAGCCGCAGGGAGTTGTCGTAGGTTCCGAACTCGCGCGGGTGCTGCTTGTTGTCGGTGGCCATCGCCACATTGTCATCGACGTATTTGATCAGTTCGGTGGCGTCGACCACGCCGTCGTGGTTCTCGTCCGCGGCGCCTTCCAAGCCCTTGATGACGTAGTAACTAAAGACACCGTGCCCGCCCCCGAACTGTGGACCTTCGAGCGATACTTCTTTGGGGCGGCTGGCGAGCAATCCGAACAGATCGCCCTCCACGTCGCCCAACTGCTGGACGTTCGCGCTTACGCTGGTGTTGTGGATAGTACCGATGGTTCCGGCTTTGCAGACGTCCACGAAAAGCAGCACGCGCCCCACCTTGTTGAGTTGCTCTTCGAATAAGGACTGCAGCTCGGTCATGGCCAGCGCGGTGCTCTTGAGATCCTGCGGGTCGGAATCGTAAGTGAGGATGTATGCGTTTTTGCTGCCGGGGACTTCGACAGTCCCGTGACCCGCGATCAGGATGATCACTGTGTCGTTCTTGCTGGCGCGCCGTTTCAAGAAATCCTGGAAGCCGTTGCGGACGGCCGCCGTAGTGGCTTTCTCATCCGTCAGCAGCAGGACGTTATCGGGCATCAAACCACCTCCGCGCGGGCTCTGGAGAAGCTGGCCGAACACGCTGGCGTCCGCGTTGGCAAATTGCAACGACAACTCCGGCTTTTGGTATTTCGAGATTCCCACCAGCAGAGCGTAGGTTTTGCCTCCGGCGCCGGCGGCAGCGGTGGCTGCGGCAGACTGGCTCGCCAGCGCTTCCTCCAGTTCGAAGATTTTGCTCTTGATCCAGACTGCATCGGGCCACAGCTCCCGGAGCTTGTAATACATCTCCAGCGCGTTGGCCGTCAGCTTGTGGTTTTCAAAAATCGTGGCTTCGCCGATGAGCGCGGCAGGATCTTTGGGATTGCCTGCCAGAACAGTTTCGTGGGGCGCGAGCTCGACCCGCACGTCCGGGGTCAGTTTATCGCGCGGCGTCGGCGGAACTTCGGGCTTATTGATGCCGCGCGTCATGCTGACGCCGTAGTGTTGCTGGCTGGCCGTTGCGACGCGCAGCGTTTGTGGCAAAGTGCAGGCTCGCGCCGGTTGCTCGGAGATCTTGCCTGCTTTCACCTTGGGCTGCTTCGATTCCATACGAACTTCGCCCGATGGACCCAGCGTGTCGATGGCTTTCGAAGGGCAGAACAGGAACGAGGCCGCGGAACTTTCGGTGCGCAGCCCGTCGCCGGCGAACAGCAGGTCGCCTGGTCTTGCGCCCAGC
>DATHOT010000057.1:0-12833 GCA_035484655.1 Bryobacteraceae bacterium | reverse complement strand
CTCTTCCGCGGCGGGGCTATCGGTTTCTCGCTCCGATCGAGGCTTTCAAGGCAGCCGAAGATGTCTCCGTTGTGAACGAGACTCCTCCTGCTAAACCAGAGCCGGCATCCGCACGTCATCCGGAAGTCACAGATGTGGTTGGTCGTTCAAAAAAGACAGTGTTATTCGACCGTGTTCGGTGGCTCCTTGCCTCTAAGAGATCCGGCTTGGCTCTGCTCCTGGTAGCGGGAATCGTAACAGTTTGGATGCTTCGCTCGAAGAACAGCCCGTCACCAGTAATCCGGTCCCTGGCGGTGCTACCGCTGGAAAACTTGTCCGGTGATCCGTCGCAGGATTACTTTTCCGACGGAATGACTGATGAGTTGATCACAGAACTAGGACAGATTAGCCAATTGCGTGTGATATCACGCACTTCGGTGATGACCTACAAAGGTGCTCGCAGGCCCTTGCCGGAAATCGCGCGGGATCTCAGCGTAGACGCTGTAGTAGAAGGCACTGTTCTGCGTTCTGGCGACCGGGTCCGAATTACCGCGCAACTAATTCAGGCGCCAGTGGACAAGCATTTGTGGGCCCAGAGCTATGAGGGCGACGTGCGTGAAACCTTGGCGTTGCAAAGACAGGTTGCCCGCGCCATTGCCGAGGAGATCCGGATCGAGTTGACTCCACACGAACGCGACGTGCTCAAGAGCGTTAAGAGCGTGAATTCAGAAGCCTACGAGGCCTATCTCAAGGGGCGATATTTTTGGAACAAACGAACTGGGGATGGCTTAAGAAAGGCTGTCGACTATTTCCAGCAGGCCATCGAAAAAGATCCGAATTATTCCCAGGCTTATACCGGATTAGCCGATTCGTTTGCCCTCTTGGGAGATTGGGAATATGGGGTTCTGGCCCCCTCAGAGGCATACCCCCAAGCCAAGGCGGCGGCGACCAAAGCGCTCGCGCTGGACAGCAACCTCGGCGAAGCTCACATATCGCTGGCGTTTTCATTAGATGGGTTCGATTGGGATTTTGCGTCCGCCGAGAGGGAGTTCCGGCGAGGCATTGAACTCAACCCCGGCTACGCGACCGGTCACCAATGGTATGCCGGGCATTTGACGCTGTTTGGCAAGGATAGTGAAGCCATTTCCGAAATGAAGAAGGCAGAGGACTTGGACCCGCTCTCCCTCATTATTGGCGCCGATTTGGCAGAGGATCTCCTCATCGCACATCAATACGAAGAAGCGATACAACGAAGCCGAAAGACAATGGACCTGGATCCTCACTTCCCGCTCGCACATTATCAATTAGGCCAGGCGTTCTTGCAAAAGCATAGATACGACGAAGCCATCGCCGAACTTCAAAAAGCGGTCGCTTTCTCCGGAAGCAGTACGACCAGCACATCCAGTCTGGCTTACGCCTACGCCGTGTCAGGCAGAAAAAACCAAGCGTTGAAGATTCTGAATGATCTTAAGAGTCAAACGAGTGAGAAATTTTCAAATGCTCCGGAGATTGCTCTGGTCTATCTAGGTCTTGACGATAAGGATCAGGCCATGGCTTGGCTTGAAAAAGGCTATGCGGAACGCTTTAACCCGGGGGTCCTCATGCGGCCAGCCTTCAACCCTCTACGCTCCGATCCGCGCTTCCAGGACCTTCTTCACCGCATTGGCCTTAAGTGATGAACCCGTCGCCAGCCAGGCCTGCACGTTACCGGCCGGCATCGCGAATCAAGATTTCCTCAGTGCTATAGTTGAGGTTAACGACGATTCGACGGCACGTTGGACGCTTCGCTAAAACGTGTCTCTATGGCAAGCGATGACCCGAGACTTGTCAGGCTTCTCGGCCAAGGTCCGAGGGCGGGCTTAAGTCTGGACATTCAGTTTGAAAAACAATGGGACCCGCAGTGCCGCCTCCACGAGTCATACGATTCGGGGTCTTCGAAATCGACGTGCGTTCGGGCGAACTCCGGAAGCAAGGCCACAAAATCCGGATAGAAGGCCAGCCTTTACAGATCCTTATCTGCCTTCTCGAGAATCCCGGCGAATTGGTGACGCGCGAAGAGCTTCACCGGAAACTCTGGCCTGCTGACACTTACGTTAATTTTGAACATGGCCTTAACGCGGCCGTAAAGAGACTCCGCCAGGCTCTCAATGACTCGGCCGACAATCCTCGATTTGTGGAGACTCTTCCACGGCGGGGTTACCGTTTTCTCGCCCCGATCCAGGCCGTGGACGCAGGCGGAGACTTACCAGTTGTAAACGAAGTTCCGCCCGCCGAACCAGTGCCCGCATCGGGAGACCCTGCTGAAGCAAAAGATGATGTCGGCCTGTCGAAAAATACCGTGTTATTCGAGCGCGTTCGTCGGATGCTTCCCTGGAAAAGATCCGGCTTGGCCCTTCTCCTGGTATTAGGAATCTTCACGGTCTGGATGCTTCGCCCGAAGAATGGTCGGCCGGCGGTAATCCGATCCCTGGCGGTGCTTCCGCTGGAAAACCTCTCCCATGATCCGTCGCAGGATTATTTCGCCGACGGTATGACTGATGAGCTGATCACGGAACTGGGGCAGATTAGCGAATTGCGTGTGATCTCACGCACGTCGGCGATGACCTACAAGGGCGCCCGCAAACCCTTACCTCAAATCGCGCGGGAGTTGAACGTAGACGCGGTGGTGGAAGGCACTGTTCTGCGTTCTGGCGACCAGGTTCGAATCACCGCGCAACTGATTCTGGCGCCTGCCGATAAGCACTTGTGGGCCCAGAGCTATGAGGGCGACCTGCGTCAGACGCTGGCGCTGCAAAAACAGGTCGCCCGCGCCATTGCTGAGGAAATCCACATCGAGTTGACTTCACACGAACGGGACGTGCTGAAGAATGTAAAAGCCGTCAATCCGGACGCGTATGAGGCCTATCTCAAGGGACGTTACTTTTGGAACAAACGAACTGCCGACGGTATCAAGAAAGCCATCGATTATTTCAACCACGCCATTGAAAAGGATTCGAACTACGCCCAAGCGTATGTCGGGCTAACCGACTCTTACGCTCTGGCGGGAGATTGGAAGTATGCTGTTCTGGCTCCCAAGGAAGCGTATCCTAAAGCGAAAGCGGCGGCCATCAGGGCGATTGCGCTAGACAGCACCCTCGGCGAAGCTCACATCTCGCTGGCATTTTGCCTGGATGGCTTCGATTGGGATTTTGCTTCTGCGGGTAGGGAGTTCACGCAAGGAATCGAGCTTAGCCCCGGTTACGCCACCGGTTACGAGTGGTACGGCTGGCATTTGGCCTCGTTGGGGCGAAATGACGAGGCTGTCGCTGAAGTAAAGAAGGCGGCCAGCCTGGATCCGCTTTCTCTCATCATCAGCTCCGATGTGGCAGAGGAACTGCTCGTCGCGCATCGTTATGAAGAAGCGGCGGAGCAGAGCCAAAAGACAATTAACATGGATTCTTTCTTTGCGCCTGCGCATTATGTACTAGGCCAGGTTTTCGTGCAAAAGCACATGCACCGGGAAGCCGTCGCGGAACTTCAAAAAGCGGTCGAGTTATCAGAAGGCAGTACGGCATTTACAGCCAATCTTGCTTACGCCTACGCCGTGTCAGGCAGAAGAAACGAAGCGGTAAAGATACTAAACGATCTGAAGAATCGGTCCCAAAATGGTTTCTCAAATGCTCCCGAGATTGCCCTGGTCTATGTAGGGCTGGACCAGAAGGACCAGGCCATGGCCTGGCTTGAAAAAGCGTTTGAGGAACGTTTTAGCCCATGGGTCCTGATGCGGCCAGCCTTCGACCCGCTGCGCTCCGACCCGCGGTTCCAGGATCTTCTTCACCGCATTGGCCTCGAGCGATGACGAAGATCCTGGTGGGTATGTTCGGAGGGTTCTACCAGAAGAATTTAGCAGTGATTTGGAGGACGCGGGGATTGCTGCTGAAGGTATTCGTAGGATTGTTGAACAGCGGATTGCTTACTGTCACGTAGGCCTGCACGTTGCCCAGGAAGTTATTGACCGTGTTTGCATTGTTAATTGACCCGCCAGGCAGGAACTGCGGGTGGTTGAACAGATTGAATGCCTGACCGGCAAGTTCTATCTTGTAGCGCTCGCGCACGGCGAAGTGCTTTATCAGAGAGAAGTCGATATTGTCGATCGGGCGGCTAGCTTGAGTGTTACGGCCGGCATTCGCAAATGCGCCCAGACCTGCTTGTACATAGCGCGCATTCGGGTTTTGGGCGAGGTAGGCGACGATATTGGGATTTCCGTTTGGGAGCGCTGTGCCGTTGGAACTTAAACCGACCACCGTGCTAGCGGTGCCGGCCGCGCCCGCGGGATTAATGATCGTGCGATCCGGGGCGCTATCGCCGTTCAGGTTGGAATCGACGCCGCTCTGCGGAGTAAACAGCTCGGGCGACTCATAAGTGTAGATCGGAGCAACTTCCCAGTTGCCGGCCAGATTCTTCAACATCCAATTGTTGCTGTTCTTGTACCATGGGGCGTCATAGAGCAGACTGAGCGTAAAGCGCTGGCGGCGATCGAGTGCCGAGGAGCCTTTTTCGGCGCTAAGGTTGAAGAAGTCTTCGGCGCGCCGCGGCGTGAGGAACGTGCTGGCGACCTCGGCGGTGCTGTTATCAATAAGGTGGCTCCAAGTATATGCGGCCTGATACTGGAGGCCTTTAGCAAGTCGCTTTTTGAGGTTCACCGTCAATGCATTGTAGTCGGAATACCCTTGCGGAGTGAAAGAGGTGATGGGCGCGGTGAAGCCCGCGTTAGCATAAGCGGGAACCTGGTCGCCTATCGCACGGAGTTGGCCGAGAGTGAGAGGTAGGCCGGCCAGGGTCGCGGCGGATGGCGCGGACAGGAACGTGGGAATATTCTGGGTGGCTGTAACGGGAGACTGCCGGTCGAGTTGTTCTTGAGTGATCAGGTGCACGCCCTTAGTCCCGATATAGCCGACATCCAGCGTATAGTCCTTCGCGAAAACATGCTCAACGGTGAGATTGTAGTTGATCGAGTACGGCAGCTTTTGATCGGGAATGTAGGTCGAGGTGGCTGCGCGCAACTGAGCAGGAGTGTTGCCTGCCAGCCCGAACGCCGGGCTAATTCCGCCGTTGGCCAGGAACCCGGGATTTTCGTTAGCGTGCGTAAGGTCCACGGTGTTGCTGAACTGCGGCGGTACCGAGAGGACTCCGACGTTGTCGAAGAACACGTCGTAGGCCATGCTGAAGCCTCCGCGAATAACCGTAAGGCCATCCTTCGTAGGTGTGTAGGCGAACCCAACGCGCGGGGCGATGCCGAATGGGTCGGCACTGGGCGACTTGAAGTTCAGTAAGCCCGGCACACTGGCGGCCGCGTTGAGGCTTTGCGCTTGTTCGCCCACAGGAACCGTGGTGTACTCATACCGCACGCCGAGATTAAGAGTCAGATTCGGACGAATGCGCCACGTGTCTTGCGCGTAACTGTAGGTGGCGAGCTGATTGCCGTAATACGTGCGGCCGCCAATGTTACGTTGCGCGATGAAGTCCGGCGTGATGTCTTGCAGGAACAGCGCAACATCCGTGTATTCGTAATCCCCGCGCGAGCGCTGCGTGAAAAATTGCGGCGAGATGTAGTCTCGAAACTCGGTTCCAAACTTGAGGGTGTGATTACCGTGAACCCAGGTCAGATTTTCGGTTCCGGAATAAACGTTGTTCACCGTAGTCTGCGGGAAGTTCGGATTGGGCCCGACTTGCAGGTTCAAGTTAACGAAACTCAAGTTCGGAAACTGATCAAGACCCGGGAAGGTCTGATTGCCAACGGGCTGGCTCTGGTTAAACCGCTCATAACCCAGCCGGAACTCGTTCGTAAGTGTCGGACTGAAGGTGTGGTATTCGGCCACCGTCAACGTATCCGACCGCTCCGGTACCGTCGTGTAAAAGGCAGGAAGATCGGCTACGGTGTTGATCGAATCAATCCGATTGTAGATAAACCTTCCCCGTACCTGATCCTTGTCTGAAATGTTGTAATCGATACTCTGGACGCCAAAATAGGAGTTGGTAAAGTTCGGCGCCGCCAGTGGAATAATTCCCGTAGGTACACTGATTCCACCCACCGTGACGTTTGGAGCGCCAGTGCTTACTGCCGGAGCCACGGCGTACTGCTGAAGGACGCCGAGGTTGGTGTGGCTGACGCCGGGAGCACTCGCAAGGGCCGCATAGCCAGCCGAGGTCGGAGCATAAACAGGCGCGCCTGCATTAGCCGATTGGCCCAAGGGATTGTATTCAAAGCTCGAAAAGAAAAATAACTTATTCTTGATGATGGGGCCGCCGAAGTTGCCGCCGAGATGACTGCGATCAAATCGCGGATTCGTGAAGATTCCTTGCGTCTTGAAGGTCTGATCTTCGGCATTGAGATCCCGATTCTCCAGGTACTCGTATAGCTCACCGTGGAATTGGTTGCTGCCGCTCTTCACGATCGTGTTGAACTGGCCGCCGGAAGAGTGGCCGAACTCGGCCTGGAACTGGTTCTGAAGCAGAGTGAATTCAGCGACGGATTCACTGGGCACGAATGTGTTTGGCCCGGTGATGTCTTTTCTGTTATTGTCAACGCCCTCAACCGTAAAATTATTGTTGCGCGGACGCTGCCCGCCGATCGATGGACCCGCGCCCACTCCGATGCCGCCGGCGCTGGCGACGCCAGCCTGCAACAGTGACATGTTGATCACGCCAACACCAATCGTATTGGTGGGCAGATCGGCAATCTGTTTTACGGCATACGTGGTCTGGATCTGCGCCGTCGTGGTGTCGATAACGGAAGCGGCTTCACTGACCTCCACCGATGTCGAGACCGAGCCGACGGTCAAAGTAATATCGACCGTCGCGGCTTGATTGAGTTGCACGGGAACACCCTTAAGCTTGAAGGTGCTGAAGCCCGGCGCCCCTGCCGAGACGTCATAATTGCCGGGCAGAAGATTCGAAATCCGGTACTCGCCGCCCGCGTTGGTGCTCGCCGACGCTTTCACGTCAGTCGCAGTATTGGTGGCGGTAACCGAAACGTTCGGTATGATCGCTCCGCTGGCATCTGTGACCCTACCCACCAGGTCGCCACTGATCGCCTGTGCTCGCAGTCTTGCTTCGAACGGCGCGATGCCGGCGAAAACAACAATAAAGAATAGGTTTAACAAAATACGTCTGCTATGCATAGTTCGCTTTCTCCCGAAGTCGGGACTACCTGACTAATCCTCTTGACCATGCATACCGATCCGAGGGACGCAATATTCCCTGGTGACGCGAAAGCAGCCATGGATTGAGTTGTAAAAAGTTTTGCACGGGGACCGATCGGCCCGGTGCAATTGCTTAAGACCGGTTCGATGGATGACCAAGCCGGCACGATCACTATTCCTTCTTATCTCGGTGACATGAAGAATGGGACCGACGTGTGGTACGTTTTGCTGGACGTTGACGACGCTGCTGTGGCGGCCGAGCTGGGACTGAATTTTTCAGCCGCAGCTAGTAAAGAAAAAATGCGTGGCCGCTGTTGTTTTAAGGCGCTGTTCGTTTACGCGTAGCGCAGCAATGCCTTGAACCCGTAATCCATGTGCTGTTGGATATGGCAGTGAAATAAGGTTGGTCCCGGCTGGTCGGCGGTAAAATCCACGCTGGCTCGCCCATAGGTGGGCACGACCACCGTGTCCTTGACGACGCCGGCCGTAGCTTTGCCATAAATCTCGGCGATCTCCAGTTGGTGGCGATGCAGGTGCAACGGATGCGAATCGTCGGTGCGGTTATGAAAGGTCAGCCGATAGCGCGTGCCTCGCTTGAGCAGAAACTCCTGATCGTGAGGATACTGTTTGCCGTTTACGGTAAAGCTGTTGAATTTTCCGGCGCCGCGCGGCACCTTTTCAAATATCATGTCCAGTCGCTCGGTAGGCGGCGGTTGCGGCGGTTGCTTTCCGAACAGCGTGTAATCCCAAACGGATTTAGGCGGCGGCGTCCACTGCGGAGTGCGGTGTTGATTGGCGTATTCGATGACAATGCCGAGCCCCCCTTCGCGTACCGGGTCTTCGGGTGCTCCCAGGATCCAAACGCCGGGTTGGTTCATCTCCACCCAGGCATCGATGCGCTCGCCCGGGCCCAGCATCAACACGTCCACGGCCGCGGGCGTAGGTACGGGATTTCCGTCCAGTGCGATCACATTAAACTTGTGGCCGGGCAGTGCCAGGTGACGATTCTCGATTGCGCTGGCGTTCAGAAAATGAAACATGACGCGTTCCCCGGGATTCACTCGGATCGGCTCGCCGGCGCCGAGCGCTTTGTCGTTGATGGAAAAAATATCCGACGCCACCTCCATCCCTGGCTGCCGCGTATCCAGCACCGCCGGTTTTTCTGGCTGCGCACCCGCTGGATCGAGATCGTCGTTATCCATGGCTTGATTGGTGAAATAGGGCTCCCAATCGCGCAGTGCCAGGTAATGTTCCTGATCGTAGCGGCCCGGATTATTCGCGCCCTCGACGATCAGAAATCCGAACATACCGGTAAAGCTGCCGCGATGCAGGTCGTCCATCGACATGGTATGAGTGTGATACCAGCGAGTGCCGGCCGGAGTGGGCGTGAACTGATAGCGGCGGTTTCCATGGGGAGGCACGGCCGGGGTGCCTTCTTCCTCGGATCCGTCGACGTCGGCAGGGATGAGCAAACCGTGAAAATGGACAAACTCCGGTACGTCCGTTTTATTGACCACATTCACGGTGACCGGCACGCCCTCCTTCATCCGCAGCCGCGGCCCTGGCGAGACGCCGTTGTATCCGATGGTGCTGACGATGCGATTAGGCGCCAATTCGACCGTGACCGGGGCGATTTCGAGCGTGAAATCGGTCTTGGCGATGTCTTCGGAGCCGGCCGGGGCCAGAAAGGATTGCGGTTGCTGGGCGCCTAGCCGGTTCGTTGCCGCGGCCAGCCCAGCTAGTTTGAGAAAGTCACGTCGTTGCATGCGCCCCTCTCACTTTATTCGAAAATCGGGGCGAGCCTCGCGCAGCTTCATTAGATCAGCTCGCGACCGGCGAGCTTGCCAGAGAGCCACTTGCGCTCGGCTTTGCGTTCGTCAAGAAGGGCGTGGCCCAAGGAGCTGACTCGAATCATGGAATTTCCGTTGACCTCTTCTTGCATGAGCAGTCTACGGTCGTTTGCTTCCTCCCGGACCGGGAGCCCGGGGCAAGATGTGCGCCACGCGTCCACGGCTTCTTTGTAGGTTCTGTCGCGCAGCGTGAGCCGGTCCACCAGATCGAGAATCAGAGTTTCCACTTGGCCGGTCATATCATTCCTATTTTACGGGAAGGTTCGCAGCCGCGCCCGTCGCGGCGGAGCGCATACCTCGTTTCTGGAGAGGATGCTAAATGTCAGAATTTCCGCGACCAGTAAGGGGTCTACCATTTGTCGCGAGTGCAGTGCCCGGCCCCCTTCATTATCGGCGACCCGGAGCTAAGGATCCTATTAGGAACTGCTCTTTACGATTGACTGCCGTGAGAATTACAAACCTTTTCACAATATTTCTCCCGCACCTGCAACCACTTGTCCCAAACCGGCTAGCTCCCGCCACCGCCCCGCATGTTATCAACAAATCAAGCCAATGCATCCCCAAACCGAATTCCTCCTCAACCACTCCGCCACCGCCTCCCCCTTCGCCTCCACCACCGGCCAAGCCTTCGTCAGCCTCCCCCTCGGGCCATTCAGCCATCAGATCTGCTCCATCCTCTCGCCCCGCTTCCGCGACTGGCTCATCGACGCCTTCTATCGCGGCCACGGCGAGCCGCCCACCGGCTATGCGCTTCGCCAAACCATTCGCACCCTCGAAGCTCGCGCTCTTTCGAGCGGCCCGCGCCTTCCCGTCCATCGACGTGTCGCTCCCCGCGGCAATCCTCGCCAGCCCGACGCAATTCTTCTCGATCTGGACAACGCCGCCGGCGAAATCGTCGAAATCACGCCAGGCCGCTGGCAAATCACTACCGACCCTGCCGCCGCTTTCCTGCACAGCCGCGGCAACGCCGAGCTCCCCCATCCCGCTGCCGCCTGCCCTCTGCCATCTGCGGCCCGCCTTCTGCCCCCTGCCCTCAACTTCGCAACCGACGCCGACCCCACTCGGCTCACCGCCTGGCTTCTCTCCGCCCTCCGCCCCACCGGACCGCATCCCATCCTCGTTCTCGACGGTCCGCCCGCCTGTGGCAAGTCCACGGCTGCCCGCATGCTCCGCTCCTTGATCGATCCCTCCACCGCTCCGCTCCTCGCCATTCCCGGCTCGGTACGAGAACTGCTCGCCGCCGCTCAACACAATTGGATTCTCGCCTTCGATCACACCGGCCCTATTCGCCCGCGCCTCTCCGACGCCCTGTGCCGTCTCGCCACCGGCGCCGCTCTCCTCTTGCACGAAGAAGGTGACGGCCGCGAGCCACTCCCTACTGAACTTCACCGCCCCATCCTCATCACCACCACCGGAGGCTGGAATCCCGATGAAGCTTTAGCCGCTCGTACCATCACCGTCCGCCTTGCGCCACTCACCACCGCCACCCGCCGCACCGAATCCGATCTCTGGGCCGAACTCGAATCCGTACGCCCCCAAATCCTCGCCGCCCTCTGCAACGCCGCCGGCGCCGCTCTTGCCAACCACGCCTCCACGCGCCTCAACTCGACGCCGCGACACGCCGATGCCGCCCATTGGGCAGCGGCCGCTCTCCCGGATCGCGCAGCTTCCATCATTGGCGCTCTTAACGAAACCCCAACTACGCCGATCCTGGACTCCATCACAGCGCTCCTGAAAAACCGAACCACTTGGACCGGTACCGCCACCGACCTCCTCCTCGAAATCAGCGTCACCAGCGTCACCCCTCATGTCCTCTCTCATCACCTCCGCCGCCATCAGAATCTTCTGGAATCGAAAAACATTCAGCTCACCTTCTCCCGCAAACACGGCGGTTCGCGCCTCATAACGCTCGCCATCACCCACTCGCCGCCGCCCACCACCTACAATGAAATTGATGGCCAAGCCAACCGGCACAACCACAGCCCCGGACCGCAAAACTCTCAGCGGCATCCCGATCGAACCGTTCTACGGACCCCAACACGTCCCAGGTCTCCCAATCCCGCCGCCCGGCGAGTTTCCATACACCCGCGGCATCCACCGCGACATGTACCGCGGCCGCCTCTGGACCATGCGCCAGTTCTCGGGCTTTGCCACGCCCGAAGAGACCAACCGCCGCTATCTCTATCTGCTGCGCCAGGGCCAGACCGGACTCTCGGTCGCCTTCGACCTACCGACGCTCATGGGTTACGATGCCGATCACGCGGCTTCGGAAGGCGAAGTCGGCAAGTGCGGCGTCTCCATCTGCTCGCTCCAGGACATGGAGATCCTGTTCCGCGACATTCCCCTCGGCGACGTCACGGTGTCGATGACCATCAACTCGCCCGCGCCCGTTATCTGGGCCATGTATCTCGCGGTCGGGGAAAAGCAGGGTGTCGATTGGTCGCGCATGTCGGGCACGCTGCAGAACGACATTTTGAAGGAGTATATCGCGCAGAAGGAGTACATCTACCCGCCCCGCCCGTCGATGCGTTTGGTGACCGACGTCATCGAATACTCCACCCAGCGCGTGCCGCGCTTCAATCCCATTTCCATCAGCGGCTATCACATTCGCGAGGCCGGATCCACCGCCGTTCAGGAGCTCGCATTCACATTGCGCGACGGCATTGAGTATGTCGATTGGGCCCTCGAGCGCGGCCTTCCCGTCGACAGTTTCGCTCCGCGCCTCAGCTTCTTCTTCAACTCGCATAACGATTTCTTCGAAGAAATCGCCAAGTTCCGCGCCGCGCGCAAGATCTGGGCCGAGACCATGCGCGACCGCTATCATGCGAAGGACGAAAAGAGCTGGAAGCTCCGCACCCACGCCCAAACCGCCGGCTGCTCGCTCACTTGGCAGCAGCCTTACAACAACATCGTGCGAACCACGCTGCAGGCACTGGCAGCGGTGCTCGGCGGCACGCAATCGCTGCATACCAATTCGCTCGACGAAGCCTACGCGCTACCGAGCGAGCATGCCGTGACCATCGCCCTTCGCACCCAGCAGGTGATGGCCTATGAAAGCGGTGTTCCCGATGCGCCCGATCCGCTCGGCGGAAGCTATTTCGTCGAAAGCCTCACGGCTGAAGTTGAAAAGCGCGCCAAAGATTACATCCGCCGCATCGATGAAATGGGCGGCATGATCCCCGCCATCGAGCGCGGTTTCCCCCAGACCGAAATCGCCAACGCCAGCTACGAATATCAGCACACCATCGAAACTGGCGAGCAGAAGATCGTCGGCGTCAACGCCTTCGTCGAGCAAAACGAAGACCCGATCGAGCTTCTGCAGATCGATGAATCGTCACAAAGTCATCAGCTCGCCAAACTAGCCAAGCTAAAGTCGGAGCGCGACAACCAAACCGTCCGGAAGACCCTCGATGCTCTCAAGCGTGTGGCCGAGGGCAAGGAAAACACCATACCCTATATCCTGGACGCCGTCCGCGCCTACGCTACCGTCGGCGAGATCTGCGACACCTTCCGATCAGTCTTCGGCTCCTACACCGAAACCAGCGTGCTGTAGTTGCCTTCTGCCTTTTGCCTTCAGTCTCCTGTCTCCTGTCTCCTGCCTTCTGTCTCCTGCCTCCTGAATCCTGCTGTTAGAATGAACTTATATGGATCGTATCCGGGTGCTGGTCGCCAAACCCGGTTTGGACGGCCACGACCGGGGAGCGAAAGTAATCGCTCGTGCTCTCCGCGATGCCGGTATGGAGGTCATCTACGCCGGACTCCGCCAAACCCCGGAAATGATCGTGAACGCCGCGCTGCAGGAGGACGTCCAGGTCATCGGACT
>DATHOT010000056.1:0-38146 GCA_035484655.1 Bryobacteraceae bacterium | reverse complement strand
GGATCGATCGGCGGCCCAGCTTCGATTAGAGCGACGTTGACGCCCAGATCGGCGAGGACCTTGGTTACGGTTCCGCCCCCGGCTCCCGAGCCGATGATGGCGACGTCATAAACCTGCGAACGAGGCGCGATTTGCAACATGATTAGCTTCGATTGTAGCGCCGGAGGGTGCCATCCGGCGCTTACCGGATTAAAGCAACGTGAGGCCAGGCCAGTGGTAAACGCGGAGGCGAGTAAACCCAGCGATGACCGTGAAATCGCGATCCTTATGCCAAACCGGCACGTCGTTCTGGATGGCTATCGCGGCAATCAAACAGTCCGTTGAAGAACGGATCGTGTATCCTTTCCTTCGCCCGTGACTGTATATTTCTGCAGCCTCTTGAAATGTGCTGAACGGAAGCGGATCACTCAATCTCGGAATGCCACGAAAAGACTCGCGAAACAATTGGGCCAGGGGATTCTCGCGAAGCCCTTGAAGTACTTCTTGGGCAATCGGCCCGCAGGTCACCAAACGCAAGGCACGATCCGATGAAACTTGTGCCCCCAGCCTTCCATTCAACAAGTCGATCCAAACCGACGTATCGGCTAAGATCACTTCTTTGTCGGCTTTCGGCGACTGGCGGATGGCCGGTCTTCTCGCATCTTCGAGAGATCGCCTTCCCACAAGCCTTTGCCGAAAAACTCTGGGAGCGCTTGTACTTTCCTGACGCGCAGAATTTCCGCGAGGGAAAGGTTAACCGCCGCGGAATAGGTCTTTACACCTAAGGCGTGTGTTACTTCTTTTAGCAGTTCCTCATCAAGCACAAGATTTGTGCGTTTCATGTGTATATTGTACTAAACCCAGAATACTGCATGCTGGAGCGATTGACCAACGGAAAAGGACCTCAATTTCGGCAAAGGCTGACGCGGCTCTTTTCCTTCTGTAGTGGACTTGTGCTTATTACGGTGGGATTGATCGGCTGTAACACTACTGGAGAGCAATTACCTCTTTTGCGGCGTGCGGTAGTGATTGCGGGCGGAACGTTCTTCCTCTATTGTGGCTTGAGCTACTACCTCCCTAAGCATCGGAAAAAGCGCGAAGAGTTACACCAACAATTCGATGAACTAGAGGCCGAGTTGGATGACTTGGAAGGCAAATCGAAGTAGGCCCGACCCCAGGGAGCTACTCATACCTTAACGCCTCCACCGGTGCGATCCGGGTCGCGCTGCGCGCTGGATAAAGCGTCGCAATAAAGCTGACGAAGATCGCCGCCGCCGCGATCCAGATACCGTCCTGCCAGCGCGGATTGAACGGAACGTAGTTCAACGAGTAGACCTCTTGATTCAAGGTCAGCCAGTGATACCGGTCGGCGAAATACGACAGCGTGTAGCCCACCGCGAGCCCGATGGAAGTGCCCACCACGCCGATCAGCACTCCCTGCAGCACAAAAATCTTGCGGATCTGCTGCCGTTTCGCACCCATCGACATCAAAACCGCGATGTCGCGATTCTTTTCCATTACCATCATGATGAGCGTGATCAGAATATTCAGCGCCCCGACAAGCTGGATCAAGCCGATCGTGATCGCGGTCACCACTTTCTCCATATTCAGGGCGCTCAGGATCTGGCGATACTGTTCCATCCAGGTGTTCGCAACCAAGTGCGGCCCCGTGATTTTTTCGGCTGCCTGAGCCACTTCGGGAGCTTTGTAAATGTCGTCCAGCTGCAGTTCGATATCGCTCACGACATTGCCGGTGTCGTATACAATCTGGGCCTCTTCGAGCGAAGTAAAGGCCATGGACGAATCGACATCGTAAAAGCCCGATTCGACAATGCCGACTACGCGGAACTGATAGGGGCTTAGATGCCGACCAAAGGGTGTAATTATGCCTCGCGGGCTGATCACGTTGCAAACGCCATGCAGGAGCATACCGGTATTCTGCGCCAATTGAGCTCCCATAATGATCCCCGGCAATCCGGTGGTGTTCTTCAAGTCCTCGAACGAACCTTGTTTAAGATGCCGCAGCATGTCCGGAGGTGCATCCAGCGGCACACCTTTCAGGACAGCCCCATCTGCCTGAGGGCCGCTGAGCAACACCTTTCCGTATATAGCGGGCGATACGTTAATCACATGCGGCAACTTCCGCAGCGCAGGCTCCAATTCTTTCCAATTGGCGACGCCTTGAGAAGCCTGTTGATTCAGCAGCATGACGTGCGCCGTCGTTCCGAGCAGACTCTGCTGCAGCGTCGTACGAAAGCCGTTGTTGATGGCCAGGCCAATCACCAATGCCATCACGCCGGCCGCCACTCCGACGATGGAAATCACCGTGATCACCGAGATCACTGCCTGCTTGCGCTTCGCGCGCAGATATCGAGCCGCCACGAAAAGCTCGAATGTTTGAGCGCTCATAACGGACGCAATAGCGGAAACAGGATTACATCGCGGATCGACCGCGAGTTGGTTAGGATCATCGTTACCCGGTCGATCCCGATGCCTTCGCCGCCCGCCGGCGGCATGCCGTAGGACAGCGCCCGCACATAGTCTTCGTCCATTTGATGCGCCTCCTCGTCGCCTTTCTCTTTCATCGCAAGCTGCATTTCAAATCGATGCCGCTGCTCGCGCGGATCATTCAGCTCGGTGAAAGCGTTGCCGATCTCCATCCCGGCGATGTAGATTTCGAAGCGCTCCACAAAATCCGGATCGTCAGGCTTGTTCTTCGATAACGGCGACACCTCCACCGGATAGTCATAGACAATCGTCGGTTGAATCAAAGTCGATTCGATGTCTCGTTCGAACGCCTCTACCAATGCGTGGCCCTTCAAGGCCGCATCGCCAACAGCCTCGCGCATGGTAACTCGGCGAAATTTCGAAAAATCGATCTTCTCGCCTTGATATTCAACCACCGCCGACCCGGTCGCATCGATGGCCGCCTGCCGCAGCAGTTCTTCGGAAAGTTCCATCATGCCGTGGTAATCCGTGTATGCCTGATAAAACTCCAGCATCGTGAATTCCGGATTGTGATGCGTCGAAATGCCCTCATTACGGAAGTTTCGGTTGATTTCGTAGACGCGATCGAGGCCACCCACAACCAGCCGCTTCAAATATAATTCTGGCGCAATCCGGAGGTACAGATCGATATCGAGCGTGTTGTGGTGCGTACTGAAAGGCCGGGCCGCGGCCCCGCCGTAGATGGGCTGGAGCATCGGTGTCTCCACTTCTAAAAAGCCACGTGCCTCCAGTTGCCGCCTTAGCGAAGAAACGATCTTCGATCGCGCCACAAACACCTTGCGAACTTCCGGATTCGCGATCAGATCCAGATAGCGCTGCCGGTAGCGGGTCTCGATATCCTCGAGCCCATGCCATTTCTCCGGCATCGAGTACAGCGTCTTCGACAGAAATTGCAGGCGCTCGGCATGCACGCTGAGCTCGCCGGTTTTCGTTCGGAATAGATATCCTTCGACGCCGATAATATCGCCCGTGTCAAGAAGCTGGTAGAGTGCAAAGTCGTTCGCCGGAACTCCGTCCTTTCGAACGTAGATCTGCAGTTTGTCTCCGCCCTGCTGCAGATGCGCGAAACCGGCCTTCCCCATCAACCGCTTGGTGGCAACCCGCCCGGCAATGCGCACGTTGACGCGCGGTTCAAGCTGCTCCGCGGTCTTATCGCCGTACTCCGCGAGAATCTGCGGAAGCGTGTGTGTGAAATCGAAACGTTGGCCATAAGCTCGAAAGCCGAGCGCTTCGATCTCCGCGATACGCCGGATGCGCTGATCGTACAGATCGTCTTCCAGTGACAATATGGAACTCCTATGTTTTTGAAACCAGCACAGGCGAAAATGCCCGTGCCACAAGTATAATTGACCGTTGGACTCCCTCTCCATCGTCATCCCCGCTTACAACGAAGAAGGCCGGCTCCCCCAGACGCTGGATCGAATTCTGGAATGGCTGCATGCGCAACGCTTCAAATTCCAGGAGGTGATCGTGGTGGATGACGGCTCGCGCGATGCTACCGCCGGGGTGGTCGATGAGTACAGCAAGCCTCCCTCGCCCGTCCGGCTGCTGCGGAATCCCGGAAATCGGGGCAAAGGCTACGCCGTGCGGCACGGAATGCTCGACGCCGAAGGTGAATGGATTCTCTACACCGACGCCGACCTTTCCTCTCCCATCGAAGAGCTGCCCAAACTTTATTCCGCCGCCGCCGGGCAAAACGCTGTCATCGCGATCGGTTCCCGCGCGGTCGACCGCTCCTTGGTCACGGTGCATCAATCCGTTTTTCGCGAATACTCGGGACGTTTCTTCAATCTGGTGATGCGCGCGGTGACCGGCCTGCCGTTCCACGATACTCAATGCGGATTCAAACTGTATCGCGCCGACGCGGCCAAAACGATTTTTTCCCGCCAGGAGCAAGACGGCTTCAGCTTCGACGTGGAGGATTTGGTGATCGCCCAAAAGCTCGGCTTACGCGCCGTGGAAGTCCCGGTGCGCTGGAGTAACGTGGAAGGGACCAAGGTCACGATGGCGCAAGGCCTGAGGTCATTCACCGACCTCTTGCAGATTCGAAAGGATCACAGATAGGTTGTGGAAGCGCCTCGGGAATTGCTGCGATTCAACGGCGCCGTCGTGCGGGATCCCGCCATCGATGCGTGGATGAAAGAGCAGGCAGGCGAATTGGGAGCCATCGCGCGTCAGTGGTTTGAGGTAATGCGAAACTGCGGGGACGAAGTCCGGGAGCTATTGCACGATGGCTGTCCGGTTGCGTGTTTGGGAGATGCGCCCTTCGGCTACGTGAATGTATTCACCTCACACGTAAACGTGGGGTTCTTTCACGGTTCAGCGCTGCCGGATCCGGCCCGCTTGTTGCAAGGCGCCGGCAAGTTCATGCGCCATGTGAAGCTGAGACCGGGAACAGCCACAAACGCCGCAGCGTTACGCAGGCTCATCGATACGGCGTACTCGGATATAAAGGCGCGCGTCGAAAACGGCTAGCTCAGAGAAAAGGCCGAGGCGGATGTGAACGGCCAGATTGTGCTTCCGGCCAGAGTAAAACATCGGCGCTCGAATCGGCTGTTCCACGCGAAACTTGGCATACTAGGGTCATGGAGACGAGCGCTCACGCGATCCGATCCAACTGGTGCACCAGGTTTTCCTGCAGTCCGTCGCCCAAACACCAACTCAGAATTGTGCCGGGCAGTGTAAGGAAACTCGCGGGCCTCGGAATGATTCTCACTGCTTTCTGTCTGGCCCAGCCACCCCTCTCCAAGGAGAAAGCATCAGTTTCAGGTAGTGTCACCAGCCTATCCGGTGAGCCACTCCGCCGGGTCACGCTGCGGCTCACTCCGCTTCCTTCGCCCCGAGTGTCAATGGAAGCAGAAGTCGCGAACGTTGCGGCCGAGACTAACTCGCAGGGAAATTTCACATTCGATGAAGTCGCACCGGGCCGCTACACGTTGGACGCCGAGCGTGCGGGGTTCCTGAATGCGCATTTCGACAATGATCGAGGTTCGGTACTAACGATTAATCCTGGCCAAAAAACGAATGACATCGCCATTAAAATGACTCCACAAGGCATAATTGCCGGCAGGGTTTTTGATGACGAAAAAGAGTCTCTTCCCGGCGTGACCGTCAACGTCCGCCTGTCCTCGGTTCCAGGTGGACGGCTGCGATTCGAGGTCCCGGGCAGTACGGCAACAGCTGATGCGGACGGAGCATTCGCCATCGGAGGCCTGTTCCCAGGCCGGTACGTGGTGTCAGTCGCCGCTCCGCCCAGCACTGCTTCGCCTGTCAAATCGCCGTCGCTTCAGGGCCACCCGGAGATTTACGTCACGACCTACTATCCGGATGCGACCGATCTCGCGGCGGCTGTTCCCGTTGAACTCAGCGCGGGTGCGCAAGTGCGCGGACTGGAGATCCGGCTTCAGAGGGTTCCGGTCTTCAAGGTCAACGGTAAGGTCGTCAACGCTGCGACGGGCGAGGCTGGCGCCCCCGACGTGCTCAACCTCATTCGTCAAGGCAGCGGAGCTCCCGGCTTATCGGCTCGATCCACTGGCCTAAGAGCAGGAGAATTCTCGTTCGACGGAGTCTTACCCGGCAACTACATTCTTGAAACGAAGCCGACCGCCGAGATCGAGGACCATCCTCCATTGGTCGCGTGGCAGGTGATTTCGGTTGGCAATGGAGATCTAGATCGGGTTGTTGTCGAAATGAAGCCGGCCATCGAGTTGAGAGGACACATAGTAGTGGAGGGTAAAGCACCATCATCCTGGCCTCAAATCACATTGACCCCCGCGGATGGGCTCTACGACCTGGATTCCCCAATGATCGAAGAGGACGGCCGTTTTGCAATGACGGGCCTGGAACCAGCCCCCTATCGCGTGACCATTGGCTCGATACCTACGCCGATGTTTCTAAAATCAGTCCGCTTCAATGGTCAGGCCATAGGCGGCGCAGACATTGATCTCGCTTCGGCACCAGCGGCATCTCTGGAGATTGTGATCGGCTATGGGACTTCACACATCAGTGGAGTCGTCAGCGATTCCGATGGGCCCGTGGGACCGTCGGTCAATGTGATAGCGATTGGTAGAACTCAAGGGAGGTTCCTTAGAGCACAGACCGACGAGAACGGCCGGTTCTCATTCGCAGATTTGCCTTCCGGTGACTACTTCTTAATCGCGATGGATTTGCCCGCGATGCTGCCACCCGAGTTTTTCGAGAAACTTGGGAAGGCGGTCACCGTGGGTGAGGGTGACTCCGCAACGGCTGACCTTCGGTTAAGTACACGGTACGATTTGCTGCGGGCCTTGAACTTACATTGAGCTTGAACTCGGGCTTTTAGTGGGGACCACTACCTTCTCACGATCACTTCCCGCAAGTGATCCCGCGTGAGAAAGAATTTCACGGAGTTGAATTTCTGGAACAGTTTTTCGAGGCTCCGATTGTTGAAGTACTGCGCCGGCTTGCGCTGCCCTCGCGGCGTTAAGGACAAAACTTTCGACTCAACAATACGGTAGGAGTAAAGCGGGATCGTGTCGGCCTTCTCCTCGGCGTGGAAAAAAGCCAGCAGGTATGACTGCGGGCGCATAATGTGGAACAGCCGGTCGACAGTATCCTGCAACAAGGGTTGGGCGAGAAACTGCAGCGTGTCCCATACCAACGCGCCGTCGAAGCTGTTTTCGGAAAAGTCCAGGCTCTCGCGCAAAAACTTGCCGCAACGTACAGGATCGGCTTGGTTGGCGACAAACTCGCCGTCTCCGCCAAACGTCTCCTCCAGCGTTCGCACGATGTCGTTGGAGTAAATGCGATGGCCCAGCGTGGTGATGAAGCTGATGTTAGCCTGGCTGGCGCCCGCAAAGTCGAGAATCGAAAGGTTCTGTTCGTCCTGAATAGACGAGAAGAACTGCTCCAGACCATGGCTGGCTCGGGTTTGCGGCTTGGCCGCGGAAACAGCGCCCCGGTTTTGTGGATATGCCACCGGGGCCCCGGTCTCCGCTCTCCAGCGGTCTTTTAACAAAGCTGGACCCTTTCCCGACTCATCAGGCCGGTCAGCGATTCAGATCGCCGCCCGGAGCCGAAACAACCGCGGCATTGGCTGGCGAGGGCGTTGAAACCATGGGTTTCGCCCCAGGTGTAGCCGCCGCCTTGCTGGTCTCGGGCCTGGTAATATCGATGCTCCCTTTGAAGTAGGCGCCGTCTTCAATCACGATGCGCGCCGTCTTGATGTCTCCCACCAGCCGCGCATCCTTGCGAATGTCGATCTTATCGGACGCTTCCACGTTGCCGTGCACTGAGCCGAGCACGACAATTTCACGCGCCTTCACGCCCGCCTGCAGTTTGCCGTGCGGACCCACCGTCAAGCGGTGCTCATGAAGCTCGACCGATCCTTCGACTTCCCCGTCGATTGTCAAATCTTCCCGGCTGAAGATCTGGCCCTTAATCATCACAGACTTTCCAATGATGGCGGGCCCGCGGGAGTCAGATACGTGATGGCTGGCTGCTGGAGCCGTAGACATGGGAGGGTTCTCCTTCGGTTGATTAGCCGGAGCCGCGGGCGCTGGGCCAGCCTTCGGCGGATATTCTTCTTCTTTACGTTTATTCCACATTAGGAAGGTCTCCTTCCGTATATCATAATGATTCATCCATGGTACTACGTCAGTCAGCCCCTGTCATTGCTTCGTTATGTGGTACTGATGGTACCACGTATGATTCCGGGGTAACACGAGTGACTAAGTACCGGTAACCTTCCCACTCCGGCTCGGCGGCCGGGTCGGGCGCGGCATGAATCAACCGGCCGCCATGACGGCCAATCAACCGGACCACCTCATCCTTGGAAACCCCGTACATGCCCATGTAAGGTGTATCGGGATGTATTAGGTCCCAGAGGAAGCGGTAATAAAAGGTTCGAGTCGCGCGACCAATCGTCGACCCGGCGTCCCGCGTTTTGCTGGGGACCTGAAATAGCAGCGCGCCGCCCGGCACAAGCACCCGCAAAAACTCGGCAATGTAGCGCCGGCTGTAGCGTGGAGGCATGTGCTGCAAAGTAATGTTCGAATAGATGAAATCGAAATGGTCATCGGGGAAGATGCGCAGGTCGACTCTTTGATTCACCACATATTGACAGCGGCTGCCGTGCTGGTTGAAATCCTTAGCTTGCTGAATCATCGAGGCGGAAATATCCACTCCGTAGACCTGTTCAAAATGCTGCGCTAAGGGTTGGGTGAGACGGCCGACGCCACATCCGAAATCGAGCGCCCGCCGTTTCCGCGGGATGGGATGCAAGGCTTCCACTTGTTCGAGCGATCGCCCGATTTCCCAAACGCCGGTCTCGAAAAATTCCCGGGTATCCCAGCGGCTGCCCTTTCGATCGGGGTGTGTGAGAATCGCCCACAGTGGATCGCGGGACGCAAACAGGTCCCAGTGCTTTCGCAAAGCTTTCAGATTCAAATTTAATTATGGACCAGCACGGTCCGGAAGCGTCAGCTTCGATAAGTTGTCAGGACAGCGCAATCGCCAAAGATGGCACGGTCCATAAGTTCGGCTGGACTTTTTCCCGGAGCGGTCGCAACCGTGGCGGGCTGCTGCCATACCATCAACGACATCGGCCAGATCGTTGGCTTTACGGTGGAACCAACGAATCCTACTTCGGGCCCGCCGTTTTTTGGTAAGGCACACAGCCCAGCGATCTCAACCCTTTCGTCCATGACCCAGCGCGGCGCCACAAGACATTGGGCCAATGCGTTATCGCGGAAGGGCGACCAAGAGAAGACCTCTTTTTATTGCCTCCCGTCTTGAGACCCCTCCTCCATCGCCACCACGGAAATCGTTCCCGTAAACTGCCCCGTTTCGGAAAAAAAGACTGGGTTGCTGGAGGCATCGCTCAATAGGGGCGCCGCCGTCTCAGTAAACGTAAGGACGCCGGACGCATTCTTGAAGCGGCCGGTTCCGCCGGTGACTTGAAAGGTCAAAGTACACTGGGCCTGATTCGCCGCGAAATCGATGCAATCGCCGCCATCGGTGAGATTGACCATCAACAGGCTCCCGTCAAAGAACCGAAAGAGGCCGGCGCCGGACACATTTGGAAAATAGACCTTGGTAGCGCCCGAACAAGTGCTGGACGGTTGCGGAGAAGCCATGCTAGCCTTGACCAGCCGAAACGTGAACGGGCCTTGCGTGCCGTACCCGGTGAGATTCTCTTCCCCGGTATTTGCGTTGGGCTGCTTTAGATCGATCACGCTCGGACCGCCATCTCCCGAAAACCTCATTTTCACGGGAATCTGTTGTGCGTAGACGCCTCCGACACCAAGAGTGACTATCAGCGCCATAGTTGCTGCGTGTTTCATTTGTGCTTCCTGCTTTCTGGAGGAGATTATTTAGAGACTTTGTTCTCCGTCCGCCGGTACAGGCGGCAGAGGCCCGCTAAAACCGGCCATCTTTTTTGTATATATTTGTGGATGCCCTGGGGAGCATGGGCTCTATCGACGCGCGTACGGCGGAAATCACAAATCTCTTGAGAGCTTGGGGCAGCGGTGACGAAGCCGCCCTGGCCCGTCTCACGGAGCACGTCTATCCGGAACTGCGGCTCATGGCCCGCCGCTACATGAAAAATGAAGCCCAGGGCAATACGCTCCAGGCCACCGCGTTAGTGCATGAGGTCTTCCTCCGCCTGGTGGACGTGACCAAGGTCGAATGGCAGGCGCGCGCGCAGTTCTTCGCCGTCGCGGCCCAGATGATGCGGCGCATTTTGGTGGACGCCGCTCGCAGGCGCGGCTCCCGCAGGTGCGGTGGAACTCCCCTGAAAGTGAATCTGGACGAATCCGCCGTCTTGTCCCACGCACCCGAGCGATCCATCCTGGCTCTCGACGAGGCCCTGACGGCGTTCTCTCAGGTGGCGCCGCGCCAGGCCAAGGTGGTCGAGCTCCGTTATTTCGGGGGATTGACCGAGGAGGAAATCGTCGCGGCCCTGAAAATTTCGCCGCGCACCGTCAGACGAGACTGGGATCTCGCCAAGGCTTGGCTGCTGCGAGAGTTAAGCCATACACCGAATTAAGCCATACTAAAGCTAACCCAGCGGGACGCTAGTTATGACTCCGGAGCGTTTTCGGAAGATCGAAGAGCTATACCACGCCGCTTGCGAAGGCACTGCCGACGAGCGCGTGGCTCTGTTGGCCCAGACAGATCCCGAGTTGCGCCGCGAAATAGAGTCGCTTCTCGCACTGCGCACTGGCGGCGAGTTCCTCGAGCGGGCTGCGGTCCAGAACGCTCCCGAACTGCTGGAGGATGCGACCGTCACAGCCGTGGCTGCAGGGGTTTGCCTGGGCCCCTATCGTATCGAAAGCAAACTCGGCGAGGGCGGCATGGGAGAGGTCTTTCGGGCGCTAGACACGCGATTGGGCCGCGCCGTCGCCGTCAAGATCGCTCATGAGCGGTTTAGTTCCCGTTTCGAGCGTGAAGGGCGCGCGATTTCGTCGCTCAATCACCCCCACATCTGCACGGTCTACGATGTTGGGCCGAACTACCTTGTCATGGAACTGGTGGAGGGAGAGACAATAGCGGCCCGGCTCAAGAGCGGACCTCTTCCAGTGAAGACCGCGCACCTGTATGCCTCACAGATTGCGGCTGCGCTGGCGGAAGCACATGGCAAGGGTATCATTCACCGCGACCTCAAGCCGGGTAACATCATGATCGCGAAGTCGGGAGTTAAAGTTCTGGATTTCGGACTGGCGAAATCGGGCACCGACGAAACGGCTACTGCCAGCCACATGCTGTTGGGCACGCCCGCCTATATGGCGCCGGAGCAGAAGGAAGGTAAGCCGGCCGATGCCCGCTCCGACATTCATTCATTCGGCTGTGTCCTCTATGAAATGCTGACGGGCGCACGAGTTGGATCGCTGCGAAAGCGCATTCCGTCGCGAAAGCTCGAAAGAATCGTGAGCCGGTGTTTGGAAGAAGATCCTGAACGCCGGTGGCAATCGGCTGCCGAGCTGGAGCGGGAACTGGGTAAAGTGGCAACCACCAGTAGTCCCTGGAAGATCGTTTCGGCTGCCGCCGTTATTCTCGCTATTGTCGCTGCGGCCTACGCCTATCTTCACCGGGCCCCGAAGCTCACCGGGAAGGACACGGTTGTCCTGGGAGATTTCGAAAACAAGACCGGCGATCCCGTATTTGACCAAACGCTTCGGCAGGGGTTGGCGGCGCAATTGGAACAGTCCCCGTTCCTCAAGCTCGTCTCGGACCAGCAAATCCAGCAGGGACTGCGTTTCATGAACCGGCCGCCGGAGACGCGGCTGACTCCGGAGGTCTCTCGCGAGATCTGCGAGCGAACCGGAGGCAGCGCAGTTCTGGAAGGCTCCATCGCTGGGCTCGGCAGCCAGTACGTTTTATGGCTGAGGGCCCGGAACTGCCAGACTGGCGAGGTCCTTGCCGAAGAACAGGCGCAGACGGCAAGCAAAGAAAAGGTCCTGGATGCGCTGAGCCGAATCGCGATTCAAATCCGCACCAGACTGGGTGAATCGCTGGTCACCATTCAAGAGCACTCCACGCCGTTGGAGGAGGCCACCACGCCGTCGCTGGAAGCTCTGCAAGCGTACAGCGCGGGAAAGATCGCCAACTATGCAGGTGGTAGTCCGGCCGCGATTCCGCATCTCCAGCGGGCCATCGCCATCGATCCGCAATTCGCGATGGCGCACGCCGATCTCGGGTTTATGTCGTGGAACATGGGGCAAACCGATCTGGGAGCCGAGGAAGTCCGCATAGCCTACGGGCTTCGGGATCGCGTGAGCGATCGGGAGAGGCGCTACATCCTTATGCTCTATGACCGCCAGGTAACCGGCAACTTACAGAAAGAGCTGCAGACTCTCGAATCGTGGGCGCAGACCTATCCACGCGATTCCACCGCCAAAGGCGTCCTGGGCGGCTGGGTCGCAATGGGCACGGGTCAATATGAAAGGGGAATTCACGCGGGCCAAGAGAGTATTCGGTTAGATCCGAATATGCCATATGGGTATACTGTTGCCTTCCACTTTCTTTCCCTCAACCGGCTCACAGAGGCGGAGGATGTATTGCGCCGGGCGGCGGAGCGCAAACTGGAACTTCCGGAAATGCTGGTCACCCGTTACTACATCGCGTTTCTCAAAGGCGATCAGGCGGGAATGAACCGCGAAATCGCTCGCGCTCCCGGAGAGCACGCCGAGGACTGGATGTCACACCATCAGGCTCTGGTGCTCGCCCGTTCCGGACGAATGCGGCAGGCTCGGACCATGTGGGAGCACGCGATCGCACTGGTGCAACAGGCCGGCGAGCGCGAAAAAGTCGCCTTCTACGAGACTGCGGAGGCCGTTTGCGAAGCGCACTTCGGGAATCGGGCAGCGGCGAAGGAGCGCGCCCGGGCGGCGCTGGAACTTGCAAAAGGCCGCGATGTGGAGTACGCCGCTGCGTTTGCGCTGGCGCTGTCAGGCGAGTCTTTGGAGTCCGAAAAAGTCGCCGCCGACCTGGAGAAGCGCTTCCCGGAGGATACGCCGGTGCAATTCGAGTATCTTCCCACGCTGCACGCTCTTTCCGCACTCGCTCATCAGGCGCCGTCGGACGCGGTGGAGCGCCTGCAACGGGCGGTTCCTTACGACTTCGCCTTGCCGGGCACGGCGTTTTTTGGTAAGTTCGGAGGCCTCTATCCCGCCTATATACGCGGACAGGCGTACCTGGCAGCTGGACGCGCCCAAGAGGCCGTGGCTGAATTTCAAAAAATCCTGAATCACAGCGGCATCGTTTTGGCCGATCCTATAAGCGCCCTGGCACACTTGCAACTGGGCAGGGCATACGTTGTCTCCGGCGACAGAAGCAAGGCCAAAAGCGCCTATCAGGATTTCCTTGCCCTTTGGAAGGATGCCGACGCGGACCTCCCCGTCCTAAAACAGGCCAGAGCAGAATACGCGAAGCTATAGTCGTCCGATTGTCGGCACGCGCTTTAGCATCCAAGTTGACGGATAGTCGTCGACTAGAAACCAGAAACTAGAAATTAAAAACCTCCCCGCCCGCGTCACTCATTCCGCACCGCGTGGGATAATAAGACCGGTGTCCCGTCACAAAGAATTGGAACAACGCCTGGATCGGACCGAGCAGCAACTGCGCTTATTGCAGAGAATCAGCCGGTACCTGGTGCGCGATATGAGTCTGCAGGACTCGCTCGACGGCGTGGTCGCGCTGGTGGTGGAGTTCATGGAATGCGACTCCTGCCTGCTCTACCTGCTGGACCGCAATGAGCTGGTCTTGCGCGCCAGCAACACCCCGCACCCCGCCGCCGTCGGGAATGTAAAGCTTACTTTGAATGAAGGGTTGACCGGCTGGGTGGCTCGTGAAAAACGATTGCTGGCCATCTCGCGCGAAGCCTATCACGATCCGCGTTTCAAATTTTTCAGCGACCTGCCCGAAGATACCTTCGAGGCGTTTCTCTCAGCACCGGTGATTTCCCGCGGGGGCGTGGAGGGTGTGATTAACGTCCAACACCGCGAGCCGCATCCCCATACCGGCTTCGAGATGGAGCTCCTCACCACGGTGGGCGAGCAGGTCGGCTGCATGCTGATGTTATCCAGGATGGAGGCGAAGCCCACCCATGAAAGCTCGGACTTGGTTTTGTCGTCGGGCCCCGAACGTGTCAGGAGCAGCTAAAGCCTTAGCGGTTTTGTCCGTTCTTTCTCTCGGCGTTCCACAGCTCGTGGCTCAAGGCGCCCAGCGCTGGAAGATCCAGTACTCCTATAAAAAGCTCGATTCGCTCCTGGAGTTGCGGGATATCAGATGTCCCTCGGCCGAGCGCTGCGTTGCGGCCGGCGTCGTTTTTGAAAAAAATGGACATGAGCAGGGTGTCGTCGTTTTAACCAGCGACGGCGGCAAACAGTGGTCGGTCGTGGATGTGAAAGAACACCCCTTGTCGCTCTTTTTTCTCAATGACTCTCTGGGTTGGATGGTGACCGATCGCGGCTTCTGGTCGACTGATGAGAGTGGCCGTACTTGGACGAAGCTGGAAACGCCCAAGGGCGCCGTGCGCGTGCATTTCCTCGATGCCTCCCACGGATACGCCATCGGATTCCCGAAACTCGTCTATGAGACTACCGATGGCGGCAAGAAATGGAGCAAGCTGGCCGCAGCCGATCAACCGCCCACTGAAGCGCAAGACACGGTGTACAATTGCATCTCCTTCTCCGGCGAGCATGGCGTGATCGTTGGGAATTTGATGCAGCGGGAGAACGATCGGCGCCCGATCTGGTTGGACCCGGATGTGGCGCGCTACCGGCGCGAGCACGAAACCAAGGTAGCGATTCTCGAGACTTTCGACGGCGGTAAAAAATGGCAAGCCTCCACGCTTTCTATCGTCGGTACGCTCTCACAATTGACATTCGCCAAAGACGGGAGCGCCATCATGCTGGTCCAGTACATGAATTACTTCTCGTTGCCGTCGAGCGTTTATAAGACCAGACTGAGGCAGCAAGGGACCCGAACCATCTTCGAGGAGCGCGACCGCGCCGTCACCGATGTAGCTTTGCTCCCCGATGGAAGCGCCATCCTCGCTAGCATCGAACCTCCCGGCTCATCCAATCAGGTGCCCATTCCAGCCAAGGTAAAGATGTACGAAAGCGCCGACTTGAAAGTCTGGCGGGAGATGGATATCGATTATCGCGCCGTTGCTCAGCGTGCCATGCTGGCCGTTGTCGACGCTCAGCACGTTTGGGTGGCCACCGATACGGGAATGATTTTGAGCTGGTCTGACGTTCCTGCGAAGACACCCTGAAGAAAATCAAAACAACCTCGAGCAGTGCTGTTTTATCCACATTTTGTCCACAAAGAAATACCTGCAAACAATAGAAAACAAGCTTGATAAAACCTCTGGAAATTGTCCCAGGTCTTGCATTTCTTTGTTGACTACAAAAGCGTTTCAGAGCATCATGGACATGGTTCCAAGAGGTTCAGAGAGCAGTAAGCCTGGTGAACGGTAGCGAATCTGGAACGATGATCCGGGAGCGGATAGTTATTAAAAGGTAATTGACGCTTTCGGGGAGCGAAGGAAAAACGGGCTGGGCGCCAAGGTAAGCTTTTCAGACCAAGCCGCTGACTGAGCGCTACGATCCGGAGGGACGAAAGTCCTGAAGGGGAGCGAAGGTTGGATGGATGTTTGAGAGTTTTGAGCTCGCGAGACGGCAACGGGCTTTGTGCGACGAACATCCCCGGAGGCGTGACGAACGCCGCCGAGGGTGGGAGCAGAAAGCCGAACGGGCTGGAAGAAGAGTTCAGAATTTCGCCGAAGGGATAGGTCAGGAGCTTTGACCTCGCCGCGGTGGTTCTCGAAAGAGAACAGTCGCTGCGGGCGAGCAAAAGGCCGTTCCGAGACGAAAGCTTCTAGCAGGTAGAAATGGCGGATGGGCTCTGGCGTACTGATCCGTAGCCGGATAAAAGCGGTTACGGGGAGCAAGAGAGCAACATCACCAATACGCTGCGAGCCATGCTTTGACCGTGCATGCCGGTCGGGAAGCGGGCTGTTCGATGGGTCACTTGGAACCATTTCTTATTTCTCCTCCTGCCTCCGTCTTCTGGCTTTCCCCCCTCCCGCCATCGTAGAATAGAGTCACGCACATAGCGTTCCCTATCAGGAACAACCGGATCGTCGGTGCCAACGTCTGCATCTCTAGTGAGTACAAGGCGCTACTACCATTCATGAGGAGCTACGGCATTCATAACAGAAACACCGTCTTGGCAGCCAGTGGCGCCCTAGGCTTGGCGCTCGCCATCTCCGGTTGCCAGTCCGTCGCTCAGAACAAAACTGCCGGCCAGCAACCGCCCGCGCCCGGAGTATTGATCACGGAAGTGACTGCCTCCGACGTCCCGATCTTCTCGGAATACCCGGCCCAGACTTACGCCCGCAACACCGTCGATGTCCGCGGCCGTGTGGAGGGCTATATCGAAAAATGGCTCTTCCGTCCGGGTCAGGAGGTCCACGCCGGGGACGCGCTCTACATCCTGGACACCCGGCCTTCCGAGGCGGCCGTCGAGCAGGCCAAAGGTAACCTCGCGCAGAGTGAAGCCGATCTCGAGTTTGCGCGTAAGCAAGTGGCGTTGCTGCAGGCCGAGGCCAACCTGGCCGTGTCTCAAGCCAACCTGCTCAAAGCGCAGCAGGATAACGATCGCCTGGCGCCGCTGGTGAAAGAGGATGCCGCCGCCAAGCAGGAGCTCGATGCGGCCGTCGCAGCGCTGCATTCCGCCGAGGCCAACGTCAAATCCAGCGAGGCTAACGTCGAACAGACGCGCCTCTCCACCCGCACCCAAATCGATTCGATGCAGGGCAAAGTCGAAGCTTTGCGCGGCGCTCTGCGCACGGCCACGCTCAATCTCGAGTACGGAACCATTCGCGCTCCCATTAGCGGCCTCATCGGCGACACGCTGGTGCCGGTCGGAGGCTTGGTTACGCCCACTTCGCAACAGCCGCTCACCACCATCGTCCCACTCGATCCCATCTGGATCCGCTTCAAGGTCACCGAACCGGAGTACCTGGCATTCAAGAAGCGTGGAACTTTGACCCAATCGGCTCTTGGGCTCGTCCTGGCGGACAACAGCCAGTTCCCGAACACGGGCCGTGTCGAGAACACCGTTAACCAGGTCGACCCCAAGACCGGCACGCTCGAATTGCAAGCCAGTTTTCCCAACCCGCAGCACACGCTACTGCCCGGCCAATTCGGCAAGGTTCGGCTGGAAACCGAAGTGCGGAAGAACGTGGTCCTGGTTCCGCAGCGCGCCATTCAGCAATTGCAGAGCATGCAGACCGTGTACACCGTTGGCCCGGGGAACAAGGTTGAATTGCGCCCCGTCACTACGGCCGAACGAGTGGGCGAATCCTGGATCGTCCTCAATGGTCTGAAACCCGGCGATCGCGTGATTGTCGAAGGCCTGCTCCGCGTCCGGCCCGGCATGGTTGTCAGCCCTACTCCGTTCCACAGTGGCGGTACTAAGACCGGGGCTTAATCCACCATGGCGAGATTCTTCATCGACCGGCCTGTGTTCGCGATGGTCATCGCCATCATTATCATTCTCCTCGGCGCGGTCGCAATTCCCAATCTGCCCATCGCTACCTATCCGGAGGTGGTCCCGCCCGTCGTGCAGATCACGACCAGCTATCTAGGCGGCAATGCGATCGATCTCGAAAAAACCGTCGCCCAGCCTATCGAAGAGCAGTTGGCCGGCCTGGACGGGATGTTGTTTTTCCTTTCGAGCAGCTCCAATGCCGGCGCCATCACCATTTCGGTAACATTCCAACTCGGGACGAACCCGGATACCGCGACCGTCCAGACCCAGAACCGCGTCAACCTCGCGCTTCCTCGTCTGCCCCCCGAAGTCCAGCGCCAGGGCGTAACCGTGAAGAAAGTATCCACCGCTTTCCTGGCCGTGGTAAGCCTCTACTCGCCCGATAGCCGTTATGACTCGGTGTTTCTCACCAACTACGCCCAGATTAACCTGGTCAATCAGCTCGGAAGCCTGCCCGGCATCGGCGACACGCGGCTCTCCTCGCAACTGGTTTACTCGATGCGCGTGTGGGTGGATCCGGATAAAATGGCCAAGCTCGGCCTCACCGCCACCGACATCAGCAACGCCATTAATGCGCAGAACCGCCAGAATCCGGCGGGTTCGATCGGCCAGTCGCCGGCGCCACCAGGAACCGATTTCCAATACGCCATCAGCGCGCCCGGCCGCCTGATCAATGCCAGCGAGTTCGGCGACATTGTGGTGCGCGCACAGCCGGATGCTTCCCTGGTTCGCATTCGGGACATCGGCCGGGTGGAGTTGGGCGCGCAAACTTACAGCGGATTCAGCCGCCTGAGCGGAAAGCCCTCCGGGAGCGTCATCCTGTTTCTTTCGCCCGGCGCAAATGCCGTCGCCGCCCAAAAGCAGGTGAAGGCCTACATGGAGAATGCCAAGAAGACCTTCCCGGCAGGTATCGACTACGCATTTCCTTACGATTCCACCATGTTCGTTCGCGCGGCCATTTCAGACGTCGCTCTGACACTGATCGCCGCGGTCGGCCTGGTGATTCTGGTGGTCTTCATCTTCCTGCAGAACTGGCGCGCCACGTTGATCCCCCTGCTCACTGTGCCGGTAGCTGTGGTGGGCGCCCTGGCCCTTTTCCCGCTGCTCGGCTTCACCATCAACATCACCAGCATGTTCGGTCTGGTGCTGGCCATCGGCATCGTGGTGGACGACGCGATCGTGGTGGTTGAGGCGGTTCAGCGCAATATCGACGAAGGTCTGCCCCCGCGCGAGGCCACCATCCGCGCCATGGAGCAGGTGTCGGCGCCGGTCATCGCGATCGCCTTCATTCTCGCCGCCGTGTTCATTCCTGTGGCTTTCCTCGGAGGCGTCACGGGCCAGATCTACCGTCAGTTCGCGTTGACCATCGCTGCCTCGGTCTTGATTTCCGCTTTTAGCGCGCTCTCCTTGAGTCCCGCTCTCAGCGCCATGCTTTTGAAGCCGCACAAGAAATCGCGCGGCCCGCTCGCCTTCGGCTTCCGCTATTTCAACTTCGCCTTCCACTGGGCCACCCACAAATATCTCGGTGGCGTGGGCATGATGATCCGGCGATCCGCGTTGGCGTTGGTAGCCTTGGCCGCTTTCTGGTTCGGGGGTGCTTGGCTCTTCAAGATATTACCCACCGGATTCCTGCCCGACGAAGACCAGGGCGCGATTTTCGTATCCATTCGGTTACCCGACGGCGCTTCTATGCAGCGTACCGAAGAGGCCGTCACAAAGATCGAAGATCAGATCCGCCAAGTCAAGGGAATTTCGTCCTGGTTTGTGATCGGCGGCACTGATTTCGCCACCCAGACTCAGGGTTCCAACGTAGCTACTATCATCGTCGCTCTGCTTCCTTGGGATCAGCGCAAGTCGCCGGATCTGCAACTCAACGCTATCCTCGGCAGAGCTCAGGCCGGCTTCGCGAAAGTTCCCGAGGCCTTCACCTTCGCTTTCGGTTTGCCGCCGATTCTGGGCTTGAGCATCACCGGCGGTTTCCAGTTCATGCTCGAAGACCGGGCCGGCGGCGATTTGATGCAATTGAGCCAGGTGGCCGATTCGCTGGTCGATGACGCTCACAAACAACCCGAGATCGGAAACATCATCAGCACTTTCCGCTCCAGCGTACCCGGCTACGCCGTGAACATGGATATCGACAAGCTTCAGACGCTGGGAGTGCCGGTAAGCGATGCGTATAACGCGCTGCAGACCTTCCTGGGCGGTCTTTATATAAACGATTTCAATCGCTTCAGCCACACTTGGCAAGTGCTGGTGCAGGCCGAGCCGGAGTTCCGCGCTCAGCCCTCCGATATCAATCGCTTCTACGTTCGCAGCACGGATGGAAATATGGTTCCGCTCGGCACGGTTGCGTCTGTCGAGCCCACCACCGGCCCCGACGTCGTGTACCGCTATAATCGCTTCCGCGCCATTCAGATTCTGGGCGGCCCCGCCCGCGGCGTCAGTTCGGGCCGCGCGGTGGACGTGATGGAAAAGGTCGCTTCTGAAACGCTGCCGTCCGGCTACGGCTACGAATGGACCGGTACCACCTACCAGGAAAAGCTCTCGCAAGGCCATGAAGGAATCATCTTCGGATTCGCGTCTGTTCTGGTTTTCCTGTTCTTGGCCGCGCTGTATGAAAGCTGGTCGATTCCGCTGGCGGTGATTTTATCGCTGCCGCTGGGCCTGTTTGGCGCGCTCCTGGCTGTCTATTTGCGCAATTATCCTTACGATATTTACACTCAGATCGGCATTGTCACGCTGATCGGACTCGCGGCTAAGAACGCCATCCTGATCGTGGAGTTCGCCAAGGATAGTCACGATAAAGAAGGCATGTCGGCGCGCGATGCTGCCTTGCATGCCGCGCGGCTCCGGCTGCGGCCGATTTTGATGACATCTTTTGCATTCATCTTAGGCGTCGTGCCGCTGTTCGTGGCCACCGGCGCCAGCGCCGCTTCGCGCCGGTCGCTTGGAACGGCCGTGTTTGGCGGTATGCTTGCCGCCACATTGCTCGCTATTTTCTTTGTCCCCGTGCAATATTACGTAATCGAGAGCATTGTCGAGCGGAGGCGCCGGCGTCGACCCACCCCTACCGAAACCAGACAGCCGGAGTTCGCCGATTGAAGCTGCGTTGGCTGATCGCTGTTTCTGCCGCACTACTTGTGACTGGCTGCACTGTCGGCCCGAACTACCACCGGCCACAAATCCCCATTCCGGG
Source organism: Bryobacteraceae bacterium (assembly GCA_035484655.1). Classification (GTDB taxonomy): domain Bacteria; phylum Acidobacteriota; class Terriglobia; order Bryobacterales; family Bryobacteraceae; genus Palsa-89. The sequence continues at coordinate 17,421 of DATHOT010000056.1, read as the reverse complement.
TCAATTCCGGAACGAGCCGCTCCCGCCGGGATCGAGCTCCATCGCCGATACGAAGTGGTTCGACCTGTTTCAGGACGATACGCTGAAGCAGCTCGTCACCACCGCGCTGGCGAATAACTTCGATCTGCGCATTGCGGCCGAACGTGTGCTCGAAGCTCGAGCGCAATACCACGTCACCCGTGGTCAACTGCTCCCCACGCTCAACGCCCAGGGACAATTTAACGCCTCTCGTACTTCATCCGTGGGATCGTTCAACTTCATCCCCGCCGGAACAAATCTCAGCGTCAGCTACACCCAAGCCAATCTCGCGCTGAACTGGGAAATCGATCTGTGGGGCCGCATCCGCCGGCTTACCGAGGCGGCGCGGGCGCAGTTTCTGGCTTCCGAAGAAGCGCGCAATGGCGTGACCATTTCGTTAATCTCCGACGTGATGAACACCTACTTCGCCATGCGCGAAGCCGATCTCGAGCTGGAAATCACCCAACAAACGCGGGACATCGCCACCCATAACCTGCAGCTGATCACCCTGCGTCACGATCGCGGCGCCTCCAATGGTCTGGATGTCAGTCAGGCCGAACAATTCCTCTTCACCGCCACCTCCGAGATCCCGAGCGTTGAGCGATCCATCGGGGAGTCTGAAGACGCGCTAAATCTGCTGCTCGGGAGCGTGCCGGCCGAAGTGCCGCGCGGCAAGAAACTGGATGAGATCACGTCGGCTCCGGAGCTTCCGGCCGGCCTGCCTTCGTCTTTACTCGAGCGCCGGCCCGACATCCGGCAGGCCGAGGAAAACCTGGTCGCCGCCAACGCCCAGATCGGCGCGGCGCGGGCCTTGTTTTTCCCGCAACTCTCGCTCACCGGAGCATATGGCAGCCAGAGCCGGGCTCTCTCTTCGATGTTTACTGGACCCGCTGCCCTGGCCAGTATCGGACCATCCGTTACTCTACCCATCTTTCAGCCCGGGCTGAAAGCCGGCGTCCAGCTCGCTGAAGCACAGAAGCGCGAGATGCTAGCGACTTATCAAAAAACGATTTATGGCGCTTTGCGCGAGGTTTCCGACGCGCTGATCGTGCACGACCGGACGCGTGAGCAGCGGGCGCAGGAGGAGAAATTGGTCGCGGCATTGACAGAAAGCGTGCGGCTGTCCGATCTTCGCTATCGCGGAGGCCTCGATAGTTACTTGCAAGTCCTCGATGCCGAGCGCAATCTCTTCGGAGGCCAACTTACCTTGGCGCAATTGCGCCTCCAGGAACTTCAATCGGTGGTTCAGCTCTATCGCGCGTTGGGCGGCGGCTGGCAGTAGAATTGCCCGGCCATTGTGCTACCGTTACCTGAATGAAGAAGTATCTTTGGGCCGCTGGCCTACTCTTCGCAGTTCTTTCGGGCTGTAATCGGGAACACAAGCGAGTCATCGCCGTCATTCCGAAAGGCAATGCCGACCTTTTCTGGCAGTCGGTTCATGCCGGGGCGGTGAAAGCCGGCCGTGAGACGGGCGTCGACGTGTTGTGGAACGGGCCGGCTTCGGAAGCCGATTTCACTGTGCAGATCCAGATCGTCGACGCGATGATCAACCGCCATGTGGACGCGATCGCGCTCGCTCCCACCGATCGGCAAGCCTTGGTGACGGTAGTGGAACGCGCCGCCGGCCGCAATGTTCCGGTGGTTATCTTCGATTCGGCCATCGATACCCAGCATTTTGTCTCGCAGGTCGCCACCGACAACTATAAAGCCGGACAGTTGGCCGCCGAGCGGATGGGAAAGATACTGGACGGCAAGGGCAAGGTGGTGATCATCGCGGTAAAGCCCGGCGCGGCCTCCACCGAAGCGCGGGAAAAGGGATTCGAAGATACCATCGGTCAAAAGTTCCCCCGCATCCAGATTCTCGACAAGCGCTATGGCATGGCGATGGTCGCGCAGGCCATGACGGTCACCGAGAATATGCTGGCCGGCCACTCGGATCTGGACGGCATCTTTGCCTCCAACGAATCGAGCAGCATCGGAGCGGCGCAGGCTATGCGGGGCCGGGCCGGAAAAATCAAATTGGTCGGATTTGACTGGAGCCCGGCGCTTTTGGAAGATCTCAACTCGGGCTTGCTGGATTCCCTCGTGATTCAGGATCCTTTCAAGATGGGCTACCAGGCAGTGATGGCTGCCGTCAAACATCTGCAAGGCGAACCGGTGGCCAAGATCGTCGACCTGGAGCCGCGCCTTATCGACCGCCAGAATCTGAATGCTCCGGACGTTCAAGCGCAGTTACATCCCGATTTGAAGAAATATCTGGAATAAAGCTCTAGCTGGCGGTGAACAGGCTGGTGACTTTTGAAAAAATCGTGCTTACACCGATCGGCAAGCATTGGTGACGGTAGTGGAACGCGCCGCCGGCCGCTATGTTCCCGGTGGTCATCTCGATTCGCCATCGATACCCAGCGTTTTATCTCGCAGGTCGCCATCAACAACTATAAAGCCGGGTAGTTGGCCGCCGAGCGTATGGGAAAGATACTGGACGGCATGGGCAAGGTGGTGATCAGCGCTGTCAAGCCGGTCCATCCGATCCTCTTCGTATATCGGCTGGCGCAAAACGATTGCCCAGCGGCCGGCCCTTGAAACCAGGTGGCCATCTTGTAGCCGTCATCGTGCCACACCGTTCGAAAACGATCCCAATCACCGGCATCGCGTCAGAGCACCCGGTTCTCGACTACTTCGCGGATGGCCAGCTGGTCCGGCGTCAATGCTTGGTGGCGTCCAGGTGCCCGCGATCTTTCTCGTTCTCCTCGCAGGAGTACATCATGATTACCGTGTCCTGCTTCTTGAGCGGAAGCGTCACGGTAAACGGTTCCTTGTACATCTTCGGATCTTCGAAGGTCACGCTCCACTTCATGTTCTTGGCATCCAGTTTCTGGAACCGTTCGACGAGATGCAGTTGATCGCTATGTTGATGTCCGGCCGTGTCGAGCCAGGTACGGTCGCCTATGCCGACTGTATCCACCACCAGTGTGTCGCCCTCATAGTGTCCTATCGAATCGCCGAACCAGTGGAAAGGATCGAGATCAGTTGGGTGCGCGCGCCCATCGGTGTAGATCAGGCGATAAGTGTGCTGATATTCGAACAGGATCACCGCCAAGCCGGGCGACTGCACAATCTGGAACGGCATGGGCGCCTGGATCCCGCGCGCCGGACCCACCGGTAAACAGTACGATGCAGGGTCGTCGGCATGCACGACGTTTTTGAATCGCTCGGCGCCGAGAGACGTGTAGGGAAGATCGTGGCCAAGAGGTTTGGTGAGATCGGGCGTGTAGGGACCTTGCCAAACTCCGGTCATGTCCGGAATGGATGTCGAACCCGAGGTCTTCTCCGGCTTGGCGGCGAAGGATTGCGCGGCGATGGTACCGGCCGCAAGCGCGGCAATGAGCATCAACTTATACATATCGGCTCATTTCGTGGGAGTGGCTTTGGGGCCGCCGTCATCCGCGGAGCCGGCGAACACCTTGCGGCCATCGGGCAGCAGCACCTGGCGAGCGTTCGCGGTCGAAGTACCGTCCTTGGCCTTGAAGGCATCGATGGTGATCGGGTCGCCGGGCTTTAACGAATCCTTTCGCCATCCCAGACGGTACAGCGTATTGGGAGGCGCGCCTTCTACCGACCAATTAACTATTTTTCCATTGGCGTCTTTCACGTCGACATAAAGATAGATGTGCGGGTTCAGCCAATCGACTTTGGTTACCACGCCTTTCAGAGTGACGGGCTGGTTGAGATCGAACTCAGCCGCGAACGAGTGATGCGCGAAGACGGGTACGCAGGTCAAAAACAACACCAGGGCAACCAAAACGCTGAGGCACTTGGGTGTCACGATAGATCCTCCTCTTCCACAGGCTCTTTGCATGATGCTACGATGTTCGCCCGTGGGTGTCAATGGTCCCGCGGGACAGTACTCGGTTGATCCGATTGCGCGCCCAACGGGCCAGTCGATAGACCAGGTTCAACGGACTGTGGAAGTGCCGATCGAGCCGCCGCGCCCAAGCCAGCTGCTCCAGATCATTATTAAGGTGTCGGACCTGTGTTTCGCGATCGTCAATCTCCTGCTGTAGCCGCAGCGCCCAGCGTGTTCGCTCCTCCATCTGCTCGTTGACGCGTTCCAGCTCCGAGCGAAGCCGCCCTACTAAGGCAGTCCTCGCCTCCAGCTCCTTTTCGATCTCCAGCGCCCAGGCGGTTCGTTCCTCCAGTTGGCTTTCGAGCCGCAAGCCCCAGTCCGTCCATTCCTCAACCTCCTTACTGAGTGCCACTGCCCAAGCTGTCTTTTCCTCCAGTTCCTCATCGACCCGCACCGCCCAGGCAGTTCGCGTCGCGACTTCTTCCTCCGCCTTTTTCAATCTTTCGCAAGCGATTTCAACCTCGCGTTGCGGACTATGCGGCCAGGAATGCCAATCATACGCGTCTGGTCGAGAGCCATCCGGGGAAGCAGCGGCCACCGGCCGAAGCGCCGGATCCCGTAGGCAGAACTGCGGAGTGAGGGGCGCTCGAAAAATCATGGGCGTTACCACCGGATGGCTGCTCATCACTGCCAGCATATGAGTTGGCTTGATGCGCCCGGAAAAAATCTCTGCCTCGTCGCGTTGGTGGACGCTATCGATAAAACTTCGATCCCACGGCGCGCTGGCGTCGAAATTGTATCCGAACGTTCGATCCACAAAGGGCTCAATCACGTTGGCAAAGCCGAAGAAAAGCTTGAAGCGAAATTGACTGAGCAGTAAGGGAAGGATGTCCTGGGATCGGACGCCTTCAAAACCTTCCGTGGAGCAATCCCAGTTCTCGTAAAGCTCTTCATAACGCTGCAACGCACGATTGAAGCGGTAGGATGGCGGCAGTTTTCGCCAAAATTCCTGGATTATCTCCAACGCTTCGGGCCAGCGCTGATGGCCATTCCGTCCGATCATGTCGGACACGATAAAAGACCCGTCCGCCTTTAGACAGGTCTTGATTCTTGCGAACAAGCCCTCAAGTTTGACCACGTGATGCAAAGTCTGATTCGCAATAACAGCGTCATACTCATGAGTTGGAGTCCACTCATTGAAATCGCCCGCAACGAAATGAATGTAGCCGGTTAGACCTCTCTCCGCTGCCGCAATCCGGCCTCGCTCCAGCATTGCCGGATTCAAATCGAGACAGTCGATCATGAAATTCGAATGTCCCGACGAGCGGAAGTGCAAGGCCAGGCTTATTTCCAGATCGCAATTGCCGGATCCAATGCTGACAAATCTGGCTGGGTCGTCCTTTGCACGCTCACAATGCTCTCCCACATATTTTCGAAACATGTCGTTTGGGCTGCTGAAACCTAGCGCTTCGAGCTGCGGTCGCACGTGGCGGTCCGACCAGTAGTGAAAAATATCGGGCAGATTGTGGACGTTAACGCAATCCCTGTAAATACCGTTCTCTGCGGCGAGACGAACAGCGTATGCAGCACCGGTGTCAGTGCGCTGAGGCGTCTCGGGTGGGCAGGGCATGTCAGACCCATTTTCGCCTGATGATAGCCTAGGCTCAAGGAGGCCGTCTTGCGATCACGCACGCGACTGATGCAACGGCTCGGCCTCGACCATCCCATCATCGTGGCGCCGATGGGCGGTGCAACCACCGTGGACCTGGCCGCCGTGGCGTGCGAGGCCGGAGCGTTGGGATTCCTGGCGAGCGCGTATCTGAAGCCCGATCAAATCCGCGAAGAATCGCGCCAGTTGAAGGCTCGAACCAGCCGGCCGTTTGGGAACAACCTGTTCATTCCCCAACCGTCGCTTGTAGTGCCCAAAAATCCGGGAGTCGCATTGGATCATATGGCGCGCTTTCATGGCGAGCTGGGATTGCCGCCTCCTACACTCCCCGAGTTCACCGGCGAGGGTTTCGAAGAAAAGCTTCAAGCCGTGTTGGACGGTGGGGCGCCCGTATTCAGTTTTACTTTCGGCATACCATCTCCGGCAGCGATGCAGGCGATCAAGACCCGCAGCGTGTACGTTATGGGAACCGCGACGACCGTCGACGAGGCGATCGAGCTTGAAAAGGCCGGCGTGGATGCGATAGTCGCGCAGGGCAGCGAAGCAGGCGCTCATCGCGGGACTTTCGGGGGTGCGTTCGAGGTGGCGATGATCGGGACCATCGCGCTCGTGCCGCAAGTGGTGGACGCGGTGAAAGTTCCGGTTGTGGCTTCGGGCGGGATTATGGATGGGCGTGGCATTGCGGCGGCGCTGGCCCTCGGCGCGAGCGCCGTCCAAATGGGTACGGCTTTTCTCACCTGCCATGAAGCGGGCATCGCGGACGCATATAAAGACGCCATCCTGAAGGCGCACGAGCAGGATACTCGAGTTACCCGCGCATTCTCGGGCCGGCCAGCGCGCGGAATCGTGAACCGTGTCATGACAGAGATCGACGGCGCAGCCGAGTCGGGAGCGATTCTGCCGTATCCGCTCCAGAATATGTTGACCCGTCCGATGCGGAACGCCGCCACCAAACAGCAGCGCGCGGAGTACCTGTCCCTATGGGCCGGCCAAGGTGTTCGGATGGCGCGCCGCCAATCGACCAAGGATTTGATTGCGCGGCTAGTGGAGGAAACCGAGGCCGCTATCGGTCGTCTGCGGTAGTAGCGCGCACCGAATTGTCAGAAACGCGAGGCTGGGCGTGTTGGCGTAGATTGCCCCACAGCACTCGCGCCGCGATGCGTGGATGCATCACGCTCTGCGGAGGCGCCAGCAGATTCCCGACTTTGTAAAATGCCAGCGCCGCTACCGCATCGTGATGCGCGGCCTTGTGAAGCTTGGCCATGTACCAGTTGATGAAGTTGACGCCGGCGTTGCGCGGTCCGATGGTCTCGGGAATGCGAAGATCGCTGCCGACCACGATATTCCAGGGAATATCGACCACCTTAGCGGCTCTGCGGAAGAAACGGCGGCCAAGGTCGGACTGGCTCTCGGCGAGCGTCGCCGCCAGCTCCACTGCTTCCAGCGCGGCTACCGACATTCCTTGTCCGTACATTGGATTGAAGCTCGAGATCGCGTCGCCGAAGACCACGAAGCCGGCGGGAAAGCGGTCGAGTTTCTCATAACGGCGCCGGACGCTGGCGGGGAATCGCGCTGAAGCCGGTTCGCTGATCGGTTCGGCCCGGCGGATGACCTCGTAGATGTACGGAGCCGGCAGGTTCCTCGCGAACTCGATGAATCCCTCCAATTCCGTGGGCGCATAGTTGCCAAAGTAGCTGATCAACGTCACGGTCCAGCGGTCGCCTTCCTGAGCCAGCATCGCGCCGGCCTGCTTGCCTTCGGGCGTGGGCGGGATGATCGCGGCGCCGTCACCATCCAGATCCAGGGACGACCGGCGAAAGAGCCGCGTGGTGTAGCCCATGGCGATCTCAACGCGCTCCTCTCTTGGTTCTGCGTAGCCCATCGCTTCCAGCCATTGTGGACTGTGCGAGCCGCGCCCACTGGCGTCGACCACCAGATCGGCAGCCACGATTTCGCCCTCGGTCTTGATTCCGGTCACGCGCTGTTTGTCGTCGGTGGCGGCTAACCCTTCGACAGCGCAGCCCTCGCGCGTCCGCACATTCGTCAGACCCATCACGTGGCGGCGGACTTTACCTTCGAGATACGGCCGGCTCATCAGCAAGCCGTGGAGGCCGCTCGGAAACTTGCAGAGGCATCCGCCTTCGAGGAACCAGCGCGCATCGCCGGCAATGTCGCCTTTAACCGCGCCGCCCTCGATCAGTTCGTTCCAGATTCCAGGAAAGAATCGGTCCAGAACCTGGCCGCCGCTCACCAGCAGTCCGTGTGTATGACGGCTCTGAGGTACTCCGCGGCGATGCTCGCCTTCGGCCGGAAACGTATCGCGCTCGATTAACGTTACCTGCTCAAAGTGATCCGCCAGCACGCGCGTCGCGAGCAGTCCGGCTATGCTGCCGCCGATCACGATGGCATGCTTGCGATCATGGCCTTCCGGCATCTTGCTTGACCCCCTACAGGTCCGACATCTTCAGCTTGCTATCGGCGTTTTTCCAACCCGCTTCGAACTCTTTGCGGACCGTCGCCGCTTCAGCCGTCTTCTTCTCGGCCTGCAGGCACTCGGCCAGCCCAAAGAGCGCGCGTGGATTCTTGGCGTGCAGCTTCAACTCAGCCCGGAACGCGGCCTCCGCATCGGCATAGCGTCCATCGGTGAACAAAACCGCGCCCAACGATTCACGCGGAGGCAGGTACCAGTCGGGCGGTTCGTCATAGTTGAGTTTGTCTTCCGTCTGCGCCGCCTTGTTCAACAATTCCGCGGCCCTCTTGTAATTGCGCTGTCCGCGCGCGATGTTGGCCTCCAGCATCAGAGCCGCGATATCGAGCACCTGATGAGCCGAGTTTAGCCCCAGCATCGCACTCTCCGGAAGCGTTTTCGTTTCCGCGATTAAAGCTTCTCGTTCCTCAGCGGCTTTGTCCAGACGCGCGAATCCCGTGTCGGCCATGCCCCGGCCAAAATGCCAGACCGCGTGCAACAGCCTCAGATTCTTATCGGGCTCCGGCATAGTCGCGACATCCTCCCATTGCCGGAATCGAACCAGGACGAAAGTCTTGGTCGGCAGGAACGATTCGGCCATAGGCGTCTCCTTGGCGAACGGCATCATACCGGCGACTACTTTCGTCGCGATCCGGTTGGCCTCGTCGAAGCGTCCCTCGAAGCAGCTCGAAATCGCCAGGAAATGCAGATTGTGCGTGTAATACATCACCGGGTACATGCCCGTGACGTGATACTTGTTCACATAACCCTGATCGATGCCGACCGCTTGCTGGTTGGCCAGCGAAGACGCGTGATAATCGCCGGTCCTTATATATATGTGGGCGGGCATGTGAACCAGGTGTCCCGCGCCTGGGCAGAGCGCCGTGAGACGATTGGCGCTCGCGAGCGCCCGCTCGGGATGCCGCGACGCTTCGACGGCGTGTATATAAAGATGATTGGCGCCGATGTGGTTGGGATCGCGCTTCAGCACCCCTTCCAGTACCTCCACGATCTCGGGCGTCCCCTCTACCGCCTGTCCATCGTGCGTCCAAAGCTGCCAGGGGTGGACATTCATTGCGGCGTCGGCGAATAACACGGCCGCGTCTGAATCCGCCGGATTCTGCCGCATAACCTCGCGCATGGCCTGCGCATAATCGACATTGAGCTTTTTCGGATCGGCCTTGGGATCGGCGGAGAAGCGCTTGGCTAAAGCGCGAATGAAGCCTTGCTCGGCGGGCTTAGCGTTGCCTGCAAGCGAGAGCGCCTTCTGGCTGGCCTCGTAAGCCGACTTCCTCCGCCCGGCGTCGATCTCCTGATCGTTGTAGTTTGGTCCGACCGCCAGCGCGACGCCCCACCAGGCCATCGCGCATTTAGGATCGAGCTTAGCCGCGTAGCGGAACGATCGCGCGGCCTCGTCATAATTGAAGCCGTAAGCCAGCGTGAGGCCTTGGTCGAAGTAGCGCTGTGCTCCCGGTTTCGATGTTGTGGCTTCAGGCTTCGATGTCGTGATAGCGTGATGCAAATTGCCGAGACCGTCGAGCAGCGGCGCCGGGCCGTTGTCGGCTGGCGGGGAAGAATGTTCGTGCTGCTGGCAAAATCCGGCAGCAGATACAAGCAGAACCACGGCGTGGAGGCGCATCAGCATTTCTTGATTGTAAGCAACTCCAGCTCGTCCAGGGTTCTGGGCCAATCCTCCCGGAGCAGGCGCGAGAGCGCGCGATCGGCCAGCAGTTTTCCCCCGGTCTGGCAATTCGCGCAGTAGTTGGTCTCGTTGTCGGCGTAGCGGATGCGCTGGATCTTGGCGCCGCAGCGCGGGCACGGCTCGTGGTAGCGTCCGTGCACTGCCATGCCTTCGCGGAAAGCCGTGACCTTTTCCGGGAAGTCGTCGCTGGCTTCGCGGCGCAGCTTTTCTGCCCATTGGTTGAGCGATCGGCGAATAGCCTCGTACAAGCGCGCGATCTGCTCGGATTTCAGTTTCTGCGTCAGAGCGACCGGCGAGAGCTGCGCTTCGAACAGGATTTCATCCGAATAGGCGTTGCCGATGCCGCTGAAGGATCGCGGATCGGTGAGCGCGCGCTTCAAAGTGTGGTTAGACGACGTCAGGACTTTCGTGAACTCCTCGAGGTCAGCCTCCAGCACTTCCAGGCCGCCTGGATCGAGCGCGCCAAGTCCGGCTTCGCCTGATACGACATGCAGCGACGCGCGTCTCTTCGAGCCGGCTTCGGTCAGCACCAGGCTGCCGTTGGGGAAATCGAACGCCGCCAAGCCGCGCGGGCGCGAAACTTTGGCTCCGCGAGGGCGCCAGTGCAGTCGTCCGGCGATCATAAGGTGCAGCACCAGCCATAACTCATCGTCCAGCCCGATCGCGATTCGTTTTCCGATTCTGCGCAGTTCCCGTACGGTCTTGCCTTCGACGCGGCTGACTGGCGGATCGACTGAACGCAGCAGAAACGGGCTGGCCAGCCTTACATGTTCGAGAGTCTGGCCCAGAATCCGTTTTTCAAGCGCTTCGATATAAACGACGATATCGGGTAATTCAGGCACTCCCCACAGCTTAACGTGGCGCACGCATTCTGCGTGCCGCGTTCACGATCCCGTGACCGCGCTTTACTGCGCGGACCAGCCCACGACTTCGGCCGACCGGTCGTGGCGCAGGTCTCCGACCTGCGAAATCCCACGTACAACGCTGTAGTGTGTATCACCTGGGCATTCAGGCTCCGGCCTTGCATCCGAGCGTACTTTTTCAGTTGACGGTACATGGCATCTGGCAGGTTTTTGATCGTCAAATTCGCCATGACATGCTTATCGCCCGAAACTGCCCGCGGCTTCGAAGATCAGAAACTGCTGCCGCGGCAGAAAGTCGTGTTGCGCCGCCAGCTTATACCCCGCCTTGCCCATCTCAGACTTGAACTTTTCCAACGGAAAGCGGAATTCCTTCGGTGGACCCTCCGGCGAGTCCGGCTTGAAGTCGATAATCGCGACCCTACCGCCCGGCTTCAGCGATTTCGTCAGCTTCCCGAAATACACCTCGCGGTCACCGATATGGTGATATGTGTCGACGATCAGAACCAGGTCGACCGGCTCCGGGAGATTTGGCTGATCGGCCGCGGCTTGAACGGCAATCATGTTCTTCAAACCTTCCTTGGCGGCGCGCTCCCGCAGGTAACTCACCATCGCTGGTTCGATGTCGGCCGCATAAACCTTAGGCGCCGCTTCCGATTTCGCCAGCCGCACCGAGAAATATCCAGTGCCAGCCCCGATGTCGGCCACAACCTGTCCCCGCTTCAGGTTCAGGGCCGCGATCACGCGATCCGGCATTTGCCACGCGTCCCGCGCCGGGTCGTCAAAGCTCTTGGCCGACTCCTTGGGATCGAAATGATGCTCCATGTGGTCGGGTTGACCAAGCGCGATTGTGGAAGGCAGCAAGAAAATCGCAAGGATGTAGAGTTTTGAACGCATCGGGAAGTCCTGTCCCCTAATTATCCCAGGCTTCCGCTCGTTAAGCCTCGGTATGATTGCAGCGGATGTATACATGAAAGTGCCTGAAGGCTACGTTGCGTTCGTCGAAGAACTACCGGGTGCGAATACACAAGGGGCGACGATAGAAGAGGCACGCACGAACCTGGAAGAGGCCGTTGCCATGGTTTTGGACGCAAACCGTGAATTGTCTGAGCAGTAGCTGGCAGGCTAGTGGCGCAGGTCTCCGACCTGCGAAATCTCACGTGACGACCATTCCATGCATGACAACAAGGAATGTTGGCACTCTGCGTCGGATCGAAGCTGCGGAGTAGAAACGTGCTGACGAGCCGCACAGTTCGAGCGGCTGGCCATGGATGCATTTTTCGAGGCTTCGATGTAGACGAGGACCTCTGGAGTTCGGGCAACCAAATTCGGCTGAGGCGCAACGGTCATGGGGCAGTTGCTCGATATCGCAATGCCGGTGATCAATCCCGATCGCGACCTTCCCGAATAAGAGTAGTACTGTCGCTCATGGGAGGCAACGACGCGACGAGACGCTCCATCTCTTCGTTGGATTGGCGCATCTATTCGAGCTTCTCAGGGTCCTTCAACTCGGGATCTGCCATTGCCTCCTTCCGCCGCCCCTGGATTCTCCGGGTGTCTGACCATTCGCCCAGGGGGGGACGATACTTCCTCGCTGGGCCAATCCGTCCATGACCGTACCCGCGAAGAAGACCAGTCGCGCGTGGCCGTTGCGCCGCATGATAAGCTTTCCCGTAGGCTGGAAGTGGGAATGGCGAAGCGGAGGATTCGCGTGGCCGGTGTAGCGGTCATGGTTGTGACCGGTGGGTTCGCCCTGCTTGTCCCTCGACGCTCCGTTCACGCACAGCAATCGCAACACCTCCAAATCGAGTCATTTTCAGTTGGCCCGGATCAAACGGTCGTGTATCCCAATCACCCGCCCGCACCTTACCTCGAGGACCTTCCGGATGAACATACGACGTTCCTCCCTCCGGCGTCGGGCTCATCTCCATATTTGGTTTTCGGGGCCAGCAAGATCTCAGGGGGAACGGGCGGCGCCACGGTGCTCCAGACTACTGACCTAGCCACTTTCACCTTCGCTACTGCGCTCGGCCACAGCCCCCAGGTAATGGCTCCGCCTTTGCAAATCACCGCGTGCGATCCCACCTTCGACACGGAATTCGACGAGAACTATGCGGCCCCAGGTTCGGTCGTGCAGGACCCGACGATGCCCGCTGGCAACATGATGATGCTCTACGAGGCGGAGAACCACTGTCCCGGCGGCGTGAATCAGCAACCGTTCTATGCGACGGTCGGCTTCGCCCGCTCGTCCGACGACGGCAGGACGTGGCCGGCCCCGGTGAACAGTCCTCTGGGAAACGCCGCGCGGCATCCGGTTCTAAAAAGCCCGGAGCCCGAACCATCAGGGCCGCACGCCCCGATGGGGAATGCGATCCCGAGCGCCTTCCTGGACAAGAGCGCCGACGGCAACAACTACCTCTATGTCACCTATAGCTTCCATTCCGACATGGGAGCCGCCGACGGGCTGGTTCGCGTGGCGCGCGCCCAGCTCGGCTCGGACCCGCTGACGTTCTTGAAGTGGTACAGCGGTTCCTTCAGCCAGCCCGGCATCGGCGGCTTGGACACCGGCCTAACGCCCACTAACGGATGTGCCACACACGGTCTGCAGCAGCAGCCGCAGATCAGCTTGAACGATGATCTGGGCCTGTACCTTTTGACCTTTGTCTGTCAAGCGTCCGGCTCGGCCGCCTGGTACTACTCGACGGCTACTAGCCTCGATCTTCAGGATTGGACCACGCCACAGTTGATCGCCAATTCGCAATTCCCGATCACGCCGAATTGCGGCGGAGGCGGTACGAGCGGGAACCAGTTCGACGGTTGGTATCCCTCGTTCATGTCGCCAGGCGCCTCGGCTGGGCATACGAAGTTCACCGGGATGGTCTTCTTTCAGAACGGATGCGATACGGGAACCCGTGTATTCGTATCGCGGACATTCACCATCACCACTCAGCCTCAAGCCGCGCCGGTGTTAACCTCGGGATCACTCGCGAACGGAGCCACCTACGCCCCCGGCGGTTTGGTGCCCGGATCGTGGGCGCAGGTAAAAGGAACCGGTTTGAGCAACGTGACTCGCTCGTGGACCGGATACGACTTCCTCGGCCTCAAGAACAACCTTCCTACGAATTTGAGCGGCGTGCAAGTTACGGTAAACAACGTGCCCGCCGCCGTGTATTACGTCTCGCCGGGCCAAGTCAATTTCCAGGTCCCCACCGGAATCACGGGAACCGCTTCTGTGCAGGTGATCAGCAACGGGACCGCGAGCAACACCTTAACCGCTCCATCCGCCGCGAGTGCGCCGGGCTTGTTTCCCAACACGGTCAATGGGGTGAACTACCCTGCCGCGGTCTTTCCCGACGGCTCTTATGTCGGAGATCCGAACATCAGTTCCGTGTATCGCAGCGCCAAGCCCGGCGATGCAATCGAGCTTTACGCCACGGGAGTGGTAGCCGAACCGGGAGGCGTACTTCCCACAGCTCAGGGAATCCCAGGTGTCGCCGTCACCGTCGGTACCGTGACCGTTCCGGCCGACTTCGCCGCGCAAACGCCATACGTGGGCGAGTTTCAGATCAATTTCACATTGTCGGAGCAGTTCGCGAGCAAGGCTGCCGGAAATTATCCGATTTCCATCACCGTGAACGGCGTCTCCTCCCCCATCACCATCAACTCGATCCCGCCGGGACCGTTGGTCTTGCCAGTGACGCATTAGCACAGAAATAGAGGTTGAAGCTTTGGAGTGCGGTTTCCCCCCGCGGGACAATGCCGCGAACGCGGCTCAGGAACACCAGCTTGGCTTCCAGGAAGCTCAGCCTCGGTTGAGCCACGGCGCGCTGGAACTGGACCGTTAAAGGATATGTTGGATAACGACTACGGGGCGTTGGCCCGGATGCTGGCGGTGCACTACGCTTCCCGAGCCGGTCATGAAATTGTCATCGAAGTCTTGTCAGGCCGAAACCCACACTTGTTCAAAGTAGCTATCGTGCCATTTCCTTCCACTGGACAAACCCGATTTGCCGCTGCCAGTTATGTTCCGGAATCCCATTCGGCCGCTGACGCAAGAGCGCAGGAGTCGCCCGGCAAAGATCCCAAGCCCTCCGCTTGGTGCCACGTTTGTATCTCGCAATGGAGACCGCTATTGGTTGATATAGACCTCGCCTCGAAATCCTTGCCCCGTCACGCTGGCAGCTCCGGATTCGGTCTCGAAGAAGTAAAGCTCTAGACCCATTTGCTCCGTGCATTGCGTCGGGGGCGGCGGACAAAACGGTGGAAAGGGAAACTTCGACGGGACCTGAACATCCACGCGAAGCACGAATTTGTTGAGCGGAACGATGTTCGTCACAGACCATCCGGAGGGAGTGAAGAGCTGATCCGGAGTGTTCGTCTCGCGCGGGTACTCGGGAGAGAGGCCGCTGAGTCCGTTTACAAAAACCGAAACCGTCGACCCGAACGGCGTTCCGTGCGTGGCGGAATTCAGTGAGCCATCCGCGTTGAGCGTAACCGGAAACAGGCTGGGATTGGAATCCGTCAACGGAAGCTGGACGGGTGCCGAGGATATGCCGTTGACGGTCAGCGTCATCTCAGAGAAAGACTGGCTGAAAGCGAGCATCGGCACGGCGAAGTTGATCTGTATGGAAGACGCGTAGAGCAGCGGCGCAGAGGTGGAACCGAAGTTGATGCCCACGCCTCCGAGCGAGGTAGTGGAGGCGTCGGCAGCGCTTGCTCCTGCGGCCGGGCCCAAGCCGGTTCCCCACAGGGAGAGAACTTGATTGCGGGCAACTGGACCCACGGGTCTGAAACTCGCCGCGTCCGTCATGCAGGCGATCTGCGGAGTGCCCACGGGTGGCTGGGGTTGCGAGAAATCGATGCCGCCCAAGTAGGCGCCCGACCGCGGTGTCGTTCCGAGGCTGACACTGGTGAGGGCGTTCGGAGTGAACGGGAAGTCGGGCAAAGTTGCCGCTCCCGCGAGCCACAACGTGGAGCCCGAGAGCGCGGCGCCGCTGACGGCGATCGTCGAGCCTCCGATGAATTTCGATCCCAGGAGATTGCCCGAAGCGGCATCGACCTGGGAAGCGTAGGCTGCGGTTCCGGTGATTCCGGGGCCTGGGCTCGGCAAACAGGCGCTCGGGATGCCTTCGAGCGCTGGAAGGTTTGGCAGCACTCCCGCGATTCCCATGGAACCGACGTACCCGCCGACATAGACAGATCCGGCGGAATCCAACTGCACGCCCGCGCCGCCTACCGGAACCGAAAAGAGCAGCGTCTGCCCCGCAGGATCGAGCTTCGAAAGAAACGGCAGCGTGAGATAAGCGGGAGCTTGCTCCGCGCCGAGGGGAGGAACGGAAACGGTGTAGGGATATTTCATCCCGGCGAAACCCGTAACGTAGGCGTTGCCGGCTTGATCCACAGCTAAGCCTGCGTTCCCTGTATTTCCGCTTCCCGTGAGCGCCGTCGAATAGATCAACTTTGAGCCGGTGGGATCGACCTTTGTCACATACTGGTTGGCGCCCTGGAAGGACATAAAGCAATCGGGACTGGGGCAATCGTTGATCACCGGTAACGTGGTCTGGTAGGCGCCCTGCGTGGTGGGATAGTTGAGTTGCGATGTGCTGCCGGCCACGTAGATGTTGCCCGATGAATCGAGCGCAAGAGCGCTGCCGCCGATGCCGACCGCGGAGAAAATCGTCTTGGCTCCCGTGGGGTCTAGTTCCATCAAATAGAATCCACCAGAGGGCGAATTATAGGCACCAGGCGTCGACGGAAAACCGGTTCCGGCTGTGCCGCTGATCACGATCTGACCCGCAGCAGTGAGAGCAACGGCCTTTGCAGCGCTCGTAGCGGAGCCACCGAGGAACTCCGACAACACAATCTCGCCGTTAGGATCGAGCTTCGCGAGAAAAGATCTTGAGCTGAACGCGGGAGCTGGCGGCGCGGTGCCCAGAGTGCCTCCCGCGGTTACGGGAAAATCCGGCGAATTGGTCGCACCTGCCACGTAGGCGTTGCCTAAGCTGTCGACAACGATCGCGCTGGCCGCGTCCAAAATCGATCCACTCAGGGAGCGCACATATAGATACTTACTGGCCTTCGGATCTAGCTTCACGACCAGTACGCCGGTCTGCGAAGTCGCGGGATCGACGACGGCGTTCCCGGCGATGTAGATGTTGCCGGCTGGATCCGTGGCGATTGCTTTGGGTGTAAACGCGTCGCGAAGGTAAGTCGAGTAGGTCAATTCCGGATAGGTGGCGGTTGGCGCGGCGAATGCAGACGCGGCACAGAGAAAGACGGAAAGAGTGCGAATGCCCAAGGGGATTCCTCCAGCGGTTACTCTTCTGAATGTAGCAGGGCGACCTACGCGAACAGATTTCGATCATGGTGTAGACTCGGCGGAAATCCGTGGTGTAGATGGAGATTCCGGCGTGACCCATTCGACGTCATTCCCGACAGCCGGCCAGAGCACGGATTTCTGCGATCTCAGCTCTTCCCCTGGTTACTCGTTCATTTGACGGGTACCAACCTTGGGGCATATTCGTGGCCGTGTCGTACCGCGCTCTGGACGGGTCACGCGCTAATCGAGCAAGCTCGGGGTCGGTCGCTACGCGCTGCCCTGAAACGGCAAGGGGTTGCTCCTGGGAACGCCGCTCACGCAAAGCACTCGCTGGTTTAAGCCGCTACTCCTGGACGTATCCAGGCTCATGGTCCAACAGAGCGGAAAAACTCCCCCCGGATCCTTCGAAAACGAGCGGTAAAAGGTCGCGCTGTCTCAAAGAGTTAGCTATCGGGAACCGAAGACTTGCGCGGTGTAATGGAGACTTCCCAGCCCAGCCGCTCTAAACGCCGCAGAAGTCGATTGCGGGCTCGCTCAGG
>DATHOT010000055.1:0-14415 GCA_035484655.1 Bryobacteraceae bacterium | reverse complement strand
GCACCGGAGACGATCAGTCGCACAACCGAAGCTCGGCCCGCCCCGAGTGCGAGGCGGATGCCGATTTCGCGCGTGCGGCGGACGACCGCGTAGTTGATTACGCCGTAGAGCCCAACGGCTGCGAGCAGCACCGCGACAGCCGAGAAAAATCCGGCAAGGAGGGCGAGTAGGCGTTCGCTGAGAAGCGTGTTATCGATTTGGGACTCGAGCAGTATACTGTTGCGAACCGTCACCGTTGGAGCGGCGGATTCGATTTCCTTGCGAAGCGATTCCAGGGCCGCGGCGGAGGTCGAACGGGCACGAATATTCAGGGTCGCGCGCGTGGCATCGCGAAGCGGGGTGTAGATGGTGGGCCGGTCGGGCTCGCGCAGGCGGTTGTAGTGAACCGTTCCGGCGATACCGACGATTTGATGGCGGACCGGGGTGGGATCGTCGCCGATGGTATCGAAGATCTCGCCGAGGGGATTTTTTCCAGGAAGAAATGCTTCCACGAACGCCTGATTCACAATCACGGACGCGGAACCGCGCGCTATCTCCTCAGGAAGAAAGTCGCGACCGGCGATCCAGCGGATCTCCATAGCGTTGAAGAAGCCGTCTGACACGGGAATCTGAGACGGGCGGATGATTTCGTTGGCGCGGCCGGCGAAACGGACGAAGGGCGTCATGATCCAGACCATGTCGCCGCCCATGGGCCGCTGGGCGGTGAGGCTCGCGGCGAGGACGTCCGGGAGATCGCGAATGTGTTCGAGCAGTCTCCCGCCGGAGTCGGGTTGGCGATTGAACTGGTCGCGCGGAGCGAGGTCGAACAGAACGACGTTGTCGCGGGCGAATCCAGGATCGACGGCGGTCAGTTTACGGAATGAGAGCAGAAGCAGTCCGGAGAGAAACAGGACCGAAACGCTGAAACCGATCTGCGCGGCCAGCATCCAGCGCAAGGATCCAAGGCGCGCGGAGTGCTGCATTCCGCGGCTTTTGAGCGCTGCTTCGGGCCGGGTGGATGATGCGCGCAGCGCGGGGACGAGGCCGAACAGGATGGTGCTGAGTGCGCTCAACACCGCGGCGAAGGCCAGGGATCGCGAATCGGGCGCGACATCGAGGAAGGCGGGGAGTTCGGAAGGTCCCAACCGCGCCACAATCGCCGGCGCGGCGAAGGCGGCGAAGATCACAGCCAGGACCGTCGCGATGAACGCGATCTGTCCGCTTTCGATGAGCATTTGTTGAATCAGGCGCGATCGTGTTGCCCCGAGTGAAGTTCGGAGGGCCATTTCCGCGTCGCGTGCGGAAGCGCGGGCGAGCATGAGATTGGCGACGTTGGAGCAGGCGAGCAACAGCAGAAGCGCGCAGATGAGCGCGAGGATCTCGAATGGCCTGCGAAACTGCGCGCGAAACAGCGAATCGCGTCCGCTGCCACGGGAGCTATCGCGGATGACGAGCGGCTGATCGGCGAACTGCCGGAGTTGATCGCCGTGGAAATTTCGTGGAGGATCGATGCGCAGACGCTCACGTAGCGCGTTGGTGAAGGCGGCCTGGAGATGCTCGCGAAGTTGGGATTTCTGGAGACCTGGATGGACGCGCCCCCAGATGGCGGCCAGTTCGACGTCCTCAGCCAGAAGGCGAGGGTCCGCGGCCTGGGTAGGAGGAACCCAGAGATCGGTGAGATAGCCAGGCTGGAGGCCCGTAAACGATGGCGAGGTGACGCCAATTATCTTGAAAGTGTCCCTGAGGAGCGTGATTTTACGGCCGAGGACCGCGGGGCTGGCGCCGAAGCGCCGTTTCCAGAAAGGATAACTGATCACGGCGACCCGGTGGCCGTTGGCGGGTGAGTCGTCGTCGGGTTGAATGAGCCGGCCTAATGCCGGTTTGACGCCGAGGATTTCGAAGCCGCGGCCGTCTATATACCCAGTGCGAATATTTTCGGACAATCCGGCGGCGCCCTCGAAAAGCGCGGGCTGAAATCCGCCGTTGTAGCTCGTCATAAAAAGATCCGCGGAGTCGCGGACGACGTCGCGGAGCAGCTTGAATTGCGGGTAGCTGAACTGGTCGAATTCACGCGGCTGGTTGTTGGGGCTCATGAACGGAGGGAAGACGCGCGCCAAATCAAAAAGTTGATGGGGATCACGAACCGGGAGCGGACGAAGCATCAGCGCGTCGATGAGGGAAAACGCGGCGGTGCAGGCTCCCAGGGCTAAGGCCAGTGAAGCGAGGGCGGCGAAGGTCGCTGCGCGGTATTTCGAGAGCATGCGCAGGCCGAAGCGGAAATCGCGGAAGAGCGACTCGATCCAGGCGGCAGATTTGATCTCGTGACTCGCTTCGCGGGTCGCGAGCTGGTTGCCGAACTGGCGTCGCGCAATTCGCTCAGCGTCGTTGGGCGACATTCCAGAGTTGACCAGATCTGCGATCCGTTGGCCGAGGTGGAATTGCAATTCTTGGTCGAGATCGGCGGCAGTTTTTCCGGGCCGGAAGGCATTGGCGAGCCGGGTAATCCAAGACATAGGCTAGGCTTTTTTCAATACCTGGGATATGGCAGCGGTAATGGACGTCCAGCGGCGTTCTTCCGTTTGCAGTTGTTTGCGCCCCAGCGCGGTGACTTCGTAGACGCGAGCGCGACGATTGTTTTCGGTAGTCTGCCAGCGCGCGCGAACAAAACCGGCCTCTTCCATGCGGTGCAGCGCGGGATAGAGCGAGCCTTCCTCGACGCGCAGCAGATCGGAGACAGCTTCGATCGAGGCTGTAATGCCGTAGCCATGGAGGGGGCCGCGGCGGTCGAGTATTTTGAGGATGAGCAGCGGTAGCGAGCCTTGCAAGGCGTCCTGACGTGCCATAGTTATCTTAGTAAGCTGACTGATTATAATCCGACGGCCAGGATTCAGTCAAGACCGGGCTAGGCAGGCCGGGCTGGTCTGGACGTTAAGCTGGAATCGGGAAGCACCTGTCAAGCTGCAGGCGACGCGCCGGAAGAACCCTTGCGCTTTACTTCGATATTTAGGCGCTTGATCTTTTGATTGAGGGTCGACAGTGGAATGCCGAGCTTTTCAGCGGCTTCGGTCTGGCTCCAGTTCACCGTTTCGAGCATTTCGATGATCTTGCGGCGCTCGAAATCGGCGACCACTTCGAACAGCGAAGCGTCGGCAGGAAGGGTTCCGCTGGCGTCGCGGCGGATGCGGACGCCGCCGGCTTGAAGAATGGAATCGGGCATAACGTCCACCGGCACGGTCATGCTCGATGCCAGCACCACGGCGCGCTCGACGGCGTTCTCCAGCTCACGCACGTTGCCGGGCCAGTTGTAATCCATCAGCAGTTGCATGGCATCCGGCTCAAAGCGCAGCAGGCTCTTCCCTTCGGCGTCCAGGAACTTCTCGTTATCGCGGCTGTATTTGGTGAAGAAGTGCTCAACCAATCGCGGGATGTCCTCTTTCCGTTCGCGCAACGGAGGCAGCGACAGGTTGATCACGTTCAACCGGTAATACAGATCCTCGCGGAACTTGCCGTCCTCCACCAGTTTCTTCAAATCGGCATTGGTGGCCGCGATGATCCGGACATCCACCTTGATGGTTTCCGTGGAACCCACAGGCATGAACTCGCGCTCCTGAATTACGCGCAGCAGCTTGGCCTGCGTCTCCATGCTGATGGTGCCGATCTCATCGAAGAAGATGGTGCCCTTGTTGGCCACCTCGAAATATCCTTTGCGCGCGGCGATAGCGCCGGTGAAGGCGCCCTTGACGTGTCCGAACAGCGCCGATTCCAACAGGTCGGTGGGGACCGACCCACTATTCACCGGAACGAACGCATGATCGGCGCGGTTGGAATGCGCATGGATGGCCTTGGCGATGAGTTCCTTGCCGGTCCCAGTCTCGCCCGTGATCAGAATGGTCGACCGGCTGGGCGCAACCTGCATCACCAGGTCGAGAATGCGCAGAACGCGTTCGTTGCGGCCAATGATGTTGGGGAAGCCGTATTGCTGCTTAAGGGCGCGTTTGAGCTGCGTGTTCTCGCGCTCCAAGCGGTTACGCGCCAGCATGCGATCGATTTCGATCAGCAGCTTTTCGTTGTCCCAGGGCTTGGAAAAATAATCGTTGGCGCCGGCCTTGAGCGCATTGACGGCTACTTCAACCGAGCCATACGCGGTGATCATGAAGACCGGCGTCTCGGTGTCGCGCTCGCGAATATCGTGCAGCACTTCCATGCCGGAGCGGTCCGGCATCATCAGATCCAGCAGGATCAGATCGTAGCTGACCGATTCGGCGCGCTTCAGGCCTTCGGTGGCATTCTCAGCCAGATCGACCGCATAGCCTTCCAGGCAAAGCAGGGTGTCCAGGCTTTCGCGGATGTCTACCTCGTCGTCGACTACTAAGATGCGTCCCTTCGGCAAGGACGAGGCCAAATCATCGTTCGGCAGCAAATCAGGCATGCACCAGTTTTCTTGCCAAAGGAAGCTCTAAATGGAAGCGAGAGCCTGAGGCGAGCCGGCTCTCCACTTCGATGGTCCCGCCGTGTTCGCGCACAATGCCATAAGTGACCGAAAGCCCCAAGCCGGTTCCTTTGCGGGCGCCCTTAGTGGTGAAAAATGGATCGTAGATCCGCTCCAGGTGCTCCGGCGCGATACCCTGTCCATTGTCACTTACATCGATGCGCGCAAACCCATCCGCGTTCCAGGTCTTGATCGCCAGCCGGGCGGGAGCGCCGCCGGAGCCGCCCTGCTCCATAGCGTCGCGGGCGTTCAGGAACAGGTTCAGGAAAACCTGTTGTAGCTTGCCAGGGTTGCCCTTTACGCCCGGTAGGCTTTCCGCCAGGTTCAGCGAAATTTCGATTCCCGACTTCCCCAACTGGTGCTCGATCAGGCTTAGCGTCTCGCGGATCACCTTGTTCAAGTCCACTTCTACGAACTCGGTGGTAGCGGTTCTGGAAAAATTCAGCAGAGAATTGACGATCTCGCTGGCTCGGAAGGTCTGCTTGGCGATCTTGTCGAGCAGTTTGGCTTTTTGCTCGTCACCGGAAATCTGCTTGGCCAGCATCTGGGCGTAGGTGGAGATCACCGCCAGCGGCGTGTTGACTTCATGCGCCACGCCTGCGGCCAATACGCCGATGGAGCTCATTTTGTCTGCCTGGACTAAGCGGCGCTCCAGCTCATCGCGATCGGTGATGTCGTCGAAGATTATCAGGCGCCCAATCTGATGCAGGTCTTTGGAGACCAGCGGCGCAATGGCGAGATTCAGGATATGGGTGGCGGGATAGGAAGCGCCATTCCCATTTCCGTTGCCATTGGCCGCGCCGGCCGGTGACCGCAGGACAAACTTGTAAATATTGTGGACGCCGGTATCGCCACGCACCTGATCGAATCGCTCGCACAGCTCCTCGGGGAATAGCTCGGCGAGCCTTCTTCCTACGGCCGCTTGGCGCGGTATGCCGGTCAGGCGCTCGATCTGCGTATTCCAACTCTCTACACAGTCTTCGAGGTCGACGGCCAGTATCCCGACGTTGATCGACTCGACGATGTTCTCGCTGAACTCTTTCAGCCGCTCGTACTCATCTACCTTGTGCTGCAGGGAACGGTACAGCCGGGAGTTTTCAACCGCGATGCTGACATATCCGGAAAGAGTAACCAACAGCTCCACGTCGTCGCTCGACAGGAAATCGCCCTTATCGGTGCGGCTCAGGGCCAGATAAGCGATGGTCCGGCCGCGCACGGTGCAGGGGAAGTAGTAAGTCAGATCCAGCTCGGAGATGGTCCGGCGGACCGAGATCGGCCATTCGTGCGAGACCACATCGAGCAGATGGCGAGTGCGTTCAAAGAACAGATATGGCTTCTCCGGCCGTGAATTGAGAAAGCTCAGATCCAGTTGGTCCAGAGGCTTGGCACCGCGGTCCTTGCGATGCCCCATGGTCATGTGTAGATGGAACCGGTCGTCATCGTCACCGGACAGGAAGAACGCCACATGCTGGATCGAAAGCGTGTGAACCAGCCGGTCAGCCACCGAGCGCAGCATTTCATCCAGATTCGTTTCCGATCCGAGCTCGCGCGCAAACTCGATCAAAGTGCGCCGGTAATCGTATCGGTCTTTATAAAAGAAGTAGCGATCCAGTTGTTCCTGAAGCCAGTCGCGAATGGGTTGAAAAATAAAAGTGGCGAACAGGATCAATCCGACGATGGCCGCCGGGCTGAGATCGTCGGGTTTGGTGAACGAGAAGATGAGGCCGTAGAAGATGCCCAGCACCACCAGCGTAGCCAGAGTATAAACGTAGCCTTGCTGGAAGATGATGTCGACATCCATCAACCGGTAGCGCAGGATGGCGTAGGCCCAGGTCACGGGAACCAGAATCAAGGAGAGCACGGCCAGCTTCTGATAGTGGCCAGGCAATGCCCCGAGCACGTATGGAATCGAGTAAATCAGGGTGAAAGGAACGATGCCGAACAGGGCTCCGTTGCGCAGATATTTCAACTGTTGCCGGACCAGCGGCTCATCGGCCTGCGGGGTCTTGAACGCCAGCACCATGGTTCCGGCCAGGTAGACCGCGCTGAGGTACAGCATCCAGGTGCGGTCGAGTAACCAGTTGACCTCAACCGGGGAGGCGGAAACTCGCAACATGCCTTTGCCCACCAGCACGTAGGCGGCGAGCATAAGGATGCCGGGGAGGTAGACCAGGGCGATTTTAGGCCAGGCGGTCAGCCACTTCGGACGATCGGGAAATACCAGGCAGAAATGCAGAAAAATGGTCGGCGCCAGGATGCCGGCGGCGACGTTGCCCCAATAGATGACCTGGTCGAAGGCATTCAGTTTCCCGGTGAAGTGGAAGCAGGAAAAGATAAACGAAGCCAGGCACAGAACGTAGAAATGCACCGAGCGTGGCGCGCTGACCCGGCGATAGTAGACGAATAATCCAATCAGCAGATAGATTATGCCCACCACGTACTGGTAATACACCGCTCGGTCGATTACGGTCTCGCCTACCACTACGTGCGCTGGAAATTGCACGTTGCCGCGGCGGACCAGGTATTCGGGCTTATCCCAAATAACGATGTGCTGGAGCACTTTGGCAACGTCGGTCGCTTTGGCAATCGTATTTCCGGCGATCTGGACCAGGACGTCCCCATTGCGGATTCCGGCGTTTTCGGCTTCACCGCCCGCGGGTATGTGGAGGGCGACAACCGAGTTTTGACCATTCGAATCAGGACGGTCAACCCAGATCACGCCATCGTCGGCCAGCCGGTAGAGGCTCTGCTGGCGGAAGTTAATGGTCGCGCAGCACACCGCCGCCACTGTAAGAACGAACAGCAACGCACTAATGAATTGCGTCTTGAGATCCCTCAAGTGTGCCTCTCTGCTAGAACTACTCTCGGAAGAGTACTCTCCCCAGCCCGCCCTCGGTGAGCACTTGAAAGGCCAGGTTGGCCGGTTGAACTTAACTATGAGAATACAGCATTTGCACACAGAAAACAAACGAGTTCGTACCACTGATCTCGTTTTTGGGAACTGCCACTACAGGAAAGTGTATTCGTCCCAAAAACTGAATCAGGCGAAAGGTGGCGGGGCCTTAGCGAATCCTATTGACAAGCACTCGACTTGGGCTTAACATCTTTCTTCTGGAAGGTTGAGTTGGACAGTTCACAACTGTCTATGCGTGCCGTCGGCCCACGTATGACCGTGTTCTCAATTGGCGAGAAGGTGGTCTATCCCAACCACGGGATCGGCACCGTTGAGAACATCAGCACACGCGCCTTTGGCGCTCAATCCGAGCGCTTCTATCTCCTGCGCTTGATTTATAACAGTATGACGGTGATGGTGCCTTTCTCGCATGTCGAGGAGATCGGCTTGCGGAAGGTGACCCGAAACGGCGAAGTGGCTCGAGTGCTGACCTTTCTGGCGGATGGGGTCTGCCAGCGGAGCGGCGACTGGAAGGACCGCTTTAAGGAGAATTCGGACAAGATGCGGAATGGCAGCTTGCTCGAAATCGCCGAAGTTTTAAAAACTCTGTTGATTCTGCAGACTGAGAAGCCGCTCTCTTTCCGAGAGAAGAAGATGCTGGACCGGGCGCGGCATATGCTGATCACTGAGCTGGTTATTTCGCGCGGGCTCCGTGAGGTGGACGTAGTGGATCTGATCCAGAAAGCGCTGGCGAAGGCTTCGTTGTCGCTGCCGGGGCCACTGTAGTCCGCCTGAGGCGGAGGTACCACAGGCGAACAACCTACGCCTTATTCCGGAATACGAGAAATTCCGGGCCGTTCTTAAGTAATTTGCCGCGTGGTAATCCCGATACTCGGACCCTAAGATGGGAGTTGAGGTCTTAGGCTCGGATGAAGTGTCGGTATTGCAACATCGCCCTGGCGCCGCTGCGCAGCATTACGGACGGTGAGTTTTGTTGTGATGACCATCGGCAGGCTTTCAGTGAGGAACAAGCGACCGCCGGTACCGAGGTCTCACTCGAACCACCTTTGCAGGACGCTCTTTTCCCTTTAACCGTAATATTGCCCTGGGAAAGCCCGGGTACGCTGCCGACTCCGATCAATCAGATGGAGGCGAGAGAATTCAAGCCCATCGTGGTGAAACCGACTTCCAGCGGCCTGTCGCCGTGGACCGAGGCAGCCGAGCCCGATCCTGCGCTGTGGGAACAGGTTTTTCCGCTCCACTTTTCTATCTCACCGGCAGACTCAGAAACAGGATTTACCGAGGAATTACCAGCGGACTTGGAATTCCCGGGGATTATCGCCTTGCCTCAGTGCATTCTGGATCCTGCAAGTATTCCGGTTCAGCGCGAATTCGAGCAGCCTGAGCCGGTACCGGCGCCGGAACCTCCATCTGTCCTGGCTTCAGAGCCGGAGGCGGTACCCCCGGAAGCGATACTTGAGGAAGAGCCGGCGGTGGTCCCGCCCTACCGCGAAGTCGCGAATTCCTGGCATTGGCTGCGCGATGCGTGGAGAAATGCGCCGACTGACCTGAAGGTTGTAGCCATTCTTTTGCCGATTCTACTGGCTGTGGCGGTGGGGCCGGCGATGCCGAAATTAAAGATGCATGTTGCGCCCTTGCCTAAAGTGCCCTCGTTACCCTCGGTGCGCACGCTGCCATCGCTGCACGCCCTGCCTTCGCTGCCTGTCCTTCCGGCCGGAAATGTGCAGCAGGTGGTGGCAGATCGTTGGAACAATCTTCATCAGACCATTTTGAACCGCGCCGCGGTGGATCTCACCGACGATTTCCGATCGGGGTTGGATGCCTGGGACAGCCGTTCGAACCTGACCTCCAGCTGGTCCTATGATGCGTCCGGGTTCGTACAGCCGGGGCCGTTGGCGGTGTTCAAGCCCAGCTCCGACCTGACCGATTACCGCTTTCAGTTTTTGGGAGAGATCGATCAAAAGGGTTTAGGGGCCGCCTTCCGAGCCCCCAACCTGGACAATTATTACGCCGTGAAACTGGTAGTGGTCAAGCCCGGCCCGCTCCCTTTGGTTCGATTGGTGCGATATGCAGTCATCAACGGTAGAGAAGAGCGCCATGTGGAAAAACCTCTGCCACTGGCGACCCGCCCCGATACGCTGTACCGCATGGTGGTGGATGTGCGGGGCAGCGATTTCACGATCATGGTGCAAGGGCAGGTGGTGGACTTCTGGTCCGACAACCGGCTCCAAAAGGGGGGCGTGGGCTTCTTTTGCGGCCGTGGGGAAAAGGCCCGGGTCCGTTGGGTGGAGGTGTCGCACCAGTATGACGCTTTGGGACGATTGTGCGCATATCTGGCGCCGTACGGGTTCGAAGGCAGAAATGGAAATTTCAATTAAATCATGAGTCAACCTAAATCGAGATCAGATGCAAACTCGGGGGCGGCGAAGGCCAGCCTGTCGCGGGCCGTTTCCCTCCACATGGAAGGCAAGCTGAAGGAGGCTTTGGAAGAGATTAATCGCGTGCTCGAGGCGGGCGATGAGACTCCCGAGCTGTTCTCGGCCAAAGCGCAGATCCAGTTCGAACTCGAAATGTTCGACGATGCGTCCAAGAGCTATGCGCGGGTACTGAGCGTCAATCCGAAGCATCCGGCGGCGAACTTCAATATGGCAATCTGCCACGACCGGCTGGGACGTTGGCAGGAGGCCGCCGAGTTCTTCGAGAAAGCGGTCCAGTTGGATCCGGGACGGACCGATGCCCGGCTGGGCCTCGGCATCAGCCTGCTGCACCTGGATAAGGCGCCGGCGGCGGCCGAATGTTTCGACCATGTGCTGGCGCAACAACCCGATCATCCGACCGCGCAATTCGGCAAGGCTGTCACCCAGCAACTGCAGTGGCAGTTCGACGAAGCCGGCCGCATTTATCAGACTATCCTGGCTCAGAATCCCAACTCTGAAGAGTGTCTGATGAACCTGGTCACCATAGGGATCGCGCGTAAAGACCAGGCCATGATCGCCGAATATTCCGAAAAGCTCTTGACGCTACGGCCCAACTCGCAAACCGCGCTGGAAGGTTTGGCCACCTGTGCCTTCGCCGCCAACGATTACGAGGCCGCCCAACGCTATTGCGCCAAACTGTGCGAATATACGCCGGACAATTTCGATCGCTGGTTCAACCTGGGCGTGGCCTATCACAAGACTCGCAACCTGGAGGAAGCCGCCAAGGCGTACTCGGCGGCCGTTCGCATCCGGCCGGACGCCAAGCAGGCTCACGCCAACCTGGGCGTCGTGTACCACGAAGCAGGCGACCTGGCGAAGGCTCGCGCCTCTTACGAGCGCGCCCTTCAGATTGCTCCGGATCTTTTTGAGGTGCTTCACAATCTGGCCGCGGTACTCGACAAACAGGGCGCGAAAGAAGAAGCCGAGCGGCTTTATATGAAGCTGCTGGCCCGCAATGCCGACCTGGAGGACGTATGGTTCCGTCTAGGATTTCTGCGGCTGGAACGCAGCGACAACCGCGGCTCGGCTGAAGCATTCCAGGCTTGCACCAAGAAACGGCCGGACTGGCCGGAAGCGCAGATGAATCTGGCGATCTCGTGCTGGAACATCGGCGACCACGATGCCGCGGCGAAAGCCTTCCAAGCCGTGCTAGCCGCGACTCCGGAATCGCTGGACGCCTTAAAAGGCTTGGCCGCTCTGGCGGTGGAGCGCGAAAAATTCGACCAGGCCCTGGATTATCAAGGCCAGCTAATCGAGAAGGGCGAGCGCAGTCCGGAATTGTTTTACAACACCGGTCTTCTGTTACAGAAATCCGGTCAATTAGAGGACGCGGCGCGCTTGTATCGCGAGGCTCTCGAAGAGCGCCCTGAATTCGCCGAAGCTTTGCTCAACCTGGGACATGTGCTCAAGAGCCAGGGCCGGCCGGACGAAGCGCGCGATTGCTGGAAACAAGCGCTGGACAAGAAGCCTGAGCTGGCGCAAGGATATTTCGCGAAAACGAATTAAATCTCAGGCAGCCGGTATCCTTGTACTTGGCCGGCCGCGTTGAAATCCTGCCGTTCCACCCTAGCGACCTGGATCGCATTCTGGAAATCGAACAGTCCTCGTTCGGGCCGGATGCCTGGGACCGCGATCTGTTTCTCGAATACTTCCGCCGCTGCCCGGATCTGTTTCTGGTGGCGCGCCGCGACCGCCGGATTGCGGGCTATATCATCACCTGCGTTGGATCGAGAAATACCGAGCTGGTGTCGATCGCGGTGGATCCACAAGATCGCCTGCGGGGGCTTGGCCGGGCCATGCTGGACGAGACGCTCGCACAACTGCGGTCGCGGCGGGTGAGCGGGTGGTGGCTTATGGTAGCGACAGACAACGAGCCGGCTATTCATTTTTACGAGAACTATGGCTTTGTGCGCACGCGGCGGAGCAAGCGATATTACGGCGCAGGGCGCGATGCCTGGCGGATGAGATTCAGTTTGTGAGTTACGGCCACAGCAAGAGGCACAAGAAAATTCCGAGCCAGATCGCAGTCAGGAAATGCCAGTACAGCGCCGAAACGGCAAAGCGGCTGCGCTGGCGCACATAGTCGAAAATGACTACTGGCGGATAGTTGGACGCGCGAATGAGCAGGTAACACGAGGCGCCCATTCCACCCAGCAAATGAAAGCCGTGCGCCACCGTCAGGACCCAAAACAGCGAACTATGCGGATTGTGCGGCAGGTAAATACCCTGAGTCACCAGTTCCTGAAGCGCCAAGACCTGGGACGCCAGGAATGCGGCTCCGATGCACATGGTGATGGTGAGCGACCGGATGTAGCGGTGCCCGTTTTTGCGGCCTAGCCAGGCTCGAGCGTTCTCGATCGTCCAACTGCTGGCCAGGATCAGTGCAGTGCTGAGCCATAGCAAGTGCGGAACTCGAATATGCTGCCAGTTCAGGCCCGAACGGGCGCGGGCGAAGTACACGATGCCGATGGTGACGAAGAGAGCGGTAATCGAAACCAGGGCCAAGCGCATGGCCAGCAGACCGGCGCCGGGAATATGGCGGCCATCCCGGTCCTGACGTCCGCCTTCGTCATCGTCTCCGCCTCCACCGTTACCGCCGGGATCGTTGTCGTGCGGGCCTCCGCCATTTGTGCCAGCCAGCTTTATTAGCTCGGTCTCAAGCACCGGGGGCATGTATTTAAGATACTCCCGAAGGGGGCAAAGTTTCCTGAAGGTTCAAGGCTTTCCGAGGGCACACAGTGGATCGCCGACGACAACGTTCATCCAACTTAGCGCGGGTATTGCAAGGTAGTAACTTTCTGCAAGATTGCGGCCATGGTAATAGGCGGGCAGCAGGATGTCCGGCCGTGGTGTGAATTGCAAAAAGGGCTCGTAGACATGGCCGGACGCACCGGTGGCCCCGTCACGAATGTAATCGGCCGTCAAGGTTTGCGGCGAGCCTACAAACCAAGTTTTTGCATCGTCCCATGAACCGACCTTCCAAGTCTCGGGCGGACGCGCGAAGCTACGCCCATTGGTCGAAACATATTCGGTCATAATGGCGCCGGGCAGCCATTGGAAACCCACCTCACGTTGCTTTCGTTCGGGATCGTTCGAGCCCCAGGAAGCATAACCGATGACGTCGCGCTGGTTATAAAGCACCTTGCCCGAATCATCGAGGATCACGCGTTCTTTCGGCAAGTCACGCGCCGCGTTCCGCAGCCAGCCGTTCCCGGGTGTGCTATCGAGCTGCTTCAGATCGATCACAAAATTTCCGCGATTGCGCGCCACGAGCGCCCGGTCGATGATCCCCTTGACGTCGGCGAAATCGAAGCCAGTGAGCCGGGTGACGAGATAGATGGGGAAATCGGGGTGGCGAAAACTCGCCGCGAATTTCCCGAAAAAGGGATTGCGAATTCCGGCCGGCAAGGAATGCGGACTGCCCCGCATGTCGCTATAAAGCAGCGTCAACTCTGAATCCACCGAGGCTGCTTCAGCGAGCATGGTGCCGCTGTTTCCTTTAATGCGCAGCGGTACGCCGGAGGTGGTCACGATGTATAGTATCTGGTCTTGCAGCTTTTGCCTGCGGAGATACGCGGCGATCGGCCGAGCGACCTGGTTGTCGTAATCGTCGCGAGAAATGTCCTCATCTTGATTCGCGCTCAGGCGGCAAATATTAGCAAGGGGAATGTGCCTGCGCTCGACGTAATACTCCCCTATGCTTCGTGAGACGGGCGATTGCTGGTTGATAACAACCAACACGTTGTCGGGCTTCTGAGCGAATAAAAGTGGCGCTGCCGCCAGCAGCACGGCGAGTCTAAGCCTCAAATCCCATTGTAGGCGGACCGGAGAGATTTTATTTTTGATTCGCCAGGTGCCGCCGCCACTCGCGCCAGTCTTCCGTGGTAGCTTTCACCATGTTGGCCGCGGCTACGTGCAGCCAGTGACGAGGCCGAATGCTGAGGTCTCGCAGGATGGCCCTGGTGGAACGCGGAGTTCCCAGATGGACGTTAGCCGTTTCGAAGCCCATGGCGCGGAGCAGCTTGGTTTCGTCGCGCTCCTCGGGAATAAGGGATAGCTCAACACGCGAGCAATAAGGCGCGAGCCGGCGCACGATCCAGCGGCCCTTCAGCTGCACAAAGGGGTCGATGGCGCGAACAGCGCGGTCCAAAATCTGCTGGTAACAAATACGTTGCGATGCATTTTCCAGGCCGGCCCAGACGCATGCGGAGGGAGCCAGCGCTTTGGCTTCGCGCGCAATCCTGCCACCGCGATAGAGTGCGATTGCGACGTAACGCTCACGCCCCAAGCTGCCCAGCCCGGCAATGCGATGCGCGATGCGATATTCGATGCCAGTCTCCGGCATCAATCGCTCGATCGCCTTACGCGCGCTCTTGGGCACAGGCTTTTTCCAGGTTGGCAGGCTCGAGAGTTTTTTCCAATACCGCGTCGGGTCGCGCAGAACCCCGGTGACCATGGACCGCAGCCAGGGATGATCCTCGGCTAGAACCAAGGGCCGCCCACCGGTCTCGATCCCTTTTCGATAGCCACCAAGAATCGCGTCGCAAGCATCCTCG
>DATHOT010000054.1:0-3920 GCA_035484655.1 Bryobacteraceae bacterium | reverse complement strand
CTACGGGCTGTGGCAGCGCCGCTTCGGTGGAGCACCGGATGTGTTGGGACGCCCGATCCGGCTCGACAACGAAGACTACCAGATTATCGGGATCCTGCCGAGTTGGTTCGTGTACCCCAGTCGTACCACGCAGGTCTGGGTACCGCTCGAACAACACGTGCCGCCTAAACAACTGGAATCACACGAAAACCACTTCCTGGATGTGATTGGCCGGCTGCGTCCCGGAGTCGACGTAGAACAGGGGCGGGCCGAGATCGACGGCATCCAAAAGCGATACAAACGCGCTCATCCCGAGGCAGTTGCGGGCAAGGGCGCCAATGTTGTTTCGCTGGGTGATATGACCGTGCGCGATATCCGAACCTCGCTGCTGGTCTTGTTTGGCGCCGTGGTTTGTGTTCTGATCATCGCCTGCGTTAATGTTGCAAACCTGCTGCTGGCGCAGGCTTTGGGACGGCAGCGCGAAGTCGCGATTCGGGCGGCGGTCGGCGCCAGCCGCGGTCGAATCATCGGGCAACTGCTCACCGAAAGCGTGCTGTTGGCGATTCTGGGCGGTGCGCTTGGGCTTGCCGTGGCGTCGTTCTCCACCAGCTATCTGGCCTCCAAAGCTCCCAATGCCGCATACCTGCCGCAGGTGGACAACATTGCGGTGGATTACCGGGTGTTCCTGTTCACCTTCGGAATCGCGCTGCTCACGGGGATCGCCGCCGGGCTTTTTCCGGCCGCCCAGGCCTCGCGCTTCGATCTTGCCAGCAATCTCAAGGATTCCGGGCGCTCATCGACTCCGGGCCGCTCGCACGCCCGCTTCCGAGACGTCCTGGTATCGGCCGAGGTCGCGCTTTCGTTAATGGTACTGGTTGCCGCCGGCCTGCTGCTGCGCAGCTTCGACCAATTGAGGAACGTGCACACCGGCGTAAGGACTGACCATACGCTGACCGTGGGCGTGTATCCGTCGGAGGCCTCCTATCCCAAGAACGCCGATGTATCCGCGTTCGACAAGAAACTCCTGCAAGCGGCGCTGGCGGTGCCCGGGGTGGAATCGGCCGGTTTGACCACCTGTCCGCCGGCGGGCGGCCATTGCAGCGACTGGGTGTTTAATATCGAGGGCCGGACGCTGCCGCCGGGCGTATTGATGGACGCGCTTTACCGGGGTGTGGATCCGGGATTCTTCCAGGCCGCCGGAATACCGCTTCTGCGTGGGCGCACATTCACCGAGCAGGACGGGGCCGGTTTCGACGAACAGCATCCGCGGTTGAGCAGCATCATTATCAGCGAATCACTCGCCAAACAGTATTTTCCCAACGAGGATCCCATTGGAAAACATATCCTTCTCAGTGGGCTGGTGAAAACCCTGACCCTTCAAGTGGTGGGAATTGTGGCAGACGTTCTTAAGCGTCCTGACGCCACACTTCAGCCCACCATGTATACGCCGATCCTGGATGGCGATGCGCGCGGCCTCTATCTAATACTGCGCACCTCGATCGAGCCGCACAGCATCGTGCCTTCGATCCGGCGGGCGATTGAGCAATTGGACCGCGACCTGCCGCTTTTCCAGGTGCGCACTACGGCGGAGATCATCGAGACAACCGTCCAGAGGCGTGAATTCAGCATCCTGTTGTTGAGCCTGTTCGCTGGGCTGGCTCTGGTGTTGGCCGCTGTCGGGCTTTACGGCGTACTGTCCTACACGGTCTCGCAGCGAACCGGCGAAATGGGCATCCGTATGGCATTGGGGGCCAGTTCTGCCGACGTACGCCGGCTGATCCTGGTGCAGGGGATGAAGCCGGCATTGGCGGGCGTGGCAGGTGGAATCGCCGGGGCGCTCGCAGCGACGCGCTTGCTGAGCAGCATGCTGTTCCATGTAAGTCCCATGGACCCATCTACGTTTACCGCCGTAGCCATCGGTCTGATGGGCGTGGCCGTGCTGGCCTGCTTGATCCCGGCCATGCGCGCCACTCGAATCGACCCCACCATCGCCCTGCGGCGCGAGTAGCTACTTCAAACTCGCTCTCACCCCCTGGGCCTTGTATCGAGCGGCCCACGGGTCTATCATTTGGTCGGGAGGCATCCCATGAAATCGGTCGATACAATTGAGTCCGTGTTGAAATTAAAGGGCCGCCAAGTGTTGTCCGTGGCGCCCACAGCGACCGTTTACGAAGCGATCGAAAAGATGTCGGAAAAGGGCGTGGGCGCGTTGCTCGTCATGTCCGAAGGCGAACTGTCCGGCATCATATCCGAGCGCGATTACGCGCGCAAGGTGATCCTGAAAGACCGGTCATCCAAACAAACTCAGGTACGCGAGATCATGACTAGCCCGGTGATCACCGTGACGCCGGCAGACACCGTGGAAGAATGCATGCGAATCATAACGGAGAACCGCATCCGCCACTTGCCTGTGGTCGAGCGGGACCGAGTGGTGGGTATCATCTCGATCGGCGATCTGGTGAACTGGATTATCACGGCGCACGAGGAGACCATCGGTCATCTGCAGAGTTACATTGCGGGGCAATATCCGGGGTAGCGTTCCAATAACTGCAATCGCGCCAATAATTGCAATTGCGCCAATAATTGCAATTGCGATGGTTGGGCTGGTTGCGGCGCAGACTCGTCGGCCCGCGAAGATAGAGCCCGGCTTGCTCCAGGAAGATTTCCGGATTTTCCGAATTGCGCTCGAGGAAGGGCATTCCGGAATCTATCGCTATACGTCGAAGGCCGAGATGGACCGCGCGTTCGACGCGGCCGCTAAGCAGATCGTACGGCCGATGAGCGCGCTTGAATTCTTCCGGCTACTTGCGCCGGTGGTGGCAGAGATCAAGTGCGGGCACACCGCGGTTCTGCCTCCGCGCGATCTTCAGGCGGCGCTCGCGAAGACGATTCCGCTTTTCCCTTTCGATGTGGAAGTGTCGGACGGCCGAGTGTATACGCTCCGCGAATACACGCCCGACGAACAGCATTTGACGGGGCTTGAGGTCCGCGCGATCAATGGAGTCCCTATCGAGCGGATTCTAGCGACTATGATCGCTGCCACGCCCGGAGACGGGGATTCCAGCACTGTCCGGCCCTGGCGAATCGGGCACGGGGGAGCGTTTCCACGGCTGCTTTATTCCGTGGTGGGAATCGAAAGCCCGTTCACGATCGAGTTTCACGATCCAGGCAGCGGGGCCAGCCGCTCTTTCCGATTGTCGGGCGTGCGCGGAGACTTTCGGGAGACGATCGCTCCGGTGCGCTATCCGCGGGATCAGAAGCCGGACAGTGCCGCGGATTTGAAGTTTCTGGATGGCGGAAGAATCGCGGCGCTCACTATTCGACAGTTCTCAGGCAGCGCGGGCGGCCGGTTCTTTGACGACGCGTTCGAGCAGATTAAGCAACAGAAGTCGCAGAGCCTCATCATCGATGTGCGCAACAACAGCGGCGGCGCGGACGAACTCGGCAAGAAGCTGCTTTCTTTTCTGGTCGACCAGCCGTTTCGCTATTACGACGATCTGGTTTTGAACGCGCGCGAGTTCAGCTTCGGCCGATATGTGGATGGGGGAGGCGGAGTGATTCCGGAATCCCTGGTGGAGCGGCGTGCGGACGGAAAATATCACAACATCCAACATCCCAATTGGGGCATCCAGCAGCCATCGCAGCCGTATTTTGCAAAACAGGTGCTGGCGCTCATGAATGGCGGCAGCTTTTCGACCACCTGCGAGTTTCTGTCGAACCTGCATTCCCACAAGCGCGCGACGTTCATCGGCGAGGAGGCAGCGGGCGGTTACTACGGCAATACGTCAGGCCGCGTGCCGACCGTGTTCCTGCCCAACTCGAAGGTCGCCGTGCGGGTGCCGCTGCAGACCTATTACCTGGCCGTGACGGGCGGCGATCCGCGGCGCAGCATTCTACCGGATGTGGAGGTGAAACCGACGCTACAGGATCTGCTGGCGGGC
>DATHOT010000053.1:0-40639 GCA_035484655.1 Bryobacteraceae bacterium | reverse complement strand
TGTTCCGGTCTATCAATTGCTCGGCGGCGACACCAAGGGCCGGATTCCCGCGTATTGCACCGGCAACGATATTGAGCAGCACCTGAAATTCGGCTACAAACGAGTGAAGCTCGCCATGGCATATGGTCCTGCCGACGGGCGCGAAGGTCAGAAGAAGAACGTCGATCTAGTGCGACAGACCCGCGAATTGGTCGGTCCGGACGGCGACATCATGCTCGATTGCTACATGGCCTGGAACGAGCAATACACCATCGAGATGGCCGGCATGGTCGAGCCCCACCGCGTTTACTGGATGGAGGAATGTTTGCAGCCGCGCGATTACGAAGGCTTCGGCCGCCTTCGTGCCGCCATCAAATCGACGCGCATCGCCACCGGCGAGCATGAGTATACGCGCTACGCATTTCGCCAATTGTTGGACCATCGCGGCGCTGCGATCTGGCAGCCCGATGTCCACTGGTGCGGCGGATTGACCGAGCTGCGGAGGATCGCCGCGCTGGCCGCTGCCTACGATATTCCGGTGATTCCGCACGGAGGTGGCGCGTTCGATTCCAGTCATTTCATTCTCGCGACGCCGAACAGCCCTTGGGCGGAAACGTTCATGCCGGCTCCCGGAGGCCCCGACGTAATATACAAGAGGTTTGAAGAAGATAATCACATCACGCGCGGGCCCGAAGGCATTTATGCGCGTCCGTCCGATCGTCCTGGCCTAGGCTGGGATATCGAGGTGACGTGAACGATCAGGCTTGCGGTTGGCTGGGGTCGCGGCGAATCCATCGATAGGCTGCGATGGAATTCTTCCAGAAATATTTTTCCGCGGCGGCGCGTCCCTTGCCGGTGAAGTATTCTCGAACTACGCTGAGCTCGATTTCATACGGCAACCAATTATCGGAGTTCGGCCAATCGCTGCCATACAGCACATGGTCTTCGCCGAAAATGCCGTAGAGCTGGTCCAGCCGCGGGCGATAAAAGTTCAAGTCGGTGGGCACCCGGCCATTCACACGCCGCAAAACTTCGGAGATCTTCACATAAACTTGCGGGCGCTTGGCCAGCTCGCGCAGGTTCGCGTCGTATTGCTTCAACGCCGCGGATTCAGATGGCGGATCGAGCTGGGGCAGATGATCGATCACGATGCGCAGGTTCGGGACCCTGTCGGATACACGAACCATGGCCTCGATCAGCTCCGGCCGCGGATTGGCGGTGTCGAGTACCAGGCCCGCGTCCGCCAGCAGCTTCAGTCCCGCGATAAATTCGGGCTTGCTGAGTTCCGAGCTGATGTTCCGGCCCCACAAATTTCCATAGCGAATGCCGCGAAACAGCGGGTTCCGGTGATAGCGCTCCAAGTACTCGGGAAATTCCGGCTTGCCCGGTTCGAGATCCCCGACCGTCCCCACAATGATGGTGTCCTTGGCCGCGACATCGAGGACCCAGAGGTTGTCCTCAATCCACGGGCTCGCTTCGACTTCGATCGCGCCGACAATTCCGAGCGGTTGCGCGATCTTTCGATATCGGTCTGGAAATGCCGGCTTGTAGAGTGTCGCGTTGTTCTTGTCGGGGTAAGGCACGCCCTGCGGACGCGTGGTATCGAAGAGATGAATGTGAGTGTCGATGATCGGGATCGGCGCCGGCTGAGCGTTGAGGCTCTGCGCAGCTATCCCGGCCATTCCGGCCAAAAATGTCCTGCGACTTTCGTTCATAGACATACCTCCGTCAGATTGCGGAGTTCACCAATCTCGGGAATCGCAACGGTGACGATATCGCCGGGCGCAAGCGCCGCTTCCTGAGTCGCGATAATGCCGGTGCCCGTTAGCAATACGGTGCCGGCCGGCGCCGGATTGCAGCGGAGTAGATACTCGATCAGTGTCTCGATAGTGCGGTTCAACTTGTTTATTCCGACTGCCTCGGAAAACAGCGTACGGCCGCCCCGCTCGATCTTGCAGGTCATCCGCAACGCGCGTATATCGCCCAGCTCATCCGGCGTAACGAACACCGGGCCGAACGCACAAGCCCCCTTGTAGATTTTCGATTGAGTGAGGTACAAAGGATTCTGCCGTTCGATATCCCAGGCCGAAACATCGTTGGCAAGCGTGTATCCAAGGACTTTGCCTGCGCTTCCGAGCAACACGGCAAGTTCCGGTTCCGGCGCTGTGAATTGCGAATCTGACCGGATGCCGATTGCTTCGCCTGGTCCGACGCACACGCGTGCCGTGCCCTTGAAGAAAACTTCCGGACGTGCATCACGGTATACGTGAGCGTAAAATCCCTCGCGAGTGCCGTGCTCGGCGTCGCGAAAGGACGCGCTGGATTCATAAGTGCAACCGCAGCCCCACACCTCGGGCGGATGGATCGGAATCAGCGGTGCCGCAGCTGCGAGAGTCTTCGAAGCCAGATCGTTCGCCAGCGCGCCCAGCGGCTTGCCATCCCGTTCCGCGTGTGAAAGCAGCTCGTAGAGCGAAAAGCCCGCAATTGGGCGCGCCTGGGCGCCTTCGAAAACCGCCGCGGTCGCGGCGCCGTTCCATCTGATTTGGCCGAGTCGCATTTTTAGTATTTGAGATAAACGGTCTTGTAGTCGCAGTAGAATTCCATAGCCGCCGGTCCCTGCTCCTTCGGTCCAAAGCTGGAGTCTTTTGTTCCGCCGAACGGAAGCTGATACTCGACGCCCGCGCTCGGGAGATTAATGGTGAGCAGGCCGGCCTCGGAGCGATGGATGAACTCGAACACGCGCGACAGATTCGTGGTTTGAATGGACGCCGAGAGCCCGAACGGAATG
Organism: Bryobacteraceae bacterium; assembly: GCA_035484655.1. Classification (GTDB taxonomy): domain Bacteria; phylum Acidobacteriota; class Terriglobia; order Bryobacterales; family Bryobacteraceae; genus Palsa-89. The sequence goes on along the minus strand of DATHOT010000053.1, from coordinate 37,872 downwards.
TTGTTCGCGATCCGCATGGCATCCTCAAAATCACTGGCGCGCATTACCGCCAGCACCGGACCGAAAATCTCTTCGCGCGCAATCGTCATACCCGGCGTCACATCGTTGAAAATGGTGGGTTCAATGAAATAGCCCTTGTCGAACGCACCACCGGTCAAGCGATGGCCGCCAATGCGAGGCTCACCGCATTCCTTCCGGCCGATCTCGATATACTTCAAATCGGTCTCGAGCTGCCCCTGATCCACCGCCGGACCGATGTCGATGCCGGCTTCCATTCCATTGCCGACCTTCAGCTTTCGAGTCCGCTCTACCAGCGCATCGACGAATTTATCGTAGATCGAGTCTTCGATGATCGCCCGGCTGGTTGCGGTGCATTTTTGTCCCGTCGAAAAGAACGCAGCGTTTACCGTATTCTCAACGGCCGAGCTGAAATCGCAATCGCTCAGCACGATAGTCGGATTCTTTCCACCCATTTCGAGCTGAATGCGAAGACGCCGCGCTGAGGCGCGCTGATGAAGCCACTGCCCGATCTCGCACGACCCAGTAAAAGAGACGGCTTTGAGCGGCGCAGCCTCCACCAGGGCGGCTCCCAGTTCGCCGCCGGAGCCAGCGACGAAATTCACTACTCCCTTCGGTATGCCGGCCAGGTGGCAGGCTTCGATCAGGCGCCAGGCGCTCAACGGCGCGGCCGACGCGGGTTTCATCACTACGGTATTCCCGCAGATTAGCGCCGGCGCCAGCTTCCAGGCCGGAATCGCGCTGGGAAAATTCCATGGAGTCACCAGTCCTACCACGCCGATCGACTTGCGAAGCGCGAACATTTGCACACGCGCCCGCTCGGAAGGCGCGAGAATACCGAAGAGGCGCGAGCCTTCGCCCGCGAAATACCGGAAGATATTGATCGACCTCCGGACTTCCCCCTTCGATTCAGGCAGCGTCTTGCCTTCCTCGCGCGTCATGTCCGCCGAGATCTCGTCGAAGCGGCCCTCCAGAATCTCCGCGACGCGAAACAGATATGCACCGCGCGCCGGAGCCGGCATGTTCGACCATTCCGGCAACGCTCGATGAGCAGCTTCAGCAGCGTCGGCAACATCGGAAGGCCGACCCTTTGCAAATTGTCCGACAACTTCGTCTATGTTGGCGGGGTTCCGGTTATCGAAGGTCTCCCCACTCGAAACCCACTGCCCGTTTATGTAGTTTGAGAAAAGCGTCATTGCGTTCTACGTTGCACCAATCAAAGATTTGCCGGCATCGATCCGAATAAAAAGCAGGGCTGCCACCACTGAAAGCCCGGAGACGATCAGGAACGGCGGGTTCCAACCTGCGGCCTGAACCAGATAACCGGTCAGAACCGAAGCTGTCGCGCCACCGGTATTGCCAAATGTATTCATCAGCGCGGATACAGAACCCGCGAACTCGCCGCCAATGTCAATCGTAACCGCCCACGATACACCGACGGTGAGCTCCAGTCCCAACATCCCAAAGCAGGAATAAACAACGCTCCTAAGAGGGTCCCCCGTGAGCGATGCCAGCACGATACTCACGGCCGCCAAAAGGAAACCGACGACGGCGACCACGCGGCGCGCCATCTTGATATCAAAGATGCGCTTGGCCAAAATATCGGAAATCCAGCCCCCACAAAGGTCGCCGATAGTTCCAGCGAGCAGGGGCAGGCTCGCATACAGACCCATTTTCTGGAGGCTGAAGCCGCGGTGATCGCTGAGGTACTTGGGAAACCAAGTCAGGTAGACGCCGACGTTGTAGGCGTAGCAAAAATACATCGCGCAGATCATCCACATTTGCGGACTCGAGAGGATGCGCCTCCAAGGGACCGTTTTGCGAACACTCGCTGCGCTCCCGAGCCCCGCTTGAATCAGCTCGCGCTCGGCTGCGTTCACACGCTTATGCTCAGCCGGGCTATCGCGGTAATACCAGAACCAGACGCCCGCCCATAACAGTCCGAGCATGCCGAAAATGACAAAGGGAGCCCGCCATCCATATCCAAAAATGATGAACGCGACGAGGGCCGGCGTGAGAGCAGCTCCCAGCCGTGAACCAGCGTGTGTAATGCCCTGCGAAAAACCGCGCTCGGCCGGCAGCATCCATCGCGATAGTGAGCGCGTGGCGATCGGAAACGCTCCCGCTTCACCCATTCCAAAGAGAAAGCGCACCGCCGCCATTGAAGTTGCGTTCCAGGCCAGCGTGGTGGCGCTGGTGAATAGCGACCACCACATCACGATCAACGTCAGGGCGCGCCGTGGGCCAACCCGATCCCCGAACCAACCTCCCGGTATTTGAAATAGAGCATAGGCCCACTGAAATGATCCGAGAATCCAGCCCATCGTAACGATAGAAAAACCGAATTCTTTCTGAATCGTGGGGACGGCGGTGGAGATCACTACGCGGTCCATGTAAGTGATTACGTAGGCTGCCACCGTCAGCGCGAGGATTACGTGCCGGACGTGACTCGGCCCGCCCTCAGAAGCCAGGGGCGGCGCCGGCGTATCCAGTTTTTGTTTCGTTCCGGGGATCACGTCTCGATCAACATAGCACGGACCGCGGGAAGTTCGTGCGTATCTGATCACCCACGCGGGCTCGCGAGTCCTAACATTTCGATGATTGGACGACCATTCCGGTCAGAGAATGTCCGGAGTACTTGTTTTCGAGAGACGGCTTCGGCGGCGAATGCCAGGAATTGCTTGACTTCGCTATCGAAAAATACATTCCCACTTGTGTGACTCAGATACAGGACATTTCGATTTCTCAAATCTGCTGCCGTGTGTTTTTGTTCCCACGCTTTGTAGCTCCGACGTAAGCCGGGGGACAAGCAAATTCTATTGCGGTCCCGCGAACAAAATGCAAACCGGGAACGGAACTTCCAGCGTGTCGCCCGTCGGCGTGAGTCGCCCGGTGGCGGAATCGATTCGGAACGTGACGATGCTTCCCGAGTCCTGATTCGCTGCCAGGAGAAACGTCCCCGAAGGATCGATGGCAAAGTTGCGCGGCGTCTTGCCTCCGGTGGGTGTTCGATCGACGAACGTGAGCGTGCCGCCGCTTGGATCTATCCGGAAGATTGCAATCGAATCGTCGCCGCGATTCGAGCCATATAAGAACCGGCCGTTCGGGTGCACCACGATCTCGGCGGTAGTGCTGTTTCCGCTCCAATCTTTCGGGAGCGTCGAAATCGTTTGCAATTCTTTGAGGCTGCCTCGCGAGGCGTCGTAGCGAAACGCGGTGACTGTGGAGAGCAGCTCGTTGATCGAATATGCGAATTTCGCGTCGGGACGGAATGCGACGTGCCGTGGTCCCGATCCTAGCGCGAGCTTCACGAACGGCGGATCGTTCGGAGAGAGACCGCCTTTGGCCGGATCGACCCGGTAGCTAAAAATTCGATCCAGCCCCAGATCGGCCACCAGTACGAAGCGGTTGTCGGGGGATAACGCGACCACGTGCGCATGCGGTCCGGTCTGGCGTTGTTTGTTCACGCTCGATCCGGCGTGCTGGAAAAATGCGGACGCTTCGCCCAAAGATCCGTCTTCACGAATCGGAAACGCAGCCACGCTCCCGCTGTTGTAATTCGCAACGAACAGCCACTTCCCGGTCTGGTCGACTATCAGATGACAAGGCCCCGCACCGCGCGAAGAAACTCGATTGAGCGGCTTCAATGCGTGGGTCGCGGGGTCGATTGCGAAGGCGCTCACGCTGCCGGCCGCCTGGCCTTCATACATCGAGATCTCATTTGCCGCATACAGAGAGCGCTGGTTCGGATGAATCGCCAGGAATGACGGATTCTCCGTTTCCGCCACCAGGCCGATCGGCGTTGTCTTACCGCTCGCACTGTTGAAGCCATAAGCGTAGATGCCTTTGCTCGCGCCGCGTGTGTACGTTCCGACGTACATCGTCCGGTCGCCGGTATTAGTCCGAGCCGCCGAAGCGTTGATTGGCGTAGAGGCCGGCGAGGCCTGCGCACTGTAGAATTCGTATCCAATTCGCCACGACACTTCTTTGCCAGGTTCCACTTGAAGATCGATGAACGCTTCCGGGCACACTGTGGTGCGGATCGACCATAACACCAGTTTCGACAAAGCGTGGTCGCCGGTCTGATGAACCGCGGCGCCGGTTTTGGTGTTCTCTACCCGAATGTCATTGTCGGCCGCGCTTCCGCCATATCCGTTTAACTCGGTGAAGACCGTTTGCCCGCGCTCCAATTCGTGCAGGTAACGAAGGTCCTGTCCTGCAGTTTCGGCAAGGCCGTGCAGATCGGCTTTGGCGCGCGGATCAAAACGGAATCGCAAGACGGTATCCGGACCGGACGCTTGCCCGTCGAGCATGAAAAAGTTGTGCTCGTAGACGCTGGTCGAGATCGTTTTGCGCCCGGTGTTTCGCAAACGATGTTCGAGGATCAGCCGGTTGCCCTCCAGACGAACGGTCTTATGGTAAAGATACGCGTATCCTCCCGTGTCTCCCAATTCATGCGTGAACTCGATCTCTTGGCCCGACTGGTGAACCGTCCACTTGCCTGGGTTGGTGATCTCGTAGGTGTTGAACTGGCGAAACGGAGCGTCGTCCGGCCTGCGAAGTGCACCGACGCCGATCTTGACGAACGATTCGCCCGGTTTGGATTCGTCGTAACCGAGGCCGCTGGCGTTGGTGAGGAACTCCTCTACGGGGCCGGTGATCGCATCGTGAAGCTTCGGATCGTAACGATCGAACCACTGTCCAAAGTAGGTGTGGCCGTTCCATTCCAGGCTGGAAATTACGCCCGACCAGTCGAAGCGCGTCGCGCGGTAGTATCCGGCCTGTGGATCCGGCAAGTAGAGCTTCGCCCGTATTTGCGCATCGGAAATTTCGGCCTGTGGGAATTGCCCGAATGCCAGGCGAGTCATCAGGAGAGCGAACGCGATTTTGCGGCTCATGTTGGACCTGCAGAAACTAGTGTACGCTGATCCTTCTCGAAAGCGCCGACGAGCGATGAGATCGCGTACAATCGCCGTACGGCCGGAGGTAAGATAGACTCTACCGTGATCGCGATCCGATTTTTCGAGCGACGTTGCGCTGCGATCCTGCTGTTTGTTGCTTCGGCAAATCTTTTCGCACAAGGACGCGGCGGCCCAGGGCGAGGCGGTCCGCTGGGACCTCCTCCAACACCGCGAGCCGGAGCCAGAATCGATATCACCGGTTACTGGGTTTCATTGGTCACTGAGGACTGGCGATACCGTCAGTTCACACCGCCCAAGGGCGACTACGAGTCCGTTCCGATCAGCCCGGCAGGGAAGAAAATCGCCGATGCCTGGGACCCTGCGAAGGATGAGGCGGCTGGCGAACAATGTAAGTCATACGGCGCGGCCGGGATCATGCGCGTGCCCACGCGCTTGCATATCACCTGGCAAGACGACACCACGTTGAAGCTCGAAACCGACGCCGGGACGCAGACGCGAATCTTGCATTTTGGACCGCCCCAGGGCGCGGGCGGAGATTGGCAGGGGGTTTCCTCGGCTACCTGGGACTACCCGCGGGCTGAGATCGTGACTGGCTTTGGGGGAATCGACTTTGGGTTCGAACCGCCGCCCCCTCCGGGTGGTTCGCTGAAAGTGATGACCACCAACATGAAGCCTGGATATCTGCGTAAGAATGGCGTACCGTATGGCGCCGGCACGGTGTTGACCGAGTATTTCGATCGCTTCGATCTTCCGGGTGGCGACGCCCTGCTGCTGGTCATCTCAGAGGTGAGGGATCCCGAATACCTGCGCCAGCCATTCTGGACCAGCACTCATTTCAAGAAACAGAATGACGCTACGGGTTGGAACCCCACGCCTTGCGCATCAAGATGAGAACGTCAATGAAGACCATGCATAGATTTTTGCAGGTTTTCCCGGCGCTGGTGCTGAGCGCGACCTTGTATGGACAAGGTCGTCCCGCGCCCGGCGGACCGCCGCCTGGGCAGGATGTCGACTTGCAAGGATATTGGACGCCGATGTTGCATGAGGACCTATTGGAACGCGGAGGTGGGCCCGAGATCGCCGATTACGGAGGGTTCGCGGTGAATGAGGCGGGCCGCCTATTCGCGTTGTCCTACGATCCCTCGCGCCTGACGCTCCGCCATCATCAGTGCGACGCCTACGTCATGCCTTATCAGATGCGCGCGGTGGGAAATTTCCGCATGTGGGAGGAGCGCGATCCACACAATCAGCAGTTGATCGCCATAGATGTGTGGGCCCAGACCACGGAGGGACATCGGGTCATCTGGATGGACGGCCGTCCGCATCCACCGGCCTGGGCTCCGCATAGCTTCGCGGGATTTTCCACTGGCAGGTACGCCGGAAACGCGCTGGTCATCTATACGACGCACCTGAAACAGGGTTGGCTGCGCCGGAACGGTTCGCCGGAGAGCGACCAAGCTACGGTGACGGAGTTCATCGTCCGTCACGGCGATCATCTTACCGATACGACGGTGGTCACAGATCCTGTTTATTTAACCGAGCCGGAAGTTCGCAGCAATGACTATGTTCGTCAGCCCCGGGATCACCATGCCTGGCTGTACGCTTGCGACGATGGTGAGGAGATTGTGGGGCGGCCTCCGGACGTGGTGCCGAATTATCCGCTAGGCAAGCAGCCCTTTGCGAAAGAGTACTCAGAGAGATACAAACTGCCTTTCGTAGCGAGCCTTTCAGGCGCGGAGTCGATGTATCCCGGATTCGCCGCGAAGGTCAAAAACGCGACCGATTCGCAAGCCCTGGCGAAATTGCAACCCGCGCCGAACCAACCGTCCGAAACGAGCCGCGCCGTGGACCCCGAGCCGCACGATGGCGAGATCCATGTATTTTCCATGCGGGAAAATGTTTACATGTTGATGGGCGATGGGGGAAATATTCTCGTTCAGACCGGCGATCAAGGGCCCTTCGTGGTGGACAGCGGAGCGGGCAAGCTTTCCGATCTGGTCATCGCCGCCATCCGCAAATTGAGCCCCAAGCCTATCCAGTTCATTGCCAACACCAGCGTGCATGTCGAGCATGTGGGAGGAAATGCGAAACTTGCGGCGGCCGGCGCCGATCCCAGCCTTCCAGGGTCCTTCTTCGATTTGCAATCGCCCGGCGGGGCGACGGGTCACTTCGTGGATCCAGCCCATCACGCCACTCTGATTGCGCAGAACAACGTTGCGGTCCGGCTGGATGCAGCCAAAGCGTCTTCGGATTTGGTTCCAGCGGATACATATCTCGAAGAGCGCCGGCGAAAGTTCCACAATGGCGAGTTGGTGGAGCTGTTTTATGAACCCAACGCGGTTACCGATGGTGACAGCATCGTTCACTTTCGCAAGTCGGATATAATTGCCGCGGGCGACATTTTCAATACCACCCAGTACCCATTTATCGACTTAAAGAACGGCGGAAGCGTGCAGGGCGAGATTAGAGCGCTGAACGATATCCTGGACCGCACCGGTTATGAGCACGAAGAGCAGGGCGGCACCTACGTCGTCCCCGGCCATGGCTATTTGTGCGACGAGCACGAGGTGCTGGAATATCGCGACATGGTGGTCATTGTACGGGATCGCGTGCAAGCCATGATGAAAGCTGGCAGCACCCTGGAACAGATCCAAGCGGCCCGACTCACGGCCGACTATGACACTCGTTACGGCGCCAACTCAGGTCCCTGGACGACTGCCATGTTCGTCGAAGCGGTTTACAACAGCCTGAAGGAGCCGCCCGTGAAAGCGTCCGGCCAGAAGAAGTGAATTCCTTGAGCGCGTGTAGTCTATGACACGATCCAATGTCTTAATCCGGCTAGTTCCAATCATCGCGATCTCGCTCACTGCCTATGCGAAGAAACCGGAGCCGCTAGGGGTGGCTGGAGTAACTTGCCAGACACCGCCTCCACTGCATTGTCCTGACGCAGACTGTCCCGGCAAGCTGGTGACCGAGGAAGGAAGCGCCATTGAGCCGAAGACGGGCCGCGAATTCTTCCTCGACTATCCATGCAATCTGAAGAAGGGGGAAAAGGTCACCTTCATCCTGTCCCTGCACGGATTCGGCTCTTACGGGAACTGGACGCGCCACTATTTTCCGCTGATGGATTACAAGGACAAATACCGTTTGGTCATCGCAACCCCGAACGCGGTAGCTCCCCCACCGAAGGCCTGGACTCCCGTCGACGACGATTATCTGCAGAACATCGTCAATCTGGTCTACGACAAGTTCGGCAAGCAAAACATCAAAGCGTTTTGGCTGGCCGGGCATTCGCAAGGCGGAATGACCTCGAACCGGATAATCCGCACGGACTTTTTCAAGCAGAGAGTGGACGGGTGGCTGAGCCTGTCGGGAGGACGCCTGGGAGCAAATCCAGGGCGCGGTAATTTCAGCAATCTGACTGCTGGGCGCGGCGCCGCTCCAGGCGCTGCCGCAACTGCTACATCTTCAGGCGGCAGGGGAACCGGGCGTGCCGGCGGAGTGAACCTCGGCGCCGCCGCGGCCGCATTGCGCGAGCCCCCGGCCAACGAGTTCTCCTTCATCTACGAAACCGGCCAGAACGAAATGGATAGTAAAGGGATACCCGAAACATCGGAGTGGGCCGAGAAGCTCGGATGTGGGCCGCGCGTTCGAAAGCCGGATGTGGTTGATACCAAGGCGGGCTACGTCTATGATTCCACCCGTCAGGATCCTGGTTCGGACGCCTGGGGGCGTCTGCCGCGTCCGGGCACGGCCGAGGTTTTCCAATATCCTCATTGCCGTGGTGGGCGAATTGTGGCCGATGTCGTTCGTGAAGGCAAGGGTCACACCGAAGGGCTCGAGCCGCACATAACCGAACAGCTCATCAAGTTGATGCTCTCGGCGAAAACGCTGGAGAAGTAGCGCAGCACCAGATCCGTCGCTGAAACGATTACATTTCCCAGCGCCACAGATTCGCTCCTACCGTATACCCGGCTCCGACCGCGGCGAATACGACTAAGTCGCCCTTCTTCACTTTTCCGCATTCCACAGCGTCACGAGTCGCGAGTGGAATGGTGGCGGCGGTCGTATTACCGTAGCGATCGATGTTGATGACCACTTTGTCGCAACTGATGCCCAACCGTTCCGCCGCCGCGGTGATGATTCGCCGATTCGCCTGGTGCGGAATCAATACCGCAATATCGGCGGCCGTGAGCTGATTTCGCTGCAACAGATTGCTGGAGGTCTCGTACATCTTTCGCACGGCATACTTGAAGACCTGCGCACCATCCTGCTTCACAAAATGCATACGGTTCTCGACGGTCTCGGCCGTCGCCGGCATCCGGCTCCCACCGGCGGGCTGTTTCAGGTAATCGCCGCCCGAGCCGTCGATCTCGTTGAGGAAGTCGATAAAGCCGGTCTCGCCCTCTTCGGTGGGCTCGACCAGCATGGCGCCGGCGCCATCGCCGAACAGAATGCACGTGGAGCGGTCGGTGTAATCGATGACTCGCGACATAGTATCGGCGCCGATGACCAATACTTTCTGGTGTGATCCGGCGGAGACCAGATGCGCCGCTGTGGTCAGGCCGTAGATGAATCCCGAGCAGGCGGCCACCAGGTCGAATCCCCAGGCCCGCTTGGCTCCGATCCGGTCCTGGACCAGGCAGGCGGTGGAGGGGAACAGCATGTCGGGCGTGACGGTGCAAACGATAATGGCATCCAGGTCACGCGCGTCGATACCCCGCTGCTCGAGCGCGATGCGAGCCGCTTCGACGGCCATGTCGGAGGTGGCCATTTCAGGCGGGGCAATGTGGCGTTCGACGATACCGGTGCGCTCAACAATCCATTGGTGGCTGGTCTCGACCATTCGCTCCAGGTCCTGGTTGGTCAAAACTCCGGGGGGCGTATAGCAGCCGAGTGCAGTGATCTTTGCCTTGTAGTTAGTCGCCTTGGACAATTGAATTCCTCGACCCGATAACTTACCAGGATACAATACGGCTCTTTGGCGCCGGCAACCGCACTTACACGACCCGACTCCTGCAGTTTTACAAAGAGTTTACGCCGTTCGTCACTTTCCTGGGAATTTCTGGAATACTATTAATTCTCAGGAGGTTAGTTAATGTATCTTTACGAGAAGTCTGTCTATCGCGCCTGCGCACTTGCTCTGGCGCTACTCGCGTCGCCCGCATTTTCCGCGACCAACTTTGTTCAAACCAATCTGGTTGCTGACGTAGCAGGCGTGGCGGCGGTAACAGATCCTAATCTAGTGGGAAGCTGGGGCATTTCACAATCGGCCACGAGCCCTTTCTGGGTCTCCAATACCGCCAATGGCACATCGACGCTGTATACGGTAACCGAAGCCGCTCCCGGGGTACCCGTGGTAAGCACCACTGTCGCTGTCATCCCGCCATCGGCTGCGAACAAAGGAAAAGCCGGTCTGCCAACCGGACAAGTCAATAACGGTTATGGCGCGGGGAATTTTGAAGTAGCGGCCGGCCATCCGGCATCTTTTCTGTTTGCCACCTACGACGGCACGATATCGGGCTGGTACGGGGGCGTTGCCAACAACACGGCGATCGCCTTTGTGGATCATAGCGCCAACCGAGCCGCTTACACAGGACTGGCGATAGGTGTCAGCAGCATCGGTCCAACTTTGTATGCCGCGAATTTTTCCAACGGAACCATCGATACTTTCGATCACACTTTGAAGCAGGTCACGCTGTCGGGTGGATTCCAGGATCCCGACCTTCCAAACTCTTATTTTCCGTTCAATATCCAGCGCTACGGACGGAGACTGTATGTCGCCTACGCCTATTCCGACAGCACCGGGAGCCTCGCGTTTGGCGGACCCGGGACCGGATTGATAGACGTCTTCGACGCTGACGGAAACCTGCTCCAACACCTGGTTCCGAACAATCAGCACTTGAATCTGCCCTGGGGCTTGGCTGTGACCGGAGCGAACTTCGGTACATTCAGTTATGCCTTGATCGTGGGAAATTTCGGCGACGGTACGATCAGCGCGTTTGACCTGAACTCCGGCAACTATCTTGGATCCATGAATGACGCCAATGGCAATCCTTTATCGATCGACGGGCTGTGGGGCCTGCAATGGGGCAACGGCGCAAGCGGTGGCGACCCGGGCACTCTGTATTTCGCGGCGGCGCCGTCGGGTGGAGCGCACGGCTTATTCGGATCGTTGAAGCCTGCCACGGGTTCCCAGCTTCAGTAGGCGAAGGCTCTTGCGCGGCGACAGAACGACGCCAACATTTATACATCTTGTCGAGCAACGCGTAACCGTTATGGCACGCTGACGAAGCTCACCACTGTGCTGGGCAGCGGAGTTGACGCGCACCCATGGCCGCCGGCAGTGCGCGGAACGATTACGGGATTCAGCATCTTAGTGAGGTCGACTATTGCAATAGTGGTCGCGCCACCGTTCGCGAGTAAGGCAATCGCGTCGCCGCTGCTGGGGCTCTGATACGCAGTAGCAGTGTGAGGATCAAAGCCAATGCTAAAGGACGCGCCAACGCTGCAAGTCATCCAATCGGCGATTGCGGGGATGCCGCTGCCAGAGGTCGCGGGAAGCGCGATCGCCGTGAGACCGCTGCCGCTGAATTCCGGCGTCACGACGCCGATATGTGTCCCCTGCGCCACAGCGATCCCGCCTGGATCGTTCCCCAGACTTAACGCGTCCGACTCCGACAGGGTCTGAACCTGCGAAGGCGCCGTCCAAGTTCCCGCCGGCGAACCGGCCGTGAAGGTGGCCTGGGTCAAATCGGCGATATACACACCGGTTGGGTTGGAAAATTCCATCGGCGCCAAAGCGATCCCGGTGCTGCAGTCCTCTCCCGACGAATCAATATTCATCGGGCCGGTTTGGTTCTCGAAGAAGGCGGGGCTCGTGCTGGTCGCGACGTTAACGATCTCGTAGTTGCCATTTTCATCGGCTGACAGCAGCAGATTTCGGATCGGATCGATCAACAGTTCCTCCGAGATGGCACGCGCGGGTGTCTGGAACGCCGGTTCAAATGTCGATGTCGCGAGATCCAGAAACTGGAACCCGGGCAACGCCTCAACAGCCAGCCCAATCACCGCTTTGTTGTGAACGCCGTCCATTGCGACTCCGCAGTTGGTGCATGCACCGCCCGAAAAGCCGATTTCACCGACGCCGCTGCTCGTGAGCGTACTATTGAGCGTGGTGCCACTGAGCAGATAAACGTCAGTGTTGTTCGCCGTGCACACCGTCTGACCTGTCACGGAGTTCGAAGCGCAGGAGTTCACCACGTTCGGCGTCGGGATTCGGGTGGGAGTGATGCTACTTCCCTCTATGTTGACCACCGAAACATCGGTAACCAGCGTCTGACTCCAGTTACCCTTGGGCACGTAGGAAGTCACGCTCGACCCGCTGACCAGGACCGACAACGAACTCGACGCTTGGCAAGTGCCGGACGGCGGGGCTGGCGTGCTGGTTGGACAACTGCCGGTGCCGCTGTAGGAGCCTGTGTAATTCGATCCACCTCCGCCCCTGGCGCCTCCGGTGACAAATTGCTTGAAGTTTTCCGGAGTACCGGCGTGGTCCGAATTCTGATATGCGCTGCCGTGGTTATCGTCAACAGGCTTCACACCGAGCGTATTGTAATCTGTGCCGAATGCGGTATAGACGGCCGCCGCCCATTGCCATTGCACGTTGATCGTGGAGGCAGTGCTGGAAAATGTGCCCTGCCACGTCACCGGACCGATGCCCCCTGGCAGACCGCCCGGCGGCACCAGAAATTCCACGGCGTCCAGAAAATTGCTGCCGGCCAGGTGGGTGGTGGGTAGCGTAGTGGTCCACTGCCCCGGCGTCCCAGGAGTGAAAGTCGTGGTAGCTGTCGTTGCCCCGGGATTGTAGGTGATGGACGCGTTGGGCGCATTCACCGTGTATGGGGTACCGTTGGCAGTGAACGTGATCGTTACGGCGTTAAAAGTAATCGTCAGAGGACTAGTGAGCTGGCTCGGGTCAAAGCCCGGTAGACTGAAGGCACTATTGAACCAGACGTAGTTGCCTCCGGCAATAGGTGTGCCGTTGAAGTTGGATGAAATCAAGCAGGGTGAGGGGCCAGTGAAGGCAACCATCGGTACGCACCCGATGAGAAAAATTACTGCCAGCGCCGGCAGACTCCGTTTATGAAACAAAGATGTCACAGGAATCCTTTCCTTGGAAATTAGGGACAGTGCACTCAAATACCGATTTTCTGATGCGGAAATTGGGGATTGAGTGCACTGTCCCTAATTTCGGGCGATCGATTTGATTTGAAGATATTCTTCCAGCCCGTACAGCCCCATCTCGCGACCGATTCCTGACTGCTTGTACCCACCGAACGGCGCCAGCGGATTGAACTTGCCGCCGTTGATATCCACCTGCCCGGTTCGCATGCGCCGAGCTACGCGCATGGCGCGCTCCGGATCGCCCGACCATACGCCTCCCGCCAGTCCGTAGATGGTGTCGTTGGCGATGCGGATGGCTTCGTCTTCGGTATCGTAGGGAAGCACCGACAGCACCGGACCGAAGATCTCTTCCTGCGCAATGGTCATCTTCGACTTTACTTCGGCGAAGATAGTTGGCTCCACGTAGTAACCTTTTGGGAAGGCCGCGGGACGTCCGCCGCCCATCACGACGCGCGCGCCTTCCTGCTTGCCTTTAGCGATGTAGCCTTCCACGCGCTCGCGCTGCGTGGCCGAGATCAGCGGACCGAGCCGCGTCGAGCTATCCATGGGATCGCCCAATTTCAAACCACCGATGGCTTGGGAGGCTAGATCCAGCGCCTCCTGCTGGCGGTTCCGAGGCACAATCATACGCGTCCACGCAGAACATGTCTGTCCGGAATTGAGCATGGCGTTGCGCGCGCCGGCCGGGATGGCTTTGTCAAAAGGCGCGTCGTCCAGCACTACAAAAGCCGACTTGCCGCCTAACTCGAGCGTGACTTTCTTGATCGTGTCCGCGGCCAGCGCCCCTACTCTACGGCCAGCTCGCACCGAGCCGGTGAAACTGATCATGTCTATCTGCGGATGTGCCGCAATAGCTTCGCCGACCACTGGGCCATAGCCGGTAACGATGTTCAGGACACCGGCAGGTAGAGAGATCGCCTCGCACGCCTCTGCCAACAAAAACGCATTCAACGGGGCCACTTCGCTGGGCTTCAATACTACGGTGCAGCCCGCCGCCAACGCGGGCGCGACCTTTGCCATGATCTGGTGCAGCGGATAGTTCCAGGGAGTGATAGCGCCGACCACTCCATACGGCTCGCGCACGACGATCGAATTGCCGATCTCCTGCTCGAGCTTGGCTTCCGCGATCATTTGCGCATAGCTGTTCGTGATTACCACAGGAAGCCCGGCCTGAATGTTCGTCGCCATGCTAATCGGACAGCCCACTTCCTGCGCGATGGTCTTCGCGATCCGTTCGGCGCGTTCTTTGAGGGCATTGGCCAGCTTGCGTAGCCATTCGGCGCGTTCCTGAACTGTGGTCTCACTCCAGCCGTTGTCAAACGCAGCTCGTGCCCCCCGAGCCGCCCGGTCCACGTCCGCCGGCGTGCCTTCAGGAACAGAGCCGATCACTTCTTCGGTGGATGCCGACAGCACGTTGATCGATCCTGCCCCGGCCTGCGGCTCCCACTTACCGTTGATATATAGGTTGCGATGAGAATTGGTAGCTGCCTGTGCGCTTGTCATGGTCCTGCTTGGATTATAGGCGTTCGGCATTTACCCCGCCGACTTGACGGACTGGAGCTCCACACAATATCGTGTAGTGGGAATCTCTCACCCATGAAATCTCTAGCATTCGTTCTGCTCATCGTCCTTCCAATCGCGATTTTCGCCCAGCCGTCGACCCTCAACCTCTGGCCCGATCCCGCCAAAACGGCTTCGTCCAGCGACGTCAAAGAAACCTGGACGGAGCGCGGCAAGAACGGCGTGGTCGACCGCGGCGTGACCTTCGTCAGCACGCCCGACATGACGGTCTACCTGCCGCTCAAAGAGAAAAACACCGGCGTGGGGATTATCCTGTGCCCAGGCGGAGGCTACGAACACCTGGCCATCGATAAAGAAGGACACGATGTCGCGAAGTGGCTCAACTCGATCGGCATCGCAGGATTCGTGCTGAAGTACCGGCTGCCTCGCAGCAAGGGGATGAACTACACGATGGAAGCGCCGCTCCAGGACGCTCAGCGCGCTCTCCGTATCGTCCGCACGCGGGCCGAGGAGTGGCATCTCGACACGAACCGCATCGGCATGATGGGATTCTCTGCCGGCGGCGACCTGGTGGCGCGCGCGGGAATGAGTTGGGACAAGGGTCAAAGCTCGGCCACCGATCCTGTCGAGCGAGCCAGCTGCCGTCCCGATTTTCTGGTCCTGGCCTATCCGGCATTACCCAAGGAACTTCACGTCACCGCCGACACACCGCCGGCGTTTCTGGTCCAGGCCAGCAACGATCCGACGGTCTCGCCGGAAAACAGCGCTCGCTTTTACGTGGCGCTGCTGCAGGCGAAAGTGCCCGCCGAGCTGCACATCTATCTGAAAGGCGGCCACGGCTTCGGGATGGTGCATAGCGGACTGCCCACCGCCAGTTGGCCGCTGCGTCTCGAAGACTGGATGACAGAGCAGGGCATCCTGCCAAAGCAATAGTCCATGCGCTCAATTCGCAAAATCATCCTGGTTTTCTGCGCTACTGTAGCCGCAAAAGCCGCTCCCGACGGCGCCGATCTGTACGCCAAGCAATGCGCCTGGTGCCACGAAGTGATTGCGCTGGCCGCGCAGAATCGCGCGTCACTCAAGAACCTGACGCCGGAGTTCATCGTTCGCGCTCTGGCGAATGGAACCATGCACGTCCAGGGTGCGCGTCTTCCCGCGGCCGACCGCGCGGCGATCGCTGAATACGTGACCGCCAAGCCGGTGCACGCCGTCGATACCGGCGCGGGCCGGTGCGCCGCCGAACCGTCGAGCAATTTTTCAGGAGCGCAGTGGAACGGTTGGGGCGCGGGTCTGGACAACAGCAGGTTCCAACCGGCCGACGCCGCCGGCCTCGTACCCGCGCAGGTTCCGAGCCTGAAGCTGAAATGGGCTTTCGGATATCCCGACAGCTACTCCGCGTTCGCGCAGCCGATCGTGGCCGGTGGGCGCGTGTTTGTCGGCAGCGCGCTCGGAATGGTCTACTCGCTCGACAGCGCCAGTGGATGCACCTACTGGAGCTTCGACGCGGGCGCGGGTGTGCGAACCGCCATCACCGTCGGTCCGGGCAATGTCGCTTACTTCGGTGATTTGCGAGCCAACGCCTATGCCCTGGATGCGGTCACCGGAAAGCTGCTCTGGAAAACGACTGTCGATGATCACGCGCTGGCGCGCATCACTGGGTCGCCGACGCTATACCAGGGCAAGTTGTATGTTCCCGTCGCATCGCGCAGCGAGTGGCTCGCGGCCGACAGCCATTACGAATGCTGCACGTTCCGCGGCAGTGTCGTCGCGCTGGACGCCAAGACAGGTAAGCAGATCTGGAAGACCTACACTATTGCGGATCGGCCCAAGCCTACTCGGAAAACGAAGAACGGCACACAGATCTGGGGACCATCGGGCGGCGGGGTGTGGGGTTCACCGACGGTCGACACCAGGCGCAACCTTCTATATATTGCGACGGGCGATAACTATTCCGAGCCGGCTACCCCGATGACCGATGCCGTCGTAGCGCTGGCGCTCGATACCGGCAAAGTGGCTTGGGCGCGCCAGATCACCAGTGGCGATGTGTTCAACGGAGCTTGCGGCCAGCGCGATACAAGTCTTTGTCCCGAGAAGCCCGGTCCGGATTTCGACTTCGGATCGGCAACGATCCTCCGCACGCTATCGAACCGCAAGCGCCTGCTGATCGCCGGCCAGAAGTCCGGAGTGCTGCACGCGCTCGATCCCGATAATGAAGGCAAGATCGTCTGGCAGCAAAAGCTCGGCGCTGGAAGCATTCTCGGCGGGATCCAATGGGGACCAGCAGCGGATTCTGAGACGGCCTATGCCGCGATATCGGACATCGGTTTCGTACCGGGCCCGGATGGCTTGCAGCCGGATCCGAAAGCGGGCGGCGGGCTCTTCGCGATTCAGCTCGCCACCGGAGAAAAGCTCTGGAGCGCGATTCCGGAGGAGTGCCATACGGCGCGCTGCAGCCCCGCGCAATCGGCGGCGGTGACGACCATTCCGGGCGTGGTGTTCTCCGGATCGGTAGACGGCCACTTCCGCGCGTATTCCAGCAAGGATGGCAAGATCATTTGGGATTACGATACCGTGCGCGACTTTGAAACCGTGAACCAGATTCCGGCCCATGGCGGATCGCTGGATGGTCCCGGCGCGGCTGTGGCGGGCGGTATGTTGTTCGTCAACTCCGGTTACGGTTATTTCTTCGGGATGCCTGGGAACGTGCTGCTCGCGTTCGGAGTGGAATAAGTGGCGATGACACCGTTTCAAGCGCTTCTGGTCACTCAGACTGATGGCAAGTTCGAAGCGTCCATCCAGAAACTCCAGCCTGAGGCGCTGCCGCCGGGCGAAGTTCTGATCCGAGTCGCATATTCGAGCCTGAATTATAAGGACGGCCTGGCAGTCACAGGTAAGCCGGGCGTGATTCGAAAATATCCGATGGTTCCAGGCGTCGACTTGGCCGGCACCGTCGAAGAATCGTCGTCCGTCAATTTCAAGCCGGGCGACAAAGTTGCCGTGACCGGTTGCGGCACCTCCGAGACGCTGTGGGGTGGTTACTCGCAATATGCGCGCCTCGCCGCCGAGTTTGTCGTGCCGCTGCCCGCCGGCTTCAATTTGCAACAAGCGATGGGCATCGGAACCGCGGGTTTCACGGCCATGCAAAGCGTGATGGCGCTGGAGGAGCACGGCGTCAAACCGGGGGGCAGGGAATTAGTTGTGACTGGGGCCGCGGGCGGAGTGGGCAGTGTCGCCATCGCGATCCTGGGGAAGCTGGGCTACAAAGTGGTCGCGTCCAGCGGTCGCGCGGAGCTGCACGATTATCTGCGAGGTCTGGGCGCCAGCGAGATTATCGACCGCAACGTTCTATCGGCGCCGTCCAAGCGCCCGCTCGATTCAGAACGCTGGGCCGCCGGTATCGACAGCGTCGGCGGTGATACGCTGGCCGGATTGCTGCGGTCGGTCGTGATTGGTGGCAGCGTGGCCGCCTGCGGTTTGGCTGGAGGCCCTGCCCTGAATACCACGGTGTTCCCGTTCATTCTGCGCGGCGTCACTTTACTGGGCATCGACTCGGTGCGCGTGCCCAACCAGCGCCGCCGTGAGATCTGGGCGCGGCTGGCGCGCGATCTTCCAACGAACTTGCTGGACAGTATGATCCAGGTGAAGCCGCTCACGGAGGTGTTCCAACTCGGGGAGCAGATTCTGGCCGGGAAGACGCGTGGACGCGTTGTCATCGACGTCAACAAGTAGGTGGGGCAGGTCTCCGACCTGCCGATAACCAACTGCTCTAGGCGCCGCGGGACAAAGCATCCAGCGATTTCGTGGGCCGTGCTACGTCTGGAACGGGCTGAGTCGACGGCCGGGTGCTGAACCACTGCGCCAGGTTTTCGTCCGTCACCCGGCGGCGGCTCATAATCCAACGCCGGCTCCGTAGAGTGCGCGGCAGGCAGGCCATGAATCGCCAGAACGCCGGAAGCGACTTTTGTTCTACCAGCAAGCTCCCGCCGATCACCAGCAGGTCGCGAGCGATCATCTGCCGCCAGAATCGCCGAAACACGCCCCCGGTCATGTTCTTGGTGCGCATCAAGAATCGATTCTTGACCGAATGCATGTTGATGACCGCCGGCACTGCGTGTCGATTGCCCGGGCCGACGCTCCGCACGTGATAACCGACCGCGGCCGGTGTGTAAAGGCAACGCCAGCCGAGCAACTGGGCCCGCCACGCCACGTCGGCGTCCTCTCGATAGGCGAAGAAATCGGGATCGAAGAAATTGCGTCCCTCGGAAATGTCGGCGATCATTTCCCGCCGGTAGAGCGCGGCTGCGGCGCTGGCTCCAAAAACGTATTCCATTGTGCGGAACCGGCCGTCATCGGGCTCGTGCCACCCCCGGTCGAAATGGCGCATCGCCTCGGTAAAGTAAATCCCGGCGGTATCGATGAGCGGATTCTCGGGCGGTTTCAGGTCCCGGCCGATTGCCAAGAGGCGTCCGCACACCGTTCCAGCCTGCTCATCGATGCGGCCTGCCTCCACCAGTTGCTCGATCACGCCGGGAAGCAGCACGACATCCGGATTCAGGACCAGAACCCAATCGCCGGTGCTCATGGCGATGGCCTGGTTCTGCGCGGCGGCGAACCCCGTGTTGCCGTCGTTGTATTCCACGCGGATCTGGCCCTCGAATCGCGAAAGGAAGCCGCGAGTACCATCCATCGATCCGTTGTCGACAACAATAATCTCGAGCGGACGGTAATTCTGCTCGAAAATCGACTGCAGGCAGGCTTCCAGATACTGCCGGCTGTTGTAGGTAACGATGGTGACTGAAACCGAAGTTGGCATGAATAATAAGACTGGCCGACATCTCAAAGACCCGAATCGGCCGTTTTCAACTACACCTACCCTCTCAATAACTTAAATTTTTTTCGACCAGGTGTAGTTGGAAGCCGGGCCCTGAGGGTCTTAGGTTGGAACTTATAGTCTCATAGGAAGTGATGTCGTCGTATCCGCTGGGTGAAGAGCTTGCGGGCGTTGTTCAGAAGCGGCGAGCCGCCATGACGTTGCAGGATCAAGTGGCTCAGTTGTTTGAAGAGGCACGCGACGACGTATTTCGGTATTTGCTCAGTCTCGGGCTGTATCCTCCGCAAGCGCAGGAGGCGGCCCAGGAGGTTTTTTTACGGCTGTACACTACGCTCAAGAAGGGCGAAGAGATCGAAAATCCGAGGGGCTGGATTTTTCGGGTGGCCCACAATCTGGGATTGAAGACGCGCGCCAGGCAGAGTTCTCAAGCGCCCTTCGATCCGGATCTGGAATCACGGCTCGCCGGTCCGGCCTTGAACCCGGAACAGAACCTGCTCGAGCGGGAGCAAACGCTGCGCTTCCATCAGGCGGTCGAGCGGCTTTCCGAGCAACAGCGGCGCTGTCTGTTGCTGCGGCTGGAAGGCCTGCGGTATCCGGAAATCGGATCCGTCCTGGGAATCAGCACTTCCGCGGTCGGCGAATTTTTGCGGCGAGCCATCTCGCGGCTAAAGAAGGATGAACTATGAAGGGGTCCTCACTCACTCTCCACCCCGAAGAAGAGCAGTTGCTGCGTTATCTCGACGGTGAATTGCCCGTCCAGGCATCCGGGCAGGTCCGCTCGCATCTGGAAGCCTGCTGGCAGTGCCGCGCGGCGCTGGAGGAACTACAAAACGTCGTCAGCCAATGCGTGCATTACAGAAAGAATGTATTGCAACGCCATCTTCCTACTCCGCCGGCTCCATGGGTTGATATCTATCGTAAATTCGATGAAATCGATGCTTCCGTGGAGCCGGTCCTCTTTCAGCGCGTCTTGCGGTTACTGAAATCGCCGTTCGACACAGCTGCAAAGAAATGGGCGGTGGCCGCCGCGGCGCTGCTGGTCTTTTTTGGACTTTTCTACCGCTATCGTGAGGCGCCGTCGGTGCACGCTTCCGAATTGCTGCGACAAGCGGTGGTCGCCGCGAACGCACATCCGGGCCAGCCCCGGCGTATTCAAATTCGAACCCGCGATCGCCGTCTTATTCGTCCGGCCGTAGACTCACGGAAAACGGCCTTCGCCGCGACGGACGCCGCTGCGTTCAATTCGCTGGAGGCCATGTTTGAGCGCGCCAACTATAGTTGGACCGATCCACTGAGCGCCCAGTCATTCCAAGCCTGGCGCAATCAGCTTCCTGACAAGCGCGACCAGGTGAGCGAGGAGAATCAGGCCTATCGAATCGAAACCAGCACGGACGCGTCTGAATTAAGAAACGCCACCTTGACCCTCCGCACCGCGGATCTGCGGCCGATGGAAGAACGGCTGGAATTTTCGAATCAGGAATGGGTGGAGATCACCGAGGTCGCAGACGACACCACGCCGCCGGTTTCGCGCAGCGCCGTCGAGAGCGAGCGGCCCGCTGCCGGTAACGCAAAGCCATTGGCCCCTGAAGTTTCCAATGCCGTAACTGCCCCCGCTCCTTCGGCCAGCGCCGCCGATGAACTGCAGGTAGTCGCCGCATTGCACGATGTCGGCGCCGACTTGGGCGATCCGGTCCAAGTGTCGCGCTCAGGCACCGAAGTCGTGGTCAGCGGCGTGGGCATTGCACCGGCGCGTCAGCAGGAAATCAGGAACGCCATCGGGTCGAAGCCTCACGTCGCCGTTCGCTTTTCCGACTCGCCTCCGGATCGAGTGCCGGAGCAGCCGGTAGCCCCCGGCGACAGCTCCGCGGGTGGCGACGTCCGGCAGCTACAAAGCCGGCTGGCCGAGCAACTCGGTGGACGCGCCAACCTGGAGCAGCTCGCCGCGCAGGTTCTCGATTCCAGCGAATCGCTGATGGCGCGGGCTTATGCGTTGCGTCGTTTAGCGGAACAATTTCCTGTGGCGGCCGAGCGAGAGTTGACCGCCAGTGACCGGCAACTGCTCCAACGGCTGCGGGTCGAGCATTCAGCGGCCTTGCGTCAGCAAGTCACCGAAATCGATCGCGCTGTGCAGCCCATCCTCGCTACCGTAAATCCCGCCACCGTAAACGGCGATGCCACTACCACGCCGAACAATGACGTTCCATCCGAGCCCTGGCAAGCCGCCACCGAAGACGTGTTCCAATCCGCTCGCCGTCTGGATAAGCTAGTGGGAGTGATGTTCGGCGCCGCGCCAAGTGAAACACCGGCTGGGCGAATTCCCGCCCAATTGAAGACCAGCCTCGCGCAATTGCGGGCCATGTTGGATATTTACGAGCGGAGCAATAAGTGAGCTCTCCCCGCCTGCTGGCCGCGCTGTTGATTTGCCTGGCTGGCGGTGGGGCGTTGCGGGCCCAGCAGTACACTCACATCTCGGGCGTCATCGTGGACGCCTCCTTTTCCTCGGTGCCTGACGCCACGGTAAGCGTCGTCAACGAAGACACGGGCTTCCATCACGCGGCGTTATCCAAATCTGATGGCGGTTACTTGATTTCCTCTCTGGAGCCGGGGGTCTACAAGATTACGGTTCGCAAAATCGGATTCCGGACCATGATTCGTTTCGGTATCCGGGTGAATGAAACACAACCCGCGCGCGTGGATTTCAAGCTGGTGGTCGGCAGTCTTCAAGAAACCATAACCGTGGAAGGCTCGCCGGCATTGCTCAATAGCGACGACGCCTCGGTCGGCACGGTGGTTGGCGCGGACCAGATTGAGCGCCTGCCCCTGAACGGAGGAGCATTGCTCGGGCTCCTGGAATTAACGCCCGGGTTGATCGTCACGCCGGCCACTCGTGGCGAAGCCGGCCAGTTTACTGTCAACGGACAGCGGCCCAATACGCACTATTTCACCGTGGACGGCGTCAGCGCTAATTCCGGGGTGAGCGGCGGCGGTTCTGCGGCGGAAGCCACCGGAGGCTCGCTACCCGGCATGACCGCGTTCGGAAGCCTGGACAGCCTGGTCGCGGTGGGCGCACTCCAGGAAATGCGCGTGCAGACTTCCACCACTGGAGCGGACTTCGGCCGGCTGCCCGGAGCGCAAATTTCTCTCACCAGCCGATCGGGATCGAACGAGCTGCACGGATCGCTCGCCGATAGCTTTCGCAACGATGCACTCGACGCTAACGACTGGTTTGCGAATCAGCACGGCGACGGGCGTGCGCCCCTTCGGCTCCAGGATTTCTCGGCTGCTCTGGGCGGTCCCCTCTGGCGCAATCGCAGTTTCTTTTTCGCCTCCTATGAAGGCCTGCGCATGCAACAGCCTTTCGTCTGGAACGTGCCCGTGCCATCGCTAGGCGCAAGGGACAACTCACTTCCTTGGGCTGAGCCTCTCCTGAATATGTTTCCGGCGCCCAACGGACCCGAGTTGGGAGCGGGTTTAGCGGAGTGGACTGGAGGAATCAGCCGGCCGGCCCGATTCGATGCAGGTGCGATACGTCTGGATCACGCCTTTACTTCTCGGCTCACCGGGTTTGCCAGGTTTAGTGAAACTCCCTCGACTACCCAGTACGGCAGCGATCCTATCAACTCGTTAGGCATTAGTTCCCGATCCATCACGGGCGGCCTCACTTTGCGCGCAAGGCCCACCCTCGTATTCGATCTGCGCCTGAATGCCTCCAGCGCGAATGCAACCTCCATCTGGAATCAGAATGGCGCGACTCTGCCCGATTGCTCGATCGAGCCCGCAACCGAGTACTTCCTGCATTCCCCCGGTATCTGCAATTATCTGGTGCGCTTCTCAATCGCGGGCGTTGGACAAGTGGTCTCGGGCTCCGAGGGTTGGCACAGTCAATCGCAATATCAAATCTCTCCCTCCGCGATCTGGAACAAAGGAACTCACGCCATCCGCTTCGGAGCCGATTATCTCAGGCTGGCTCCCGTTCGCAACGACGCTACCGGCACTCTCAGCATTCTGGCGGATACGGTCCCAGATCTGGCCAGCAGCAGCAATTTTTGGGACGCCACGTCGCCACAACAGTACAAATCCGCGGTTGTAGGCGAGATCTCCGCTTTTGTGCAAGATACGTGGCGGGTAACACC
The DNA here is from genome assembly GCA_035484655.1 of Bryobacteraceae bacterium. GTDB lineage: Bacteria > Acidobacteriota > Terriglobia > Bryobacterales > Bryobacteraceae > Palsa-89. Next base: position 14,260 of record DATHOT010000053.1, on the reverse strand, counting down.
CCGGCTCACGATGACGTATGGTCTGCGTTGGGAGATCAGTCCCGCCCCGCTACTGCGGGGCGCTACTAGTTTTGATCCCGCGACGGGCCAGTCGCAGGATGTTCGCCGGCCCACGTGGCCATCCACGTTTACCAACTTTGCGCCTCGCTTCGGCATTGCCTATCAGCTCTCCAGCAATGGCCGGACAGTGCTGCGCGCAGGGATAGGATCCTATTTCGATTCGAGCCTTAGCCTGGCGACCGATCTGGTCAATGACGGCCCGCTGAGTGTCTCGAATTTCGACAGCCCTCGGAATGGCATTGCTAAAGCTCAGCTGGTCTTCGGTTTCATGCCCGACCTACGCCTGCCGCTGGTCAAACAATGGAACGCTTCCATTGAACACGCCTTCGACCGCAACGACATCGTGACCGCCGGCTATGTCGGTTCGTCCGGCGGCAATCTGATCCGGCGCGAGATCGGCGGGCCGGGCAGCACGAACTCGTCGATCCTTGCACTCGGCACCAATCACGGCGAATCCGAGTACCAGAGCCTCCAGATGCAGTATCGACGCCGGCTGGCTTCCGGCCTTCAAGCCCTCGTTTCCTACGCCTGGGCCCATTCGATCGACAATAGTTCCACCGACGCGGGGCTTTATTGGGCAGGTTCGGGGCTCCAACTCAGCCAGGATCGAGCCTCCTCCGATTTTGATGTCCGGCATTCGATCACCGCCGGCTTCAGTTATGACCTCCCCGCGTCGACGCGTGCGCCCATGCTACGGCACTGGGCCCTGGAAGGGATGTTTCGCGCCCGCACCGGCTTTCCAATTAATATTCTGGGCGCCGACGAGTTCATGGGCGTAAGCTTTGAAAACGTATTCCGGCCCGACCTGGTGCCCGGCCAGCCGCTGTGGATTACCGACCCCTCGGCGCCCGGCGGCCACCGCATCAACCCGGCCGCATTTGCCGTAGCCCCCGGCTCCGTTCAAGGCGATCTAGGACGCAATGCGCTCAACGGATTCGGGATGTCGCAGCTGGATCTGGCCGTCCGCCGGGAATTTACCCTAGGCGAAAAACGATCGATTCAGCTCCGAATTGAGGCTTTTAATGCGCTGAATCACGCCAATTTTGCCGATCCAACGCGCTTTTTGGCCAGCCCCCTGTTTGGCGAATCCAGCTCCATGCTGAATCTGATGCTCGGCGCCGGCAGTCCGGGCAGCGGCCTGGCGCCCATATTTCAATCGGGCGGGCCAAGATCGCTGCAAGTGACGGTACGCTTTCGGTTCTGACGACATTACGGCTCCATTACGTCCTGGCCGACTACCCGGTAGACCGACCGGTCGTTCGGTTGAGCGTAACCCCCTAGCGATCAAGAGCTTTCCCACGCGCCCATCACCTCAAAACGGGAAACTCCCCTTGACATGGGGTTGATATTGGGACAAAATTGACCAATTGCTCTCGTCAGGGCCAAAGGAAAGGGTGTCGAAAAAATGTTACGAGTAACTTCTGCGTTGATGTTGCTTGCTGTGCTCAGCTGCATGACGGCGCTGGCTCAAGCGCCTACGGGGATTATTACAGGAACTCTTACGGACGAATCCGGTGCCGTGATCCCCAACGCGACGGTCACCATCACCAATAAAGCCACGGGTGTTATCGCCCGTACCGCAACTACGGACGCTCAGGGCTATTACAGCGCTCCGTCGCTGCCCGCCGGTGATTACGAAGTGCGCGCCGAAGTCTCCGGATTTCGCACTGTACAGCGCGATGCTACCGTCCAAGCGGGTAGCACTACTACAGTGAATATGCCCATGACTTTGGGCGCCACCAAAGAGGTGGTGACGGTGGAAGCCGCAACCTCGCAGATTAACTACGAAACGCATAATATTGAAGGCGTCATCTCGCGCAGCACCATCCAGGATCTGCCGTTGAACGGCCGCAGCTACCTGCAACTGGCGTCCCTCGAACCTGGCGTACAAGTCTCATCGGGAACCGTGGCACAGTTCAATGTTTTATTCACCGTCAGCGTTTTGGGCGGCGGAAACCGCACGGCGGTCACGATTGACGGCGGGAATGTCTCGGACAACATCGATGTCGGCGGCGGCATGTCCTCCATGAACTTCTCGCAAGAGACCGTGCAGGAATTCCAGCTTTCCGAAGTAAATTTCGATATCGCGACCCCCATTTCCTCAGGCGGCGCCATCAACGTCGTGACGCGCTCAGGAAGCAATGATTGGCACGGCAGCGCCTACTTCTTCTATCGCGACCACAACATGGCCGCTTACCCCAACCTGCAGCGCCTTCCGAGCGTTCCGAACCCGTTTTTTGTCCGTCGCAATCCGGGCGCATCCTTAAGCGGACCTATCAAGAGGGACAAGCTGTTCTTCTTCTTCAATTACGAGTTTCTCAACCAGGTTCAGGCCCTGAGCATTCAAAACACTGATCCGGCCTTCGCATTGTTACAAAACACTTACGGCAGCCCGTATGTGAGCAAGACGATCAGCGCGCGTATCGATTATCACATCAGTTCGAAAAATAACTTGTTCATCCGCTACTCGCACGATGGCAACTCCGGATTTGGCCAGTCGCTAGAGTTCGGCGACCCATCCAATTGGCCGCACAACACCAATTGGGCCGACCAATCCATCATCGGACTCACCAGCTCGCTCACGCCGACCATCGTTAACGATGCCCGGTTCCAATACAACTATTGGAATAACCACAACAATCCTGCAGTGGCGTCTGATTGCTCGGCGCCTTGCGTGGCGGGCAGCCTGCCCAACGTCTTTTACTTCCAAGGTTCCAACGAGCCGGCTATCGGCCCTAACTTCAACGCTCCGCAGGGACGAAACACGCGCCGGTTCGAGTTTGTGGATACGTTAAGCTGGCAAAAAGGCTCCCACCGGTTCAAATTCGGCGGCGACCTCAATCCGACCAAGTCCGCCGGCCTATGGGGATTTTGCACGCCGATGTGCGTGGGCGCATTCTCGCCCACTTATGTGAGAGCCGCGCTGGGGGCAGCGTTGCCCGCGGCGGCAATCAACGCCCTATTTCCGACCCTTCCAACCCAACTGAAGACCGACGCGGATGTCCTGAATCTGCCGGTTCTAAACATTAACAGCAGCATCTTCAGCGGTATTGGAGTAGGTAACGTTTCTCTGCCGGGTGCCTACGATTACGATCAGAATAAGAATTACAACCAATACAGAGCATACTTCCAGGACGTCTGGAAGATTCGCGAAAACCTAACCGTCAACTACGGCTTGGCATGGAACGCCCAGACCGGTTTCTATAACTCCGATCTGCCCAAGCCGTCGCTCTTGGCGCCTATTCTCGGGACCGGTTCGGGCAATCTGGGACCCACCGTGAACAACACCAGAGAATTCCAGCCGGCGCTTGGTTTTGCCTGGAGTCCCGGCAAGAATCAGAAGTGGGTCATCCGCGGTGGCGCCGGGATTTACTGGGACAGCACGCCCGGATACTATAAACTCCGCGAGGCAGCCGTGGAAGGTCCCCCGGGCAGCGCACGAAGCACGCTGGCCGCGAGCGCGTTTACGAACATCTACCCCGGAATTCTCAACTTTAATTTGGGCGGTGTTCCCATACCAGTCGGCGCTGCTCTACCACTAAACGCCCTAACGAACATGACGATCGGCCAATTCGTCAATTTAGTGAATCAGGAATTGCCGACCGTTACTGCCGTTCTGGCGCCTCCAAATCCGCCGCGCAGTGGGGCTTTCCCTTTTCCTAATATCGATTATGCCCATCAAGGGGTCGAGATTTATCCGACCCATTTTCCGCTGGCGCGCAGCTATCAAACTTCCATCGGCGTTCAGCACGATTTAGGGCACGGAATGGTGATTACTGCCGATTGGGCTCGCCGGCAAGGCGAGAATGTCAGCCTGGGAGAGGTTGACCAGAATCTCTATACGCGCTACCTGGGATCAACGACACCTGTTCCGGTGATTCCGCTCTGCCCAGGGAGCCAGGGTTTCAGCCCGAGTAGCACCTGTTCTACCGGTGCTATCACGTTTTGGACGGATCAAGGCCGAGCAGTCTACGACGGATTGCTGGTGAAACTCAGCAAGCGTTTCTCGAACCGCTACCAGTTCCTGGCTTCGTATGCGTTTCAGAAAGCTTTGAACGAAACTGTGTGGGACGATCAACATTATATGGCAGGGTACGGCCAGTATCTGCCGCATCACAACCTGCAAATTTCGGGCACGGCGGACCTGCCATGGGGCTTTACACTGTCGCTCAATTCCTCCTTCATCAGCCGTACTCCGCAAACCGCTATCGTGCCCGGTCTTGATCTCCCCGGCACGGCGCCGTCGGGCAGCAATGAACCACTTCCCGGCTTGGCTTATGGCTGTCTTGCGGCGGGATGCAGCAAATCGCAGTTAGCTGCCGCCGTGGCGTCCTATAATGCGAACATCGTTGGCACGAAGAATGCCCAAGGCCAGACCATTACCTCCCAATTAGTTCTGCCTTCCGACTATCAGTTTGGCGACCCGACTATCACGCAGGACTTCCGCCTGACCAAGACGTTCGTTGTCCAAGAGAAATATAGATTCAGCATCCTCGGCGAGGTATTCAACGCCTTCAACATCTCCAATCTCTCGTATCCGAGCGGTGCATGGACTCTGGATACCAAGAGCGCCAACCCGGCCACGCAAGCCTACGCTTTCGGCCAGCCGACTCAACGCATCAACCAGACTTTTGGTTCGGCGGGTCCGCGTGCATTCCAGGTGGGCGCGCGGTTTACTTTCTAATAGGGCTGACAGCTTTTCCGGCGCTGCGGACGGCTTCCGTTCGCAGCACCGCATTGAGCGCCAATTCGTGGAAGTCGCGGAGAACCTCCTGAGGCGCGAGGTCTCCATCCCGCCGGTACCAGCGGGAGATCCACAGGATCATACCAAACACGCTGAACGTGGCCACGGTGGGATTCACGTCACGCAGTTTGCCTTCGGCCGCCAGTTGCTCCAGCGTCTGCCGGACCAGCTCGAAATAGGCGCGCTTGCGATTCCGGATGGTGCGCTGGTGCGCCGGCGTCAGCGCCGCCATCTCTTCCAAGAGAATGGTAACCGCGCCGCCAACTTCCAGTATCCGCTTGGCATGCCGGTCGATGATGGTATGCAGCCGCTCTTCAGCATCGGTGACCTCGCGCGCCGGAGCCACCACGTCCTCATCGACCATGTCCATGGCGAAGTTCATGATCTCAAACAGAAGTTGTTCTTTGCCGCGAATGTAGTGATAGATGCCGGCCTTGGTGAGGCCCACCGCGTCGGCGATATCGTTCATCGATGTGGCCGCATAGCCTTTGCGGCACATCACTTCGGCGGCCACCCGGTAAATGTGATCGGCGCGATCCTCTTTCCGCCAGATCGGAACAGCCTTCTTAGTCTTGGCTTGCTTTTGCAGAATTCACCTACGACCAGCAATTATAACAGTTTCAAAACTATTGACATATAAGGCAGTTAGAGTTAAACTCGACCGAACAGTCGGTTAACCTACCGCTTAGTCGGCAAGACAAGGGAGGCTCTATGAACGAAGGACGTCGCGATTTTTTGAAGTTTACTTCGATGTTGGTGGCTGCTCAAGCGAGCTTCGCCGCACCCGCCAAGGAACCAGGCAGCGGTTCAGTGGTGACAGAGACCACCGATGGCAAGGTTCGCGGGGTCGATTCGAGCGGCGTCAAGATTTTCAAAGGCATCCCCTATGGCGAATCCACGGCCGGCAAGAACCGCTTCATGCCGCCTAAGAAACCAGCCAAGTGGGCGGGCGTCCGCGATGCCACGGAATTTGGACATATCTCACCGCAAACCCTGGTCACCAACCCTGGTGATTATGAAAAGGCCATAGAGTGGGACAAGGAAAAAGGCGGCCTCAGTGAGGATTGCCTCAATCTGAACGTCTGGACGCCATCGCTCAAAAGCGGCGCCAAGCTGCCGGTCCTGGTTCAGTATCACGGAGGCGGCTTCACCACCGGCTCGGGGAATCTTCCCGGGTACGATGGCGAGGCGATGGCTCGCTGGGCGAACGTCGTTATCGTGAACGTAAATCATCGCCTCGGTGCGCTCGGATATACGTATCTCGGCGACCTGGCTGGTCCGGAGTATGCATATTCCGGAGTGGCGGGCATGATGGATTGCGTTGCGGCGCTCCAGTGGGTGCATGATAACATTGCGAACTTCGGCGGCAACCCGGAAAATGTCTTCATCTTTGGGCAATCCGGCGGAGGAGCGAAGACATCCGTGCTTTTGAGCATGCCTTCCGCCAAGGGTCTGTTTCATCGCGCCGCGGTTCAGAGCGGCTCCACGCTGCGGCTGGCGCACCACGATGCCGCCAGCAAGAACGCTGAGCAGTTGCTCGCCCAGCTCGGTCTCGACAAAAGCCGCATCAGCGAGCTCGAAAACGTCCCCTTCGAAAAGATCGTCGAAGCGCAAGCTGCTTTGGGCCGGCACGCGCCGCCCGTTGGATTTGCGCCCAGCGTCGACGGAAAAATCATTCCAAGAGATCCGTTCGATCCCACGGCGCCTGAAGTTTCAGCCGCAGTTCCGATGCTGGTCTCGACCACGCTGGAGGATGCAGCGTTGAGAATGAACGATTGGGACATCACCGAGGACGGCCTGCGATCCTGGGTGCAAAAGACCTACGGCGACAAGGCCGATCGCATCCTGACCACTTACCGCCGCGCGTATCCGCAAGCGCGACCCTTCTTGGTCAAGGCTCGCATTGCAACCGATAGCGGCGGCCGCCGTAATGCGACTACGATGGCCGAGCGCAAGGCGACTGCGGGCGGTGCGCCGGTTTATCTTTATCGCTGGGACTACCCGTCGCCTGCTTACGGTGGGAAGTTCGGCGCCATCCACGGGATGGATGTGAGCCTGGCCCTCCACAATCCGGTTCCGCCGCTGGCCGGCAACACGGCGGAAACGAAAGCCATGACCGAAAAGCTGTCTTCGGTCTGGCTGGCATTTGCGAAGACCGGCGACCCCAACAATAAAGCTATTCCGCACTGGCCTCCCTACAACGCCGATCAACGTCCGACCATGATCTTCGATCTGAACACGCGGGTGGAGAACGACCCGGCGCACGACATCCGGCTGCTATGGGATGAAGTACGGGCTTAGATTCCTCGCTGCCACCAGCGCGCTCAAGCTGCCGTCCGACAATCTGCTAAAATGTCAGACAGATGAAAGAATATCGAATTACAGTGCGATTCCCCGCGGACTTGCGCCGCAGGCTGAAACAGGCTGCTGATAACAGTGGAACGCGCGAGTCGGACTTGGTTCGCGGAGCCGTCGAACGGCACCTCGCGGTCGAGAACCATTCAATTACCGCATACGACCGTGCCAGGCAGGCTGGGCTGATCGGGGTCGTGCGGGGAGCAAGCAGCGATCTTAGCACCAATCGAGAACACTTCGATGGATTTGGCGGGTCTTGAGCAGGCCGGTCCTGGTTGACACCGGCCCGATCGTGGCTATCCTTTCGGCATCCGACCAACACCATGCTCCGTGCGTGGAGCAACTTCGGAGCATTCGAGGTCCTCTCCTGACTTGTTGGCCTGTGCTCACCGAGGCGGCCTGGCTTCTGCGGGCATACCCCCGGGCTCTACGGGTGCTGATGTCCTCTTTCCAAGGCCGGCCTTTTGAGCTTCTTCCCCTGGGTGAGGCGGATCTTTTCGGAATCGCCACGATCCTCGGTAAGTATCAAGGCTTGGGGATACAACTCGCTGATGCATCCCTGGTGCATTTGGCAAATCGGGAGGGAATTGAGACTGTGTTCACTCTGGACCGGCGGGATTTTGACGTGCTCCGCCTAGCGCGCGGAAAGAAGTTTCGTGTCATTCCATAATGCTGTGGCACAGGCTTTCTAGCCTGTGTCCCCCGATTACCTCACGCCCGCGTGCCGCTTCAGAATCTGCTGTAGGTTTTGTGAAAATGCCGATCGTGCCATCACAATATTGGCACCGGCCTCGTGGGCTTTCTGCTTGAGCTCGCCCTGGACGTGCGAAAGGTAGCCGATGATGCTGATGTTCTTCAGGTCGCCATTGTCCTTCAGTGTGGATATCAGAGGAAGCGGCTCCACCGAATTGTTATTCAAATCGAGGATAATCAGCAGCGGCTTTTCGTGCGTCGCTTTTTCGACCACGTCATGCGCGGATTTCAGGAACTCCACGTCCAGGCCAACACGCTTGGCGGCGTCGCTGATCTTGACGGTGAACAGGAGGTCGTCCACCACGGCCAGGATTTTTTTCTTCTCCCGATTGTGCATCTGGGATCTGTCGCCTATGCTCCTGAATGTTTCTATTAACTAACGGAGACACCAACAAGTTGTAAGGTGGGTCAAACTTATTCTAGCATGTCAGGCATGCCCGGCCGCGCTGTTTTTCCACGCTGGGGTCCTGCGGGCGGCGCGGAATACGATAATGTTGGTGGCTGGTGAAGAAACGTGATGTGGTTCCTCGAAAAAGCAACGGCAAGGCAGGTTCGGTGAGCGCAAGCAGGCGGGCCTTTTTGCTGCTGCCGGCACTGGGCGTGTTGCCGGGCGTGACCCAAAGCGGTCTGGTACCTCCGCTGGCGATTCCGGTCACCCGTATTCTGCTGGCCGGCGATGTAATGCTGTCGCGCTACGTGGGCATCGTCGCTCGCTCGAAAGGCGATCCTGGATGGCCGTTGCACGATGTCTCGGTATTGCTCTCGTCAGCCGATATTGCGTTTGCGAATCTGGAATCGCCGTTCTCCGACCGCGGACGCATGGTCGATAAGGGCATGGTGTTCAAGGCCGAGCCGGAAATGATCCAAGCCTTGGAGCAAGCCGGCATTGATATCGTATCCACCGCCAACAATCACGCTCGCGATTGCGGCCGATACGGCGTGGAATATACCCTCGATTGGCTCCAGCAGCATGGGATCGCAGCGGTTGGGACGGCGCCCACTGCCGAGGCGGCGCGCCAGGGAACGGTGCTCGATCGAAACGGCGTTCGATTCGGTTTCCTGGCGTACACCTATGACCAGTCCAATGGAAATCACGCTGATGTGGATGAGCGCATCGCAATGATGGATCGTGGCCAGATGGCCGCCGACGTAAAGAACATCCTCGAGCGCGCGGATGTGGCGATCGTTTCGATGCACGCCGGCGTGGAGTATCAGCACAAACCTAACGCCCAGCAGCAAGCTTTTGCCCGTGCGGCGATCGACGCCGGGGCGAGCATCGTGGTGGGCCATCACCCGCACGTAACGCAACCAGTTGAGAGCTATGGAAACGGTGTGATTTTTTACTCGCTGGGAAACCTGGTTTTCGACCAGCTCCAGCAAAAGGAGACGCAGCGCGGGTGGATCGGCGACGTCCGGTTTCTCGGCAAGCGAATGGCTGAATACAACGTGATTGCAGTGGACATTGTGCGGACGGCGCCTCGGGCCGCAGTTTTGGTCCCTTAATTTCCGGGTCCCAGACATGACTGCGTTGGTGCTCTCGGCTGGTGGGATGTACGGCGCCTATCAGGCCGGCGCCTGGAAAGTGCTGGCTGAGATTTTTCAGCCGGACCTCATCGTCGGCGCGTCGATCGGCGCGGTAAACGGCTGGGCAATCGCGGGCGGGTGCGAGCCGGACGAGTTGATCCGCCGCTGGTTGAACCTGGAGGAGGCCGCCCGCTACCGCTGGAAAGTCCCCGCTGGGATTTTTGGCGGCGTGCTGGACTCGCGGCCTCTGCAACGCGCCATTCGCCACATCTACGACTCGTACCAACCGCGCGTTGATTTTGGAATGGTGGTGACCGACCTGGTCCGGCTGCGGCCACGGATCGTGCCGGGGGCCGAAGTAACCTGGCAGCACCTGGTGGCGACGACGGCCATCGTGGGAGTCTTCGATCAGGTGCGGCTGGGAGGTAAACTGACTTCCGATGGCGGACTGTTGTCGGCCGTGCCGCTATGGGCGGCGGCGGAGCTGGGCGCGCGTAAGGCCGTGGTGATCGACGTCCTGCCTGAGCCGCCGGGTATCGTGGCCAAAACGTTTGTCGGAGCGATGCGGATGCTGTCGCCGTTCCGCGCTATCGTGCCACCGGGAATGGAAGTGATCCGGATCGCTCCACGGGCGTTGCTCGGACGCCCGCTCGAGTCGCTCTATTGGAGTCATCGGAATGCCGCGAAGTGGATCCAGCAGGGGCAGGCGGACGCCTCCGCGATAGAACATTCCATTGTGAATTGTTTTGAGCGAAAATAGATCTGACATGCCCGCATACCAGATTCATCTTTTAAGGGATAGCCAGCGACAGCAGTTCCGGTGGGCGCCTCACACTTCGGGCGTCACCATAGCCAAGCCGAAGGATTACGAAAAAGGGCGGGTCGTCGAAGCTGCCAGCCCCTATGCGGTCTGGCTGGCATTGCGTGGAACTGAAGAGGAGCTGCAGGTTGGCGATCTGCTCGAAGTCGAGAGCGGCGAACTCCGCATCCTCAAGTACATCGGGTTCGAGGAGGCGCGCTGGTATGTACCAGAACCGGTTCCAGCGCCCACGGCGCCACCGGTGGAGGTAACATAAAAGTTAATCATATGTACAAAGATCCCGCTGCCTGGGATCGGATCAATTCCTTCGCTCTCGTAAGTTATATCCCCGAGCCTTTAGCAGGCTTTCTGGATCGAATGCGGCAGGAACTGGTACCGGACTGTTTTTTGCGCGCGCACGTGACGATTCTCCCGCCGCGACCCATCTCGTCGTCGCCTGGCGCCGCCTGGGATCTGGTCCGATGGTTCGCTCCCCAGTTTGCGGCCTTCGATGTAAATCTAACCAACGTAGAGGTCTTCCCCGTGTCGGACGTGATCTACGTGAACATCGCCGCGGGCGCCGAGCAGCTCACTCAAATGCATGCGGCCATGAACGCCGATGGGCTGCGCTTTCCGGATGCATTTTCTTACCATCCGCACATTACGCTGGCGCAGAATCTTCAACCCGATCAAGTGGACGAACTCACGCGCGTGGCGCGCACCCGATGGGCCGAATGCCCGCACGCCAGAACTTTCCGCGTGGACAAGGCGGTGTTCGTCCAGAACACCCGCAATAGCGGATGGATCGATTTGGGTGAGTGCCGGCTGGGCCACGACGACGCCAAGTTGGTAAATGAGTTTACCGATCTGCTGGTTCTCTAAGCCGGTTTCCTGAAACTACTGAACTGGAAGAACGCTGGTGTTCGCAGCCAGGCCGTCTTGGAGGATCTCCAGTTTTCGGTCGCCACTTTGAGCGTCGGATGGCACCTGAAAGTTGATCTGGTAAAGACCGATGAATCCCGGCGTCAAACCGGCGAACAGAACCGGCGCCGCCTCGCCGTCGATCGCAACCGAGGCCGAAGCGTTGACGGCTGCCAGCGGCGACGATGGAGCTTGCGCGCCCGTGCCGACCGGCGTATCGGTGAGCCCCATTCCCGCCAGATAGGCGACCAGATATTCTCCCGGCTTGGCCGGCGCGGCTTCCGTCACCAGGCTGAAGTCGGCATGCTGCGCGATCACTTGCCCATTGGCCAGCCGCGCGATGCCGGGCGTGACCGGAGCGATATTGATGGCGACGGGCGTGGTGTAGGCGTTGTTCGCGCTCACCAGCACCTGATATTGCTGGCCGGGTACGAGATCCACTGGAAGCTGGGCGTTGATCTGGCCGCTGCTGACGTAGTAGAGCGGCGCCAACTCGCCTCCGATGAGAACGCTCGTACCATTCCACAGGTTGGGTAAAGGAATGGTCGTGCCGCCGGTTGTGGCTGCCATGGCCGACCCGAAGATCTGCACGATGGTGGCCGGCGCCAAAGGAGCGCCCGGCTGCGGATAAAGGTTATGAAGTACGCCGTTGTTGGCCAATATCGGGGCCGCAGTGTCGCTCACGGCGCCGAGAATCTGCGCGGAGGCGGGCTGCAATCCCGATGCAGTCGCTTGGGCGGTCACGGTGAGCTGGGTGGCGGCGTGCGCGGGAGTCCAGGTGGCCGAATAGACCGCGGCGTTGTTGCCGCTCAGGTTCAAGGACAGCGGCGGATCGCCGTTCGAGAACTCGGCGACCACGCGGCCGCTCGTAACCGAATTGCCGCAATCATCGGCGAGCTGGACGGCGACGGTACGCGGCCAGGCGGCCGGAGTCGAGAAATTGCCTGCCAGACTGGTCGGGATCACCACCAGTTTGGCGGGCGTGCAGCTCGATTGAGTGGTTATCGCTCGCGCGGCTATGGCGGCCGAGGCGGAAGCCGATCTGGGGACGATGAATGTGACGTTGACGGTGCGGACGGCCAGGTTACTGATTGAAATATGGACGTCCCCGGTGTAGATTCCGGGCGTGAGATTGACGCCATTCACGGCGATGGTCAACTGCGCGGGCGCGGTTGTGGAAACTGTGCCGGTGACGGGCGAGGCCGAAAGCCAGCCGGAGCCATTTTCGGTCGATACGGCTACTTGGTAAGGCGCGGGTTGGTCGCTACTGGTGTAGACCGTGACGTTCTGATTCCCCGAAGAGGTGAATAGCAGTCCGCTGGGTGCGGGGTCAGGTACAGGAGCGCCGGAAACATCGGTCACGTTCAGCACCACCACGAAATCCTGCGGCGAATTGAACACGTCGGGTGAAGTCACCCCGATCAGCGCGTAATATGCACCTTTTTGCAGGCCGGCCCTGGCGGCGGTGAATTGCACCGTGCCGGGTGGTGCATTATTCAGAACCTGCAGCCAACCTTCGCCGCCGATCTGTTGAGTTGTGAAAGCGATCGGGCTGCCGTTCGAGCTCGATACGGTGAAGCTCTCGGGCGTCGGCCCCGAGACGCCGTTTCCTTGGCGGGCTTGCAACAAAATGCCAGTCGAGCTCAAAATCATCTTCGGCCGGCGAGATATCAGCAGGCTCACGGGAATTCTGGCGGTGCCGTTGGCGGAGTCGATTTCAATGTTCCCTGCATAAGCGCCGGGCGCGAGACGTCGTGAGCCATCCAGTGCCGCCACCAGGATCGCATCTCCGCTCGGGCTCGCAGTACCTGATGCCGGAGTTACGCTCAGCCATGGCACATCAGCCGAAACGGTGAAGTTCAAGCTACCCTGACCGCGGTTGTGGACGTAAATGTTCTGGCTCAAGGGCGCGGCCGTCCCGTCGCTAAAGAAATCGAGTGACTGTGGAGAAACCTGCAAGATCGCGGGCGCGTTATGGACGGTCAGCGGCACTTTGATGGACAAGGGCGCGCGATTGGGTGAGGTGACGGTGATGGTCCCGGAATAGCTTCCGGCCGAAAGCCCGGTTTGATTCACGCTGACGTCGATGCGTCCCGGCGTTGTGCCGCTGGCCGTGGGCATGATCCAGGGAGCATCGGCGGTGGCGAAGAACGGAACTGAGTCGTGCGTGGTCGAAATGACGGAGACGGTTTGAACCGGGGGCGCCGTGGCGGCGCTAACGCCGGTGAATAAGAGGCCGCCCGCGGACACAAGCAGGTCCGGCGCGAAAGGCCGCACCAGAACTTCGTATGAGGCGCTGGTGGATGCACCAGTAGAGTCGGTGACTTGCACGGCGAAGACGAAATCGCCTGGAGCGGTGGGAGTTCCGCTCAATAGTCCCGTTGAGTCGAACGTCAAGCCGGGCGGCAGGGGGCCGGAACTGGTCCATACGAATGTGCGCGCGCCGCCGTCCGACTGAAACGCGGCCGAGTAGGCGACGCTTACCTCCGCGATTGCCAGCAACGACGGCGTAACGATACGCAGGGTCGCCGGCGCCACGTTTAGACTTAACGCCTGGAACGCGACATTGCCGCTCGAGTCGGTGACCTGCGCAGTCACGGTGCCGTTGCCCGCAGTGGTTGGTGTACCGCTCAACAGACCGCCGGAGCTTAGGGTGAGACCATCCGGGATGCCGGAGCCCGACCATTGATAGGGCGGAGCACCGCCCGTCGCACTGAGCGCGGCTTGATAGTAATTGCCGACACCCGCCATCGCAAGGGGCGATGGAGTGGTAATGGTCGGCCCGCCGTTCGACGACAGGACGGTGAGTGTGAAAGGCGCGCTGCTGGCGCGTCCGGCCGCATCTGTCGCGGCGACCGCGAATGCAGTTCCACCGGTCGAGCCGCGCGGGGGTGTTCCGCTTAGCACTCCGCCGGCCGACATGTTGGCCCAGCCAGGCAGGCCGCTGGCCGAGAAGGAGTATGGAGTGGCGCCACCGGATGCGGCGAATGTTGCCGAAAACGCCTGACCCACGGTGGCCTGCAGCGAGGAAGCCGCAGTGATGGACAGCGCCGGATCGATTCCTAAGCTGAACGCGCCGCCGGTCCGATTTCCGGCGGCATCAG
>DATHOT010000052.1:0-12676 GCA_035484655.1 Bryobacteraceae bacterium | reverse complement strand
CTGCGTGTCGGTCTGTTCAGAGATTACGGCCTTGGTGTCCTTGGAGCCATCCGTCAAATAGACATCGGAAATAGTAGTTTTGTTGAGATTCTCGCCTTTGACGGCGATCATGTCCCCAACTTTACCGGTATCCGGGTCCACCGCGCTACACCTCGGGAGCGCCTGAAATGCACCCAGCGCCATTGCCCAGGCGATGAGCCCAGCAACCAACCAGGTTTTCATAGATACCTCTGTGGTGGCGATTATACACCCTGGGGGAGGAGGGCGGAACAGCTTGGATCGATCGGCTTGGATTGATCAATTGCCGGCGGCCTCGGTTAGTGGCCGTTCGTGGTTCTCGAAAGCGCACCGCAACGCGGCCGCTTCAGCGTCGGCGCCAGACCAGTATTCGGCTTCGACGCCGTTTTGGCGGTCGGCCGTGGCGAGGGCTTGGGTTCGTTTTGCAATTTGCGTTTTGGAGGCGAGCGGCTGGACTCGCCGCATGATGACGGGGGGAAGGGTGTGTGCGAGTGCGGCATCGGTTTGGAGAGATTTGAGTTCGTGGAGCGAGCGATCGAAGCTGCGCTCGAGGCGGGTTTGGTGGCGGGCGAGACGGTCGAGCTTGGCAGCTAACTCGGAATTGTCGAGGAGGTCGAGATAGCTTCCGGCGGAGGCGGACAACTTCGCTTCGAGATAGAGGATACGGTTGAGATTCCAGGCGGAGGCAACCAGCCGGTCGAACAAAATTTGTTGGAGGGCGCCTTGGGGCCGGATATCGGTTTGGAGCTGGGCCAGCAGTTCCTCGAATTCTTCGCGGTCCTCAGGGGCGATGACGAGCCGGGCGGCGGTGAGCCCGTGTGTGCGCGCATTTTGAGAGGAGCGGGCCTTGCCTTCCTCGGTGCTCGGGCCGGTGCTGAGGCGGGCATTGGCGGCGTTGGCGGTTTGACGTGCTTCTGATGACATGGGATGCTCCTTTGTGATTTCGATTCCGGTCCGATTGTAGAGGGCAGAGGCGGCGGTTAGAGGGGGCCGGGCGCGGGAAATGATGAGAGTACAGGAGATGGGGATGCAGAACTGGTGTCACTGAGATTCAGGAGATGCCCGATCGAACATAATGAGAGGTAGCGCGCCGACGCGCATCCCACTGTAGTAGATAGAGGATTTCCTATGCGATCTGACATTGTCCCAGGGGCGATCTTGCCCGACTACGAGCTTAGTGACCATACCGCAAAGCGCCGAAAGCTCTCAGAATTGCAAGGGCCGCATCCAATGGTTCTGGTCCTCAGCCGCGGAGGTTTCTGCCCCAAGGACCGCCGGCAGGCTGAAGGCCTGGTTGAACTACATCGTGAGCTCGAGGTTGGCTATTGCCGGCTGGTCACGATTAGCACAGACAACATCACAGAGACCAATGAATATCGCAACGGAGCCGGCGCTCACTGGACTTTCCTCTCCGACGCGGGGCGTATGGTCCAAAAAAATCTGGACATCGCCGAATACACTGATCCGCTGCACAATCCAATGATTCCGCACGTAATTGTGCTCGAGCCCGGTCTGATCGTTTACAAGATCTATAACGGCTACTGGTTCTTCGGCCGGCCGACTCTGGAAGATCTGCGGCAGGACCTACGTGCCGTTACGAAGAAATGCCGGCCGGACTGGGACATCACAACTCCGGAGCTCAAAGCGGCGTGGCAGCAAGGCCGCAAGGAACTTTTCTACCCGTACGGCAAGACGTACGCCCAAACTCTCGGCGAACAGGATTAGGATCGGCATCGCTCACATCGTCAGAACGACGCGGAACTGCGCGTTGCCGCTCAGCATGCGCGCGTAGGCCTCGCCCGCTTTTTCGAGCGGGTAGGTTTCAATCATCGGACGCACGCCGGTTAATTCGGCGAAGCGCAGGGTGTCCTCGGAATCGGCTGCTGTTCCGGCGGCCCAGCCTTGAATACTTCGACTTCCAGTAATGAGCTGTACTGGTGCGACTTCAATGGGGTCAAATGTCACACCGATCACCATGAGCTTGCCGTTGGGCGCGAGGCCTTCGATCAGTTCCGACATGGCTTTAGAGCTGGGGGCGGTCGCTAGAATTACTTGTGCGCCACCCAGTTTTTGCAATGCCTGTGCTGCGTTCGTTGCTTTGCTGTCGATATAAACGCTGGCTCCGAGTTTCTTGGCGAGAGCCGCATTTTCGGCCCCGCGCCCGATAGCCGCGACCTTATAACCGAATTTGTTCGCGAATTGAATTCCGAGGTGCCCCAGGCCGCCGATGCCCAGCACCGCAACAAGATCGCCGGGGAGAGCCCCGCTGTGACGCAGGGCGTTGTAGGTAGTAATTCCGGCGCACAGCAGCGGCGCAGCTTCGATGTCACTGAGAGTGTCCGGTATTGCTGCCAGCGCCTCGATCGGAGCAACCATATATTGCTCGTATCCTCCGTCATAACTGATGCCAGGAATCTTCAGGTTCTGGCAATTGCGAAAATCTCCGCGCCGGCACGCGGGACATGTGTTGTCCTGGCCGCCATGCCAGCCGACTCCGACGCGCTGTCCCGTCTTCCACGCAGAAACACCCGCGCCCAGTTCATCGATGATGCCCGCGACTTCATGTCCTGGAACTCGGGGATACTGGATGCCGGGCCACTGGCCTTCCTTTGTCAGCACGTCGCTGTGACAAACGCCGCAGGCCTGGACTTTGATGCGTACTTGTCCCGCACCCGGCTTGGGAATCTCGCGCTCGACGATCTGGAAATCTGCTCCGGCCTTAGGAATCTGCGCCGCTTTCATTGGCGCTATTCCAGTTCTTGTAGTTGCCATCATTTCTCCTTTGAACCGATGTTGGCGATGTTCCTTGGTAGAAGTGATTCATCTCGGCATCATTCGGTTTCACAAGTCGACGCGTTTGGCTGGGGCTCATTAGCTATGTGGCCAATCTTACTTTCCACATAGAACCGCAGCTATCCTAAGAATTATGAGCTTCCTCGACAACCTGGAAAACAATCTCAAGGCGCTCGAGTCACGGGATGAAAAAGACCCGGCAGCGGTGGCGCGCGCAGCCGCGGCGCGTGAGGCTGCGCGGGCAGTGGCGCTCGAAATCGCTCCGCACGCAGACGCGCTGCGCAACGGACCCTTCAAAGATGGTCTGCTGACGGCCTGTCGAGAGATCGGGCACCGCCGGCGAATCCTGGTGCGGCCGATCTGGATCGATTCTACTTTGCGGCTGGAAGCGGGCACCAAGAAACTGGAATTGCGTCCTACGCCGAGCGGTGTTCTGGCAGTTTTCCTGGAAGGAGACAGGGAGCAGGAGAGCACACCGATCGATCTGTCGAGCGATGCTGTTAAATTGGCGGAGAAGTGGCTGGGAGGGTAGTGCCGAAAAATTCATTCGCAGGCCGGAGACCTGCGCCACCATTTGTTTACTTGATGACCAGGAAGCCGGTCTCGACACACTCGTCGGCGATGCGGTTCCACATCACGCGCGCCTGGCCGGCGTCGACGGCATGCCGGAACTGGACCACTTGGCCGGTGTGCAGGGCCGGGTAGTCATGCACAGCTCGAAAGCCGCTCTGGCTGTAGTCGAGCAGGCGGCCGCTGACTTCCTGGTGCGCAGGATCGCTGAAGGACAGTCTTAGAGCGCCTTTGCCGCGGTAACGCCGTTCAGCGCGGCGATCGGAATCGCTGATAACGGAACGGGATGGCCCACCGGGTTTAGGAAGCATAAGATTGCCGCACGGCCTCCCGCCCGTACAGTTTCAGCTTTCTGCTCAGGGTACGCCGCGAGATGCCCAACAACTCAGCGGCCCGCTGCTGATGTCCATTGGTCTGCGCCAGAACCTTCAGGATGGTGTTCTTTTCCATGCCATCCAGATTGGGCGACGAGGAGGGAACGGCGCCATTTGAGACGGGGAACTCTCTTTCGACGTTGACCTGCCCCAGCGTCAGGTCGTCAGTCCGGATTTCCAGATCGCGGGCCAGAACAGCCGCCTTGGTGACTATGTTGCGAAGCTCGCGGACATTTCCGGGCCAGCTGTGCCGGCGCATGGCCTGCAGGGCTTCGCCGGAAAAGAACGACCGCGGGTTGGATGCTTTCAGGAAATGCTCGGCCAGTGGAATGATATCGTCGGAGCGCTCGCGCAAGGGCGGAACACGCAGGCAGATCTGTCCGAGGCGGTGATAGAGGTCGCTTCGAAACTCACCGGTCCGCACCATGCGCTCCAGATCCTGATTGGTAGCCGCTACCACGCGGACGTCGACCGAGACTTTGCGAACGCCGCCCAGCCGGTAATAGGCGACACCGTCCAGCACGCGCAGGAGCTTGACCTGCATGCGCGGCTCCAACTCGCCCACCTCGTCCAGAAAGAGCGTACCCTGATGAGCCAGTTCAAACAGCCCTGGTTTGGCCGAGTCGGCGCCGCTGAAAGCGCCTTTCTCATAGCCGAACAGCTCGCTTTCCACCAGATGTTCAGGCAGGGCCGCGCAACTGACATCGACCCAAGGTTTGGCGCAGCGCAAAGAATAGTGATGAACGGCGCGGGCAATCAACTCCTTGCCGCAACCGCTCTCACCGGTAATGAGAACCGCGGCGTTGGTTTGGGCGATGCGCTCGGCCAACTCGAGTAATTGACGCATAGCCGCGCTCGAGACGACCGCCGGCATACCCAGGTAGGTCTTGATTTGAGGACCCATTATTGCTTAAGTCGCTTTTCGGCTGTTTTGGGTGGGTTCACTATAGTACTTCGGTAGCAGTACGCTAAGGCAATCCCCCTGTTCGGCAGATCTAAAGGCCATGTAGTGGCTGGGACAGGCTGTCTCAGAACCTGGCCGGTGCCCGACATTTTGTCGCTTTTTTCCTATCGATTTGCCGGGTTGCTGCCGATGAATCAAACAGATAGCGAGGAAAGCACTTGGCAGGGCATCTGCAGTGCACATATTCTCGTGCTTGCGCCGGCTATTAGGAAACGAATGTCGATTTTCGCCAGAATATACGTCTCTCTGGTAATCATCATCGGTTTGTGCGTCAGTATCAGCGAGTTAAGCCGCTGGGAGTCGCAGGATCTGGCGCGCTTCTTCTGCTATCTGGTTTTGTCGATTCTGGCTTCGCGTCTGAAGGTGGTGCTGCCGGCCATCACGGGCACGCTTTCAGTGCTATTCATTTTCATCCTGTTCGGGATCGTCGAACTGAGCTTGCCGGAAGCGTTGTTCATGGGCTGCACCGCGACCCTGATTCAATGTTTCTGGCATAACCGCAAGCGGCCCAAGACGCATCAGGTGCTGTTCAACGTGGGCGCCATGGCGATCGCGATCGCCTGCACCAGCTACGCGTATCATTCGAGGATCCTGCACCAGGGCCACCTGGATGCCGCGCTGACGTTGTTGGTGACGGCAACCGTGTTCTTCGCGATGAATACGTTTCCAGTCGCGGCCGCCATCGCGCTCACGGAGCGCAAGTCGCTTCGCCAGGTTTGGCAGGAATGCTATTTCTGGTCGTTCCCGTACTACCTGCTGGGAGCCGGCATTGCCGGAGCAGCCAGCGCCATCAACCGCCATTTCGGTTGGCAGACGGCCCTGTTGGCGGTGCCGGTGGTTTATTTGATCTACCGCTCCTACTACTTGTACCTGGGGCGAATGGAAGACGAGAAAAAGCACGCCGAGGAGATGGCCGCGCTGCACTTGAGAACGATTGAGGCTCTGGCGCTGGCCATCGAAGCCAAGGATCACACCACGCACGATCATCTGCAGCGGGTGCAGGTCTACGCGATCGAAGTGGCCAAGGAACTGGGAGTGGATCATGACCAGCTGGAAGCGCTGCGGGCCGCCGCGCTGCTGCATGACATAGGAAAGCTGGCTGTTCCCGAGCACATCATCTCGAAGCCGGGAAAGCTGACCCGGGAAGAGTTCGAGAAGATGAAGATTCATCCCGTGGTGGGGGCCGAGATTCTGGAGCGCGTGCGTTTCCCTTACCCGGTGACACCGATCGTCCGCTCACACCATGAAAAATGGAACGGATCGGGATATCCGGATGGGCTGAAGGCGGAGGAGATCCCGATCGGCGCCCGGATTCTGGCCACGGTGGACTGTCTGGACGCGCTGGCTTCGGACCGTCAGTATCGCCGCGCACTACCGCTCGATGAAGCCATGGAGAAGGTGGTTTCCGAATCGGGAATCAGTTTCGATCCGCGGGTGGTCGAGATTCTGCACCGCCGCTATGTGGAACTGGAAGCCATGGCGCAGGCGCAGCAGGTAGAGAAGGCCAAGCTTTCCACGCACGTCAAGATCGAGCGCGGCCTGGCGCCAGCGGCTGGTTTTGAGAACAGCAAGCGGTCCACCGTCACGCCCAACCCGGACCATGCGGTGGATTTCCTTTCCTCCATCGCAGCGGCGCGGCAGGAAGTCCAAAATCTTTTCGAGCTGGCGCAGGATCTCGGAAATTCGCTGAGCTTGAACGAGACACTGTCGCTGCTGGCGATCCGGCTCAAGCGCATGATCCCCTACGATTCGCTGGCCATCTATGTGATGCGCGACGGGAAACTGAAGGCCGAGTATGTAAACGGCGAAAACTTCCGGCTGTTCTCGGCGCTGGAGATACCGCTGGGACAGGGCCTGTCCGGATGGGTGGCGGAGAACCGCAAACCGATCATCAACGGCAATCCATCGGTGGAGCCCGGCTATCTGAACGACGAAACCAAGTTCACCACGATGCGTAGCGCATTGGCGGTGCCGCTGGTGGGCCTGAATGGCACGGTCAGTGTTTTGACGCTCTATCACAGCGAGCGCGACGCCTTCAGCAAGGATCATCTACGCATCCTGCTGGCTATTGTTCCGAAGGTCGCCCTGTCGATTGAGAATGCGCTCAAGTACCAGCAAGCCGAGAGCTCGGCGGCCACCGATTACATGACCGGCTTGCCGAATGCGCGCTCTCTGTTCCTGCATCTGGATGGGGAACTGGCGCGTTGCCGGCGGCTCGATTCGCCGCTGGTGGTGCTGGTTTGCGACATGAACGGATTCAAGCAGGTGAACGACCGCTATGGACACCTGGAGGGAAACAAAGTCCTGCACAGTGTCGCGGTGAAGCTGAAAGAAAGCTGCCGCGAGTATGACTACGTGGCTCGCATGGGCGGCGACGAATTTGTTCTAGTGCTGCCGGGGCTGCAGTTAGACCAGGTCACCGACACCATCCATCGTCTGCGCGCGATAACCGCCGAGGCTGGCCGCGAGGTATGCGGGACTGAGTCGCTATCGCTCAGCGTGGGGCATGCGCTGTTCCCGGAAGATGGCACGGACGCCGATCAGTTGCTCAGCGAGGCGGACCGCCGGATGTACATGGCCAAACAAAAAGAAAAGATGAGCATCGTGGGTGCGCGCGGCCTGGATTACGAGCCGATCGCCTCTGTGTAGGTCATGCTGCTACCGATGCTGCTCCGCCAAGCGCGACGAATCCTGCTCACGGCGCTGGTAGGGGGGCTGCTGGGTGCAACCCTGGTCCGCTTGGGCCCGGGTTTTGGAGTCGATGAACGGGAGTTCGACGCGCGACTCAACGCCCAAAGCCAGCAAGCCATCCGCGCCGAGCGGGCCCGCGACAACAACATCGCGTTGTTTTATGGGCGCTACCTTTCCGGTCTGGTGCAGGGCGACCTGGGTTTCTCGCGGTCGCTCAACCGGCCGGTCTCTGAACTGCTGAAGGAGCGGCTCCCGTTAACGCTGGGCTCTTTAGCTTACGGCGTGGTGGGCGGCATGTCGATCGGCCTGGTTCTCGCGCTCGCGTCCGTGTGGTGGCACGCGCCGGGGTCGGATCTGGTGCCGGCGGTGCTGAGCGGTCTCTCGCTGGCGCTGCCGGCGGCGCTGATCGCGCTGGTTTTTCTATGGATGGGCGCGGGCGGGCGGTGGGCCATCGCGCTGGTGGTTTTTCCACATGTCTATCGCTACGCCAAGAATCTGCTGGTAGCGGCCTACCATGCGCCGCATGTTCTGGCGGCCGAGGCCAAAGGCTTGAGCCCGGCGCGGGTGCTCTTCGCGCATGTTTTTACACCGGCTGCTCCACAACTGGCGGCGGTGGCGGGAATCTCGGTCAGCCTCGCATTTGGCGCGTCGATTCCGATCGAGGTAATCTGCGACACTCCGGGCGTCGGTCAACTGGCGTGGAAGGCGGCGCTCGATCGCGACCTGCCTTTGTTAGTCAACATCACGGTTCTGGTCACGTTGATGACGCTGGTGGTCAACGCCTGCGCTGATGTGGCGCTGGCGCGCTGGAGGCCGGCATCATGACACCTACACGGATGACACGTACGCAGAAGCTGGCAATTGTAGTGCTTGGTATCGTGACATTGGCTTCGCTCGGGGCTGGGTATCTGGCGCCGTCATCCTATTCCGAGCAGTATAGAGATTCAATCAGCGCTCCGCCTTCAGCGCATTTCCTGCTCGGAACCGACGAGCTGGGCCGGGACCGTTTTGCGCGGCTGCTTTACGGGACGCGTATTTCGCTGCTGCTCGCACCGGCGGCGGCATTCCTATCCACGCTGATCGCGGCGCTGATCGGCGGCTCGGCCGGGTACCTGGGAGGGCGATGGGAGCGAGCGGTAACGGCTGGGATCGACCTGTTTCTTTCGCTGCCGTGGCTGTTTCTGTTGCTCACGGTGCGGGCGCTGCTGCCGCTGAACACTTCACCGGTCACCTCAGTAATGATCACCTTCCTAATGCTGGGATGCCTGGGCTGGGCGATGCCGGCGCGAATCATCCGCGCGGGGACGCGAACTTTGGTCAATTCCGATTACCTGGTGCAAGCCCGGGCCGGCGGCATCTCGCCGCTGCGTCTCTTTTGGCGGCATTTGCTGCCGAATCTTCTACCTATTCTTCTGGCGCAATTCTGGGTGTCGATCCCGGTGTTCATTTTGAGCGAGGCGAATCTGGGACTGCTGGGATTGGGCGTCTCCGAGCCGCTGCCGTCGTGGGGCGCGATGCTGCGCGAGCTTGAAAATTACACGGCCGTGCTACAGAATCCCTGGATGCTGGCGCCGGCGGGTTTGCTGGTTGCCGTGGTGTGTTGCCTGCAGCTTCTGCTTCGAACCGAGGACCGCATTCCATGTTGAGATATACCCTGGCTGTCCTGCTTGCACTGGGAACACTCTTCGCCGGCGAGCTGCGCTTCGCGCTGCGCATCGAACCCAAGACTTTCAACCCCCTACTGGTGGACGACGAGGCATCCGAAACCATCCGCTATCTGACCGGCGGCGTTCTCATCCGCCTGAACCGCTACACCCAGGAACTGGAGGGCGAGTTGGCGGCCAAATGGAAGGTTTCCGAAAACGGCCGCCGCATCGATTTCCAACTGCGGCCGAATCTGCTTTTTTCCGATGGAACGCCGTTCACCTGTGAAGATGTCGCTTATACGGTCCGGCAATTGATGGATCCGGCCTTGCATTCACCCACCGGCGACGCGTTTCGGTCTACGCCTGGAAGAGTGGAAGCCAGTTGCAACGGGGCGTACTCGGCGATAGTTCGCTTTCCCGGCCCGGTGGCCGCGCTGGCGGCGCAATTCGATCAAGTCGCGATTTTATCGGCCAGCTCCTCCAAGAAAGAATCGGCTGTTTTGGGCCCATTCGACGTGGCCGAATACAAGCCCGGCTCTTACGTACTGCTCCGCCGGAATCCGAACTACTGGAAGCGCGACGCCGATGGCCGGCGCCTGCCCTATCTCGACTCCATCCGGCTCGACATCCAGCAGAATCGCGAACTCGAGCTGCTTCGGTTCCGCCGCGGTGAACTCGACATCGTGAACAAGCTGGACCCTGAGATGTATGACCGGCTGGCGTCGGAAACGCCACGCTCGGTGGTGGATGCCGGCCCGTCGCTCGACTGGGAAATCGTCTTTTTCAATCAAGTGGCGAATTCGCCGCTGCCCGATTACAAGCGCCGCTGGTTCCGCTCCGAAGAGTTCCGCGGGGCTATATCGGAGGCCATCAATCGCGATGACATCGTACGCGTGGTCTACCGGGGGCATGCCAAGGCAGCCGTCGGGCCGGTGTCGGTCTCGAATCATTTCTGGATCAACTCCGCATTGAAACCGACTGTATATTCGATGCCGGCAGCGCAGGAGCGCCTGGAACGGGCTGAGTTCCATCGCACGGGGGACGCCTTGTTCGACCACGAGGGTCATAAGGTGGAATTCTCGATGATCACCAATGCCGGCAACAAGAGCCACGAGCGCATGCTGGCTCTGATCCAGCAGGACCTAGCAAAATTGGGCGTGCAGCTCAACGTGGTTACGCTCGACTTCCCTTCCCTGATCGAGCGCATCAGCCGCAGCTTCAACTACGAATCGGTTCTGATGGCGTTCACCAACGTCGACCTCGATCCCAATGCCCAGATGAATATCTGGCTCAGTTCGGCGGCTAATCATCAATGGAATCCGAACCAGAAGGCTCCCGAGACCCCCTGGGAGGCCGAGATCGACCAGTTGATGCAGGCGCAAACGGCGGCGCAAGATCCAGCCAGACGCAAATTGTTTTTCGACAAGGTGCAGCAGATCGCGCGTGACAAAACACCCGTGATATTTCTGGTCAACCCCAACGCGCTTTCGGCTTTGTCGCCGAACGTGAAGAACGTGACGCCGGCCACCTTGCGTCCGCAGATTTATTGGAATGCGGAGCGGCTGTCGGTGGGGAGCGGCGGTTTAGTCAGCCAGCGATGAGCAAGCTTCTGCAAGCCCGATTCTCGGTCGATTACCCTAACAAGCCGGCGGTTCTACGCGATGTCGAGCTGGAGATGGGCGAAGGCGAGATCCTGGGGCTGGTGGGCGAGAGCGGCTCCGGAAAGAGCACCATCGCGCTGGCGCTATTGCGGCTGCTGGGTCATAAAGGCGGCGTGGTATCGGGCGAAGTTCTGTTCGACGGGCGAGATCTGCTTGAACTGCGATCGGGCGAGATGCGGAAGATTCGCGGCCGCGAGATCGCGCTGGTGCTGCAAAGCCCTATCGCGTCGCTCAATCCGGCGCTACGGATCGGCGCCCAGATCGCGGAAACGTGGCGCGCGCACAATCCCGAAACCAAGTTGTGGAAGAAACGGGCGCTGGAATTGTTCGACCTGGTGAGTCTGCCGGCCGAGGAAGGTTTTCTCGACCGTTATCCGCGGCAACTCAGCGTCGGGCAGGCGCAGCGCGTGCTGATCGCGATGGCGATTCTGCATCGGCCGCGCTTGTTGATCGCGGATGAATCCACCAGCGCGCTGGATGCCATCACGCAATCGGAGATTCTGGCGCTGTTTCGGCGTCTGAACCGCGAGCTAAACATGGCCATGCTGTTCATCTCGCACGATTTGCTGTCGGTGGTATCAATCTGCCAGCGAATCGCGATCCTGCAAAATGGCCGGATTATCGAATGCGGATCCACCGAACAGATGTTCCGCGAGCCTCGTACGGAGGACACTCGCGCGCTCCTGCAGGCGGTGCTGCGGAACTCAGTGGCGGCGGCGGAGTTGGTGGGAGAAGTTGAGCTGCAATAGAGATTGGCAGGTCGGAGACCTGCCTTACACTTTATTCAGCAAAAAAAGCCAGAAGCACGTTCCCCGGCGTGCCACGCGCGCCGAAAATATATCCTGACCCGACAAACAGCGTGCCGCCGACGATCACCGGTCCGGCTTGACCCATGGAGCCGCCTTTGGCCGTGACGCCATTCACGGTGTGGAAGTCCTGCAGCATATTGAACTGCCAGAGACGTTCACCGTTGCTGGTTTGAAAAGCGCGCAGAAGGCCGTCGTAGCCTCCGCCGAAAACGACGCCTGGAATCACGGTTAGGGCCGCGCCGATCCCGAGCCTCGGGCCTGCGGCTTTGATGGGCGCGAGCCATTTCTTCTCTCCGGTGGCCAGGTCGACGGCAGCCACGCCGGCGCTGCTCACTCCGAAATAGGCATAACGGTCGTCTGCGGCGCCGCCGAACGTGATCTCGCCGAGCGCCAGCTTCTCGGGCAGTTGCACCTTCCACACCACTGCTCCATTGCGGTCCGGATCGTGCGCCCAGACGATACCGCTTTTCTGGCCGGCGATCAGGACGCGGTGGCCATTGGGTAGCGTCCGCAGGATCGGTGAAGCGCCGAAGTCGTAATCGGGGCCAATGTCTTCCGGACAGTTTTCGGTATTGCCGAAGACGCCGCCGCAGACCAGCCACGCGTCTTTGGGAGTATCTTGCATGCTCCAGCGAACCTTGCCGGTGTCTAGATCGAGGGCCAGGACGGCGTCGGTCCGATCCTGGGCGGGCTGCGTGTAGCTGTTGCCCGTTCCGACGTAGAGGGCGTGCTGTTTGGGGTCGATGGTCGGAGTGTTCCAAACGGCGCCTCCGGACGGAGTCCAGAGTTGTGTACCCGCGGAATTTTTCCTGACTGGCTTGGGTGGATCGGAAATGACGTAGGTTTTCCAAAGCTGCCGGCCGGTGTTGGCATCGAGGGCGACCACGCTGCCTCGGAATGTGCAACATGGATAGTTCAGGCTCACGCCGGTCAGTTCCTCGCGCGAGGCGACGGGAACGTAGAGACGGCCCTCATATAATGCCGGTGCGCCGGTGATGCCTGCCAGACTGTGGTCGTCGACTTTGGTTTTCCAGAGCAGCCGGCCGGTGGCGGCATCAAGGCCATAGACGTTGGCCCGCACGTCGCCGAAGTAGACCGCGAACTTGCTTATACCCTGACCTTTCACTTCGCCGATGCTGATAGCGTTGCG
>DATHOT010000051.1:0-13949 GCA_035484655.1 Bryobacteraceae bacterium | reverse complement strand
GTTGCGCTGAATATCTGGGCCGAGGAGCACGGCTATTCGAAGCTGGAGCCGAATTTGCTTGGTATGTGATCCCGGAAATTGGGAACCATGTAAGTGCTCCGACTATCCTTATCGAGCACAAGCAGGCCTAACTCAGCTTCGATTTCGAAGGCGGAAATCCGGAGCACTTCTCTTCGAAGGACATGTTCCGCGTCCCGAGTAGGATGGCTCCATCTACGTAACCAGACGTGGCCCCTAGCGTGCTTGCAAGTTCGAAAAAGTCCGCATCTGCGCTCAGAATTGCAAAGCCGTTCGCTTTGGCATATTCCCAGACCACGAAATCGGGGCTTTGCAACAGGTCGGCTTGACTCAAATGAATCGAACCGGGAAACAGGTCCAAAAGATTGGATACGAGCTTTCGCGAAAGGTTCTCGTCGACCAGCAGCTTCAAAGGGCGACGCGCTTGCCCACGCGAGCGGCGTATTCATATACGGCGCGGAAATCGTCAGGCTCGAGTTCAGGGTAGTCTTCCAGGATCTGTTTCTCGGTCATACCTGCGGCGAGCCAATTGAGGACATCCCAAACGGTAATACGAAGCCCTCGAATGCAGGGCTGCCCGGATCGCTTACCAGATTCAATCGTGATACGAGAACCCGCGACCGAAGAATACCACCTCAATTAGCCGTTTGAAAACCGCGCCTGAGTGGCGCAGGCCTCCGACCTGCGTGCAAACTACCCCCTACCGACATAAGGCATCGTCGTCGCCATCACAGTCATAAATTGCACATTTGCATCCAGCGGCAGATTGGCCATGAACACCACGGCGTCGGCGACATGCCTGACATCCATTCGGGGCTCGACCATCGTGGTTCCGTTCGCTTGCCGAACACCGCCGGCCATGCGCTCGCTCATTTCCGTGACTGCATTTCCGATGTCGATCTGACTGCAGGCGATGTCGTGTTCGCGGCCGTCGAGTGAAATGCATTTCGTCAGCCCGGTGATGGCGTGCTTGGTCGCCGTATATGGGGCTGAGTTAGGCCGGGGAACATAGGCCGAGAGCGAACCGTTGTTGATAATACGTCCACCGCGCGGCTCCTGCGCCTTCATGAGCCGGATGGCTTCCTGCGCACAGAGGAACGAGCCCGTAAGGTTTACATTGACGACTTCGGTCCAGCGCTCGTAGGTCAAATCCTCCATCGGGATTCCCGGCGCGTTAATGCCGGCGTTGTTGAAGAGGACGTCCAAGCGGCCGA
This sequence comes from Bryobacteraceae bacterium, assembly GCA_035484655.1. GTDB lineage: Bacteria > Acidobacteriota > Terriglobia > Bryobacterales > Bryobacteraceae > Palsa-89. The sequence goes on along the minus strand of DATHOT010000051.1, from coordinate 12,717 downwards.
AAGTTTCCTTGGTCTTCGCGAAAAGCGCGCGGACCTGATCGGGCCGGCTGACATCGGTCGGCGCCACGAGCAACTTGCCATCCGATGCCTTCGCGCGCGCCTCAGTCTCGTTGAGTTGCTCGATTCGGCGCCCAGCCAAAACTACCGAATATCCAGCGGCGTGCAGCGCCAGACTCGCGGCGCGTCCGATACCGCTGCCGGCGCCGGTCACGAGCGCAATCTTACTGTGGGATGCCATTAGCACCCATTTTAAGCAGGTGCAGTAAGAACGGGTATGGATCGACGGGCGTACCCTTCCACCATTTCTTCTCAGGCCCGAGCTGGAAAATGGTGAAGTGCAGGTGCGGGGCTTCTGGACTGGCATTCCCGGTCGACCCCACAAAGGCAACCACTTCGCCGCGAGAGACGTGCATGCCTTCGCGGAGGTTGGGTGCATAGCGATCGAGATGCGCGTAGTAATAACAGAACTCGCCGGCCTGATCGAACAAGTAAATCGTATTGCCGCCCGGCTTGCTCAGGAAGAGCTTGGCGATCGTCCCATCCACCACGGCGTGAACCGGCGTGCCGCGCGGTTCCATGATATCGATGGCCTCATGCCGCCCCTTACCTCGCGTCTGATCGAAAGTGTCGTGTAGGTCTCCAGCGGTAAGGCCAATGATCGGAGGCGCCGTGAGGGTTGGCTCAACGGTTAACGACGTGGCAAGAAGTAACGACAGTAAGTGCACAGGCACGCATCACTCCTGCAGAATCGCCGGTGTACCTACCTTCACCATTTTGGAAAGCTCCTCGGCGTCCCAATTTGTCAAGCGAATACAGCCGTGCGATTCGGTATGGCCGATTCGGCTGGGCTCCGGACTGCCGTGAATTCCGTAGTGCTCTTTTGACAGGCCGATCCAAACCACGCCCACCGGGTTGTTCGGCCCAGGGGGAATCTTCGCCTTACTATCTTTCGACTTGGCGTCCCAAAACAGCGCCGGATTGTAATGGAACCAGGGGTAATGATCGACCTCGGTGATTTTCCAATCGCCAATAGGTAAGGGATCGTGCTCGCTGCCCATAGTGGCAGGGTATTGGGCGAGCAGCCTGCCGTCGACGCCATAGGCGGATACCGTGCGATTATTTTTCGACACGACAACTTTATCGGCGGGCACGACGTACTCGCGCGCCACATCGGGGACCATGATCACCTGGCCCGCCTTCGATAAAGTCTTTCCTGGATTCAGTCTCGCCAGCAAGGTGGGGCTGATATGGAACCGCTCGCCTAATTTTTCCACTGCCGATTGGTATCCCAGACTTTTCAGCTTGGCTTGCGCCATCATGTCGTGTGGAATCTTTACGAAGGGACCGGCGACATCGTCGGGCGTGACTGTGTAGGGCACTAGCGCCGGTGCACTATCGGCATCCAGCGCCTTCCAGGTATCGTCGTCGACGATGCCGCTCGAATTTAGCATCCGCGCCGCTTGATAACCGACGATGCCGACCCTGAGGTTATCGCCCCAGCGCCCGTCAATCTCCCCCGGCGAAAAATGCGCCCGATCAAGCAGGATTTGCGCTCGAATCACGGCTGAACCGGCGCTATCCGGGCTTACCGGCTCATGATTCTGGGGATCGTTTATAGCGGCGACATCGTAGGACGTCGCTTTCGTTCGACTTACGCTCTTAGCCCTGTTTACAGGCCTCGGAGCGGCCGCCAGGAGTCCCGCGACGAATAAAGCAGTAATAACTTTCATGGCTTTCAGTACTGGCGCACTACCTTCTTGTGTGTCTTGCGGTCGTAGATGAAGCCTGCAGTTCCTCCGGCTATCGCACCAATACCTGCGCCCGTTGGACCGCCGGCGAGCGCGCCAATGCCCGCGCCTGCCGCGGCGCTGCCACCCACGATGGCCACCGATTTTGCTCTGCTCCGGCGTTTCACGACATAACGGGGCCTGGACGCGGCATAGTAACGCTGCCGCCTTAAATAGCGCCGCCGTCTACGCGTCATGACCGGCGTATAATGCGCTTCCGTGCTGCTGTCCGCGACTGCGTATCTAAATTGAACTTGCTGAGCGGCCGCATTCGGCGCGTCCGGCACGAATAAAGTCGCCAGCGCGGCGAATCCGAATAGCACTCTTTTTTTAATGTTCACCCGTACACCCCCGTTCACGACAGATGCAGTTCGTCTTCCAACCTGCATTACGCTGAAAAGGAATAACTTGCTTTAGGCCGTCCGGTGTAACTCGGAGTTTTTTACTGGAGCGACAGCGTAGAATAAAACTGGTGACACTGGAGATCGCAAATGGCTAACATCGCCGACGCTTGGCCGGAGTTGCCGCTCGAAGCCTGGCAGGATACCTACGATACGCTGCATATGTGGACTCAGATCGTCGGGAAAATCCGCAAGACGCTGACTCCCTTGGTGAATCACTGGTGGAATGTCACCTTGTATGTCACTGCGCGCGGCTTGACGACGTCACCGATTCCGCATGCGGATCGAACGTTTGAGATGGAATTCGATTTCATCGACCACAAACTCGATATTCGAACCTCCGATGGCTCGACCAAACGGCTGGAGCTCGCGCCGCGAAGTGTCGCAGATTTCTACAAGGACGTCATGGGCACGCTCCACTCCCTCGGCCTGGATGTAAAGATCCATGCCACGCCGGATGAGGTCGCGAACCCCGTCCCGTTTGCCGACGATCGCATCCACAAATCTTACGATCCCGAATATGCGCACAAGGTCTGGCGCATCCTCGTCTCAGTCGACTCGGTGTTCAAAGAGTTCCGCGGTCGTTTCATTGGAAAGTGCAGCCCCGTTCATTTCTTCTGGGGCAGCTTCGATCTTGCCGTAACCCGATTTTCGGGCCGTCGCGCACCGGAGCGGCCGGGGGCGGATGCGGTGACACGCGAGGCCTATTCGCATGAGGTCAGTAGCGCGGGCTTCTGGCCAGGTGGTGGGGAGATCAAAGGTCCGGCGTTTTATTCATACATGTCGCCCGAGCCGCCGGGTTTCAAGACCCACCCGGTGCTCCCCCAGAAGGCGTTCTATCATTCCGGGATGTCGGAGTGTTTTCTCATGTATGACGATGTCCGGCGCGCGGAGTCCCCCAGAGATATGCTGCTGAATTTTATGCAAAGCACTTACGAGGCTGGTGCAAACCTGGCGAAATGGGACCGCGCCGCGCTGGAGCGAGCGCCTGGAAACGCGAGCGGAGCCAGAGGATAAATGTCCACACAATGCAAGCATCTGGATCAAATTAAGATCACTACCACGAAGAAACACGTCTGCGAAGAATGCGTCAAGATGGGCGATAGCTGGGTACATTTGCGCTTGTGCCTGACGTGCGGGAACGTCGGATGTTGCGACTCTTCGAAGAACAAGCACGCCACCAAACATTTCCATAGCGTCAAGCATCCTCTCGTCCGCTCGATCGAACCCGGTGAGCGGTGGATGTGGTGTTATGTGGACCAGATTGAGCCCGGCGAGATCGAAGCATGAGAGAGGTCGTAGTCCACGGCGACGCCGATGGGTTCGCGCAGCAGATCCTGGCGGGCGCGCACGCTTTGACGGCCGACGAGCCGGCCGAATCCGGCGGGACCGACATTGGACCGCCTCCTTACGACTTGCTGCTCGCGGCTCTGGGCGCCTGCACGTCGATGACAGTCGGGATGTATGCACGCCGCAAAGCCTGGCCCCTCGAAAGCGTCACGGTTCGGCTGCGGCATTCGCGCATCCATGCCTCCGACTGCGCCGATTGCGAAACCAAAGAGGGGATGCTGGACCGTATCGAGCGCGATGTGCAGTTCATCGGCGCCTTGACCGATGCACAGCGTGCCAAGCTGCTGGAGATATCAAACAAGTGTCCGGTGCACCGGACACTTTCCTCCGAGATCGACATTCAGACGCGGCTGGTCTGATCGCGCGTTAGAATCGATACCGGCCAGAGCGCGGAATTTCGATGGGCTGACCCCCATATAGCGTTTGAATAGAAATGACAGATGGCTCTGGTCGGAAAAGCCGCAGATCAGCGCGATCTCGGCCAGCGGTGTCTGTGAATGTGCCAGCAGGTGGGAAGCGTATTGCACTCTGCGCCTGCGGATCAAGTCGCCTATCGTACAACGGTTATATTTGTGGAACTGCCGTGAAAGATGGACATAGTGAACGCCTACCTCGGCTGCAATGGCAGCCAGACTAAGGCGCTCGAGAAACCTGGACTCGACGATATCGGTCGCTTGTTGGAGCCAGCGCGGGACCAGCATTGAACCGGACTTGACTTGTGACCGGGCGAATTCAGCCAAAATCTCCAAAACCAGCCCTTCGACGGCGACGGCCGAGGCTTTATCCTCCCGCGAAAATTCCGCATAGAGGCGATTGGCCAGCCAGGTGGCGGTCAGCCCGTTGATCTGGGCCGGGTTTTGGGGAACAACCGAATGCCGGTCCAGCGCGTGCAGCGATGCGGGATCCGCGCCAACGTGCAGGCAGCGTAGCCCCGAATCGATCCGGTTCTCGTGAGCTTCGCCGGCCGGCAGGAATCGGACAGCGCCGGAACGACAGATCATGCTACCGCTGCCATACCGCTCTTCGAAGGCCCCTTCGATGACAAACGTGATGTAAGTATGCCGATGCGCATGCTTTGGCAACATCATCTTCGCTGGATAAAGATGCTCGCTAAGAGTAAACAGGCCGATGGTGCGCGAGCGTAGACTTTCGCCGCGCAAGGAACTCTCACCAATGCTGCTGGGCGCGGAAGCAATGCAAGGAGTCACTTGATTCCTCTGAAAATCCATCATCGGTCCAACCCTCATCGGAGTGGTTGCCAAGTTGTAAATCTTTGGTAAAAAGCGGATTTCTGCTGCTTGAGTCGGCCGGCGGCGAGAACTCCCGCCGCTCGCTCGCGCTAGGATTTGAATAAGAGTTCATGTCCACCATCTTGGTCATCGATGACGACGAAAGCCTGCGCGACACGATCGGCATCATGCTGGAGCAGGAAGGGTTCAATCCTGTTCTCGTTGCGGACGGCAAGGCCGGGTTTGAGCGCGCTCTTGCCCTCAAGCCCGACCTGATGATCGTGGATCTCCGGTTACCGGGTATGAGCGGCGTCGAAATCTGCAAGCAGCTCCGCGCTGCCGGTCTCAAGACGCCCATCATGGTCCTTAGCGCGGTGGGCGAAGAGGTGGATAAGGTACTGCTGTTAGAGATCGGGGCTGACGACTACATCGTGAAGCCGTTCGGCGCGCGGGAGCTGCTAGCCCGTATCCGGGCCGTACTGCGGCGTACTTCACCAGAAGCCCGCAAGGTGGCGCAGTTCGGCAATGTAGCGGTGGATTTTGAGCGCCGCGTGGTAAGCAAGCGCGGTGATGCGCTGAAGTTGACACCGGCCGAATACAACTTGTTGAGTTATTTCCTGCAGAATCCCGATCGCCCCTTGACCCGCGACATGATTCTTAACTCGGTGTGGGGTTATGAATCCTTCCCGAATACGCGCACCGTCGACGCCCACGTTGTCCGGCTGCGCCAGAAGCTGGAGCCCGATCCGAATGCGCCGCGTCATTTTCTTACAGTGCACGGCGTCGGATATCGGTTCATGCCGTGACGTTGGAGACTGCGGACCGTTCTGTCCGCCACCCGTTCCGTACGGGAGAAACTGGAGCAGCTTTTCAATGTTGAATTGCGACGCAATCCGGCGGTCTTGGCGAAGGTACATCTTGTCATTCGTTTGGCTGTGCGGCGCCGCCCTGGCAGGCGCTCAGGATACTCCCGCAATGCGGGAAGTCCTGGCCCGGCTAGACCGTCTGGAGAACGACAACCGGGCGCTGACCGAGGAGATCCGCGCATTGCGCAAAGAACTGGGTGTGTTGCATGAAACGGCGGTAGAAACGGCGGCATCCGCGCCAACGTCACCCGATGTCCCAGTGAAGTCAGATGGCCAGGCGAGCGACGGCCGCCAAACTGACGAAGAGCGCCAGGCAGTCGAACAGAGCCGCATCGAAGAGCTGGCTCAGACCAAAGTCGAGTCCTCCCAAAAATTTCCGATCCGTATCACCGGGATGGCTTTGTTCAATGCCTATACCAACGGGCGTTACAACAACCAGGCGGACAATCCGACCATAGCTTCCCTCGCCCCAGGTGACGCGACCGGCGGCGGTACGCTTCGCCAGACTACCCTGGGCCTGTTGTTCAACGGTCCGCTGACAATTGGAGGGGCCAAGGTCAGCGGGTCATTGTACATGGACTTTTTCGGCGGATCGACAGCTTCGCTGGATCATCTGGTCCGGCTGCGGACGGCTTCGATCAATCTGGATTGGACCAATACCAGCCTTTCGTTCGGTCAGGAGAAGCCGATCATTTCACCCCGGGATCCTGACTCCCTGGCGCAGGTCGGGGTTTCGCCGCTCACCGGCGCCGGTAATCTATGGTTGTGGCAGCCGCAGATTCGGCTGGATCAACGCCTTTCGTTGGGTAGCCAAAGCGGTCTCGTGGCCCAGCTTGGCGTGGTCCAGACCAGTCTGTTGAATGCTGGAACTGATCCGAATTCCTACGCCTCGCCCCAACCTGGCCAACACACCGAAGACTCTGGCCCGGGCGGGGAAGGACGCCTGGAGTTTTGGCATAGGTGGAGTGAAACGGGGCGACTGGAGATCGCCGGAGGTTTCCATGTAAATCGCAATCACGTAGGCCGTTTCTCACTCCCGACCGACGTGTACTCCCTGGATTGGTTTTTCCGGCCATTTTCAAAAGTTGAATTTTCCGGCATGTTTTTCCACGGACGGAACGTGGAAGTGCTGGGCGGGTTACAGCAAGGATTCACCGTACTGAGCGGCCGATGGATCGCGGTGCCCAGCAACGGCGGATGGGCGCAGTTGCGCTTTCCGATCACACCCAGGCTGGCCTTCGACATTTATGGCGGGCAGGAGGCTGACCGGAATTCGGATCTTCCGTCCGCTTACATGGCCAAGAATCAGGGGTACTTTGGTAACGTGATGTATCGGCTGGCGCCCAATGTGATCGTCAGCCTGGAAGGCGGGCAAATCAGGACCAAGTATATTCAAATTGGCAACCGCCTGAACGATCACTATGATCTTGCGATCGCCTACATGTTTTAGGATCGTCGCGCCCCTGTGGTTGGGGGGGGCGTTGCTTTCCCTGTACCTTCCGGTGTACGGGATCGTAGGCGAGACGGTGAGCGGCCACGTACAACTCGTGTTTTCAAACGATCCAAGCGTCAAGAAACATCAGGACTATTCGGGGGTCGTGGTTTGGCTCGAGCCCCTCTCAGGACTGCCAGTACAGCGGACCAAGCCGGCCCACGTGGAAATGATTCAAAGAGACAAGACGTTCTCTCCGCACGTGCTTCCGATTATGATCGGGACCACCATCGATTTTCCTAACTACGACCCGATTTTCCACAATGCCTTCTCGAACTATAATGGCCAGATCTTTGACATAGGGCTTTATCCGCCAGGCACAACCAAGTCCATCGCCTTCCGGCGCGAGGGTGTAGTCCGGGTTTTCTGTAACATTCACCCCACCATGAGCGCCGTGATCGTTGTATTGCAGTCTCCCTATTTCTGTGTTTCCAGCAAAAATGGCAACTTGCAGATGAATGACGTTCCACCGGGTTCTTATCGGATGCATGTCTTTCACGAAAGGGCAACCGAGCAAACGCTGGCGGCCCTGACCAGGACCGTAGAAATCTCCGACGAGCGAACTCAGCTTCCGCAGATTTCCGTGTCCGAGAGCGGCTACCTTCAACTTCCGCATCAGAACAAGTACGGAAAAGAATATCCTCCCGATGCGGAGCCGGGCAGCTATCCGGGGAAAAAGCCGTGACATTTTCGCGCCTCTCATTACTCTGGAAAATCCTCATCCCCACCTGGCTGGTGATGACACTGGTGTTCGCCATCACCGGATGGTTGGTGCAGCGGAGCGTTGTAAACACGACTTATGCCAGCGTTGAGCAAGAAGCCAAAGCCAGCTTCCAGGCCTACGATTCTCTCTGGAAGGCGCGGGCCAGGTTGCTCGCCTCAGTGAGCGAGATTATCAGCACCATGCCCTATGTGCGGGCCGCTTTTGGCACCGGCGATCGGGCCACGATTCGGGACACCGCCGGGGAACTGTGGTCGCGAGTGTCGCCCGAAGATGCGTTTTTCCTGGTGTCCGACGTGCAGGGCAGGGAACTGGTGAGCCTGGGTTCGCCCGCGTCCTTCGTACCCAACGATGATTTGCCAATGGTGCGGGTCGCTCGAGCACAGTTCCCCAAGCAAGCGTCCGGCTTCGTGCAGAAGGGCGATCAGTTGTTCCAGGTTGTGGTGACTCCGGTGTACGTGCAGTCCGCAGACGGTAACGCGCTGCTGGATGTGTTGGTGGCCGGCTACCGGGTGGACGATGGCGTGGCGCAGCGCCTGAAGGACTCCACTGGCGGAAGCGAATACGTGTTCGTGACGGGCGATTCAATCATCACGTCCACCTTGTCTCCCGACGCTCGGCGCACCATCGGGCCGCAGTTGCTCAAGAATCCTAACGCTTCTCAGCTTGGCGGCCATCTCGCGCTTTCCACCCCGCTACCCGACGTGAGCGGCCAACCGGTGGGACGACTTTTCATTCTCCGGTCTTTGGCAGGCGCCAGTCAGCACCTGGCCGCCCTTCGCCGTCAAATGTTCGCGCTTTGGCTGCTGGCCCTGACCGCGGGACTGGCGGTCAACTATCTGGTGGCGCGCAAAATCATGCAACCGGTGGCTGAGCTCGACCGCGCCGCCGCCGAAATTGCGAAGCAGAACTACGGCTACAACATCAAAGTGAGCAGCCAGGATGAATTAGGACGCCTCGCGGAAACATTTCAGAGCATGTGCGCCTCTATTCAGCGGGCGCGCGAGGAGCTCATCCGGCAGGAGCGGATCGACACCATTGGCCAACTCTCCACTTCGATTGTGCACGACCTTCGGAACCCCCTGGCCGCCATTTATGCGGGCGCGGAAATGCTGGTCGATAGCAATTTGCCGGAGGAACAGACGCGCCGCCTGGCCAGAAATATCTATCGCGCATCGCGTGGGATTCAAGACATGTTGCAGCAGCTTTTGAATGTGGCCCGCGGCAAATCGGATGCCAGCGAAATGTGCAGCGTGCGCGAAGTGATCGAAGCTGCCTGGGCGACGGTGGCGCCGGCGGCGGATGCCCACAAGATCGAGCTCCAGATGGGAGTGCCCGATCACGTTGAGTGCCCCATGGAACGCGCGCGGATCGAGCGGGTATTTTCCAACCTCTTCGAAAACGCGATCGATGCCATGCGATCCGGCGGCAAGGTTTTGATCGAATTGCAGTCCGACCATGACAACGTCTTGGTGCGTGTGGACGACACTGGGCCAGGTATCAGCCCGGTTGTGCGGGCGCGCCTCTTCCAGCCGTTCGTGACGGCCGGGAAGAAGAACGGCCTGGGACTAGGACTGGCTTTGTCGCGGCAGACGCTGCTCGACCACGGGGGCGATATCTGGGTTGAAAGCGATGGTCCGGGCGCGCGATTCTGTTTACGGCTCCCAAAAGAACGATCCACGGCATCGCATGAGACCAGCAAGGTCAACGGAGACGGAATAGCAGCTAAGCCGCGTGCGTAAGCTGGTGGCACTCCCGGGCTATTTCCCACTCCTCTTGCGCCCTGATCACGAGCACGCGAACGCGCGAATCGGACGCGGCGATATCTTGATCCGCGGGTGGCAGCGCGTTCTTTGTTGCATCGAGCTTTAAGCCCAGGAAGCCAAAGTTGCTACAGACTCGCTCTCGAAGCCGCGCCGAGTTCTCGCCCACGCCGCCAGTGAAGATGATTGCATCCACGCCGCCGAGGACGGCCAGCATTGCGCCGAGTTCGCGCAGCAGGCGGTGAACATACATATCGAAGGCGAGCTGAGCCCGGCCGTTACCCGCCTCCATGGCAGATTCAATCTTCCGCATATCGCCGGAAATGCCAGACACGCCCAGTAAACCGGATTTCTGGTTCATGATCTCGTCCAGCTGCTCGGCGGTTGAGCCGCGGTGGCGAATCAAATAAACCAGGATGCCGGGGTCAATTGAGCCGCAACGCGAGCCCATCATCAGGCCCTCCAGCGGCGTGAATCCCATGGTGGTGTCCGCGCTCTTTCCACCGCGCACAGCGGTCAGAGAAGCTCCGTTTCCGAGGTGGCAGACGATCAGCTTTAGCGATGCCGGATCCGCTCCCAGCACCTCAGCCGCGCGCCTGGAGGCGTACTGATGGTTGATTCCGTGGAAACCATATCGCCGGATGCCTTGCTCCAGCCATGCATAGGGCCCCGGATAAACATAAGCGTCGGGAGTCAGAGTGGCATGGAAACCGGTGTCGAATACCGCAATCTGAAGAACGCCGGATCCAAGGAAACGATCGACCGCTTGGACGGCCTCCAGCTCAAACCGATTGTGAGCCGGAGCGAACTCAATTTCCTTGGCGATGGCAGCGCGCACCTCAGGCGTCAGCGCCGTGGTCTGGCGATAAACCGGGCCGCCATGCACGATACGATGACCCACCACATCCACCGAACCAGGAATCGATTTCAGCACCGGTTCCAGGACGTCCGCCACGCCGGAGCTCTGATCCCACTCCACGTGCTTTTCCCATTCTGGTTTCGGCGGAGCGGTCGGCAATGGCCCTTCCGGCAGATCGTCGAGCCGGCACTTGAAGCTGCTCGATCCGCCGTTAATGACCAGGATTCTCATGTCGCCGGCCAGTGCCAGTCGCGGATCTGCGGCATATCTTCGCCATGCTCGTTGATGTACAGCTTGTGATCGATGAGCTGGTTGCGCAGCCACTGCTTCTCGTGACCCGCGATGCCGTGAAGGCGTGGAACACGATCGAGCACATCGCCCGCCAGATGGAATCGGTCGAGATCGTTCAGCACCGTCATGTCGAACGGAGTGGTGGTAGTTCCCTCCTCCTTGTATCCGCGCACGTGCAAGTTGTCATGGTTAGTACGTCGATATGTCAGACGGTGAATGAGCCACGGATATCCGTGAAATGCAAAAACTATAGGTTTGTTAGCGGTGAAGATCGCATCAAAATCGCGATCCGGCAGGCCGTGCGGATGTTCGCTGGCCGGCTGCAGGGTCATCAGATCGACCACATTGACCACTCGGATCTTGAGATCGTGCACGCGTTGGCGCAGCAGATCCACGGCGGCCAGCGTCTCGAGCGTCGGCACGTCGCCGCAGCAAGCCATGACGACATCGGGATCCCCACCCTGATCGTTGCTGGCCCATTCCCAGATTCCGATTCCAGCCGTGCAATGCCTGATGGCTGCGTCCATATCGAGGTACTGCAGGGCCGGCTGTTTCCCGGCTACGATCACGTTGACGTAATGCCGGCTGCGCAGGCAATGATCGGCGACAGACAACAGACAATTGGCGTCCGGCGGCAAGTACACACGCACGATATCGGCTTTCTTATTGACGACGTGGTCGATGAATCCCGGATCCTGATGACTGAAGCCGTTATGATCCTGGCGCCAGACGTGCGACGTCAGTAGATAGTTCAGGGAAGCGATCGGCCGGCGCCAGGGGATCTCGCTCGAGGATTTCAGCCACTTGGCGTGCTGATTGAACATCGAGTCGACGATGTGAATGAAGGCTTCGTAGCAGGAGAAAAAGCCGTGGCGGCCGGTCAACAGATAACCTTCCAGCAGGCCTTGGCACATATGCTCGCTCAGTACTTCGAGAACGCGGCCATCGGGCGCCACATGATCGTCGGTTGGCAGGATGGTCGCCGTCGACATGCGATTCGTTACTTCGAAGAGGGCCTCCAGACGATTCGAGCTGGTTTCGTCCGGCCCGAACACCCTAAAATTGCGCCACTCCATGTTCATCTTCATGACGTCACGCAGCATCTTTCCGAGAACGCGCGTGGCTTCGGCGGTCACGGTTCCCGGTTTCGAAACTCCCACGGCGTACTCGCGAAAATCGGGCAGCCGGAGATCTTTGAGCAGCAAACCTCCGTTCGCGTTCGGATTGGCGCCCATGCGGCGCCCCCCTTTGGGCGCGAGTTCGGCTAATTCGGGAATCAGCGCACCCTTCTCGTCGAAGAGCTCTTCCGGTTTGTAGCTCCTCATCCAGTCTTCCAGTATCTTCAAGTGGCCAGGCTTGGAGGCGATTTCAGTGACCGGGACCTGATGGGCGCGGAAAGTGCCCTCTATTTGGACGCCATCCACTACCTTCGGACCGGTCCAGCCTTTGGGGGATTCGAGCACGATCATGGGCCATTCCGGACGCCGCGAGAATCCATTGGTCCGCGCCTCGCTCTGAATGGCGCGGATGTCGTTCAACACTGTCTCGAACGCCGCGGCCATGGACTGGTGCATGATTTCCGGTTCGTGCCCGGATACGAAATAGGTCCGATAGCCATAGCCGCGCAGCAGCTTGGACAATTCATCTTTGGGAATTCGCGCCAAGACCGTGGGGCCCGCGATTTTGTATCCGTTGAGATGCAGGATGGGGATTACGGCTCCGTCGCGGACCGGGTTCAAGAATTTGTTGGAGTGCCAGCTAGTGGCGAGCGGCCCCGTTTCCGCCTCGCCATCCCCGATGACGCAGCATGCGATCAGGTCGGGATTGTCAAAGACTGCTCCGTAGGCATGGAGCAGAGAGTAGCCGAGCTCGCCCCCTTCATTAATCGAACCCGGCGTCTCCGGAGCGGCGTGACTTGGGATTCCTCCCGGGAAGGAAAACTGCTTGAAGAGCCGCTT
>DATHOT010000050.1:0-65690 GCA_035484655.1 Bryobacteraceae bacterium | reverse complement strand
GTACAGGTTCTTTCCGGCCGGCGTATCGGCTTGGAACTCGCCAGCAGCCTCGTAGGTCAGCAGCGTCCGGTTCGATGCTCCCGGGTCGGCCGAGCCTCCCAAGAACCATGGAATATTCTGCGCGATCACGTTCAGCAACTTGCTTGAGATGTCTCGTCCCGCGATGCCCTTTGGGTCCGCCCGGAAAACCAGGAGGTTGCGACCCCACCCGGCGGGGAGTTCCCGGCGCTGCATCTGATCGATCTCAGCGGCTAGTTCCGGGAAGGCCTTAAGGCGGATTTCCTCTTCGCCGAGTGGCTCGCCACGTGCCGCGGCGGTGTCCTGCTTGTGCGGAGCGCCATATCCGAGATGGCTGTCCAGAATTATCATGGGCCGCCCCTTCGTGTTTCGGAAAACGTCGAGTGCATTCTCGGTGCAGCCGGTGTCGTTGGCGTCGCTCACGCCGAGCACGTTCCATCCGTAGGCCAAGAATCGTCCTGCCACGCCCTCAGTGAAGGTGATGCCCGTGCTGCCTTCGATCGTGATGTGATTGTTGTCTTAGATTCAACATAGGTTGTCGAGACCAAGATGGGCAGCCAGCAAAGCCGCCTCTGACCCAACGCCTTCCGTCCGGCAATTGTCTCCGCAGACGGTATAGATGTCGTAGTCGAAAATGTTGAATCCGGGCCATCGTGGTACTCGGGATGGCCGGGTGCTTTGCTATTGAGCTGGCGAAAATGGCGAATGTCATCCAGTGTCACGGGGGGCTGGCCGAGCGTTTCGTATTCCGCATTCACTGCTTCGGTCTTCGTGAGGCGCAGCACCGACCAAAGCAGCATCGAGGCGTGACCGTTTGAGAGCACAAACCGGTCGCGATTGGGCCAGATCGCGTCCTGCGGATCGAAGTTCATGAGACGATTCCAGATCGTGTAAACCAGCGGCTCAAGCGCCATCGCGGTTCCTGGATGTCCCGAGTTGGCGTGCTGAACGGCGTCCATCGAAAGTGTGCGAATCGTATTAATGCACAGTTGGTTTTGGGACGTACTCGTTGCTGCGGGCGATGCCAGTGTTGCACTCATGATTTGGCTCCCCCTGCTTTGTGTTCAGCGGTCAATGCGCCTGCGGCTGCGCGATCAGCCATCAGAAGCGCTTGCTCCTGCCGGACGCCACCGGCGGGAATGGACGGATCGCCGTCGACGAGACGACGAAGCATTTCCGCCTTCTCGCTTCCGGTTACTACCCAAAGTACGCGCCGTGCGCGATTGAGCGCCGGATAGGTCAACGTCATCCGGCGGCGGCCCTGGTAGACGCCAGTAACCCCGACGTCGGCGTCCGTAATGTTGAGTACGGGATCTCCTGGCACCAGCGAGGCGGTGTGGCCGTCCGGGCCGAGACCGAGGTGGACCAAGTCAAGCACTGCCGGCGATCCAGCAACGCCTTGGAGTGCGATCGCATATTGGGTAGCTGCCGACTCTAGATTTTGCGATTCTACCGGCATCGCATGGACGTGTTCCGGACGCACAGGGACGTGCTGCAATAAACTTTCTCGCAAATGCGTGAGGTTTCGATCCGCGTGCCCTTCCGGCGCGACACGCTCGTCGACCTGAAAGATATGCACGCCCGCCCACGGGAGATCTTCTTTTGCCAAGGCGCGCAGCATTATCCAGGGTGTGTGGCCACCGCTAACAGCCAAAGCATAGCGCCCGCGCGTGTCGATTGCCGAACGGGCATCGGCGGCTATAGCGGCTGCGGCTTTTCCTGCCACCGAATCGACGTCGTCAAACACCTCGAGTTTCATGGAACTCCTCTGTCTGAGACTCGGTTTCGTCGGCAACGCGGAAATCCTCCGGCTCCGTAGCTGCGGGATTGTGCCAGCCTCCCGGCGGCGAGAGTCTTTGCTGGGCCTCACCAGGGCCCCAGTCGCCTTTGTTGTATTCATAGATCGGAATTCCGGCCTTCAGAACAGAGTCCACAATTCTCCAGGCCTCTTCCACGTAGTCTTCGCGGGCGAACAAGGTGGCGTCGCCGGCCATGGCATCGCCCAGGACGCGCTCATAGGCATCCATCTCTTTCGGGCTGGGATGACGGCTGGCGATGATCTCGACCAATTCATTTGATTTCCGCTCTTCAGGGCCCATCACGGTCGCTCCTACGGCGATCGTTATCTCCGGACTGATACGGAAACGCATGTGATTCCTGGCTATATTTCCACCAGTTACAACCGTCGGAGCTTCTCTGAATTGAGCGAATACTTCGGTGCATGTCACCGGCAAATTCTTTCCGGCGCGGATATAGATGGGCACGCCTTTCCAGCGCCAGGAATCGACTTCCAGCCGCAAAGCGGCAAACGTCTCGACCTTGGAATCGGCCGCGACGCCTTTCTCCTGGCGATAGCCGCGGAACTGTCCCCTGACCAGATTCGCCGCTTCGATTGGCCGGATCGCTTTCAGCACCTTCGCTTTTTCATCACGAATCGTTTCGCTGTCGGTCCGAACCGGAGGCTCCATCGTAAGGTTGCATAAGATCTGGAAAAGATGATTTTGGATCACGTCGCGAATGGCGCCGGTCTCATCGTAAAAAGAGCCGCGCCCCTCGACACCAAAATCTTCCGCCATCGTGATTTGCACGCTTTCGATGTAGTTCCGATTCCAGAACGGCTCCATGAATGCGTTTGCAAAACGAAAAACCACCACATTCTGCACCGGCTGCTTGCCAAGATAGTGGTCGATGCGAAAGATCGAAGATTCGGGAAAGGCCTGATGCAAAACGGAGTTAAGCTCGCGCGCCGAAGCGAGATCATGGCCGAAGGGCTTCTCCACAATGATGCGAGCTCCCGGGGCGCAGTTCGACTTCGCCAATTGTTCCACAACTGTTTCGAACAGGAGCGGCGGGATAGCTAAGTAAAACGCCGGCCGCCGCGCACCGTTGAGCTCCTTGCGGAGCGCTTGAAAGGTTGCGGGATCGGAGTAGTCCCCGTCTACGTAATGCAGAAGCGCGCTCAGTTTCTGGAAGGCGGCTTGGTCCAAGCCACCATGTTTCTGAACACTGTCCCGCGCCCGTTCGCGAAGCTGATCGAGCTTCCAACCGCTTTTGGCAACACCGATCACCGGAACGTTGAGATGTCCGCGTTTCACCATAGACTGTAGCGCGGGAAAAATCTTCTTATATGCGAGATCGCCCGTGGCGCCTAAGAACACCAATGCATCGGAATGGGAATCGTTCATCGCGGTCTCCTTCTGGAGGCTACTTACCGGCGGCCTTCTCCAAGTGACCGCCGAAGGCGAAGCGCATCGCAGACAACAACCTGTCCTGATAATCAGCTTCGCCGCGAGACGCGAAGCGCTCGTATAGAGCAGTGGAAAGAACGGGTGTTGGAACGGCCTCATCGATGGCGGCCTTGATGGTCCACCGGCCTTCGCCGGAATCCGAGACACGCCCGGCGAACTCGGAGAGAGCGGGATCCTTGACCAGGCTGGCTGCCGTCAGGTCCAACAACCACGAAGCAATGACACTGCCGCGCCGCCACACCTCCGAGATGTCCCGCAAGTTGAGATCGAACTGATAGTGTTCGGGATCGCGCAGCGGCGCCGTCTCGGAATCGATGGCGACCTTCTGCCTCCCCACGTTCGCTCCTCGCAAGATCCCCAGGCCTTCGGCGTAGGCGGCCATAAGGCCATATTCGATCCCGTTGTGGACCATCTTGACGAAGTGGCCGGCGCCGCTTTGTCCGCAATGCAGATAACCCTGTTCGGCAGTGCCGTCCAGTTTTTCGCGTCCCGGCGTGCGCGGTGTGTCGCCCATGCCCGGGGCGAGGGTCGCGAAGATAGGGTCGAGATGTTTCACCGCATCAGGCTCGCCGCCGATCATCATGCAGTAGCCTCGCTCCAGACCCCAGACGCCGCCGCTCGTTCCGACATCAACGTAGTGAATGCTCTTGGCTGCGAGTTCTTTTGCGCGCCGGATATCGTCGATGTAGTAGGAATTGCCTCCGTCTATGAGGATGTCGCCAGGGTTGAGGTGAGGGTCCAGGTCGGAAATCATCTGGTCCACGGCGGCGGCCGGTACCATCAGCCAGATTGCCCGCGGCTTAGCAAGCTTCGAAACGAAATCCGGGAGCGAGGAACTTCCAGTTGCCTTCTTTTCAACCAATTCATTCACTACTTTTGGCGACCTGTCGAAGACGACGCACTGGTGTCCTCCTTTCAGGAGCCGCAGTACCATGTTGGCTCCCATCCTTCCGAGGCCGATCATTCCAAGTTGCATGGATTACTCCTTGAGCTTCCGGTATCGTCTAATTAAGTTATTCGTCGAGCTGTCATGGCGGAGCGGGGGTTCGGTTTGACTCTCGAGCTCCGGTATGATCCGTTGCGCCAGCGCCTTGCCGAGTTCAACCCCCCACTGGTCGAACGAGTTGATGGACCAGATCGTACCCTGAGTGAAGACGCTGTGCTCGTAAAGCGCGACCAGCTTGCCGAGATTTTCCGGCGTGAGTTGATCGGCAAGGATTGTGTTCGAGGGCCGGTTGCCTTCGAAGACACGATGGGGCACGAGCCAATCCGGTGTACCCTCGTCTGTGACCTGCTCCGCGGTCTTACCGAACGCTAACGCCCCCGTTTGGGCGAAAACGTTGGCCATCAGGATGTCATGATGGTGGCCGAGCGGGTTGAGCGTTTTTGTGAACGCTATGAAATCGCAAGGGATCAAACGCGTTCCCTGATGGATCAATTGATAGAAGGAATGCTGGCCGTTGGTCCCCGGCTCACCCCAATAAATCGGTCCGGTTGCATAGTTCACAACAGTCCCGTCCAGCGTGACATGCTTTCCATTGCTCTCCATCGTCAATTGCTGCAGGTAGGCCGGAAATCGCTTCAGGTATTGTTCGTAAGGCAGAACAGCAACGGTCTCGGCGCCGAAAAAGTTGTTGTACCAGATTGCCAGCAGGCCCATTAGCACCGGCAGGTTGCGATCAAACGGAGCAGTCCGAAAATGTTCGTCCATCTGGTGGAAGCCGTCCAACATGGCCCTGAAGTTGTCCGGCCCAATGGCCAGCATAGTGGACAATCCGATAGCCGAGTCCATCGAATAGCGTCCGCCAACCCAGTCCCAGAACTCAAACATGTTCCTGGTATCGATACCGAATTTTGCAACTTCCGCCGCGTTCGTCGATACCGCCACAAAGTGCTTCGCGATCGCTTTCTCATCGCCGCCCAAGGCGGACAGCGACCAGGCGCGGGCGGAATGAGCATTCGTCATGGTCTCGAGTGTTGTGAAGGTTTTCGAAGAGATTAGAAACAGGGTCTCGGCAGCGTCCAGATCGCGGACAGCTTCAGCGAAATCCGTGCCATCCACGTTGGACACGAATCGAAATGTCATGCCGCGCTCGCTGTAGTGTTTCAACGCTTCGTACGCCATTACAGGCCCGAGGTCGGAGCCGCCAATTCCAACATTGATGACGTTGCGGATGCGCTTGCCGGTGTGCCCTTTCCATTCTCCGCTGCGGACGCGGTTAGAGAAGTCAGCCATCTTGTCGAGAACCGCGTGAACCTCTGGAACGACATTTTGGCCGTCCACCAGGATAGATGTTCCCCGCGGCGCGCGTAATGCGACATGCAAGACCGCACGCTTCTCCGTGACGTTGATCTTATCGCCTCGGAACATGGCGTCGATCCGCTCACGCAAGCCGGATTCTTCGGCCAGCCTGATCAGTAACTTGACGGTTTCGTCCGTAATGCGGTTTTTCGAATAATCCAGGAAGATGCCTGCGGCTTCCGCCGTCAATCGTTTTCCGCGCTGCGGATCACCCGCGTAGAGATCACGCAGATGCAGCTCCTTAGTTTTCTTATAATGCGTCTGAAGCTTTTTCCACGCCTTCTGTTTTGTCAGCGATTCGATAGCCTCTGTTGTTTCCGCGGGTGGTGTCATGTCTTCTCCTTCAACTGGCGATGGCCTTCTTCAGGGCGGTGCTCTTAGAGTCGATTACGGCCATAAGGTCAGCCCAGGATTTTACGAACGACTTCGCTCCCTCGTCCTGGAGCTGGGCTGCGAGTGCATCCACATCTATTCCGGCTTTGGCGAACTGCGCCAAGACTTGCTCGCAGTCGCCGCCGTCGGCTGGCATTGTAGCGCCAACTTCGCCGTGGTCAGCGAGCGCTTTCAAAGTGGCGTCCGGCATCGTGTTCACCGTGAATGGTGCAGCGAGGGCCTTGACATAAAGCACGTCGGAGGCCTTGGGATCCTTAGTTCCCGTGCTGGCCCACAGCAGCCGCTGCGGCCGAGCGCCAAAGTTGAGAGCCCGCTGCCAGCGCGGCGAACCGAGCAGTTCGCGATATGCTTTGTACGCGCGCTTGGCAACGCCGATGCCGAGCTGATCACGCAACGACTCCGGCACTTTTTCCATCACTGCCACGTCCCACCGGCTGATAAAAATAGAGGCAACGGATCCGATAACCGGATTCAGACCTGCTTCGATACGCCGTTCAACGCCGCGGAGGTAAGCATCTGCGGCAGCCAAATACTGCTCTCGCGAGAAAAGCAGAGTGACATTGATCGGGACGCCGGCAAAGATCGCCTCCTCGATTGCCGGCAGACCTTGCTTGGTGCCGGGAATCTTGATGAAAAGGTTTGGCTGCGCAGCACGGGCATGCAGACTCTTGGCCGCTGCGAGGCTGCTAGCGGTGTCATAGGCAAGCAGAGGTGAAACCTCTAGAGAGACCCAGCCATCGACTCCGTCGGTACGCTGGTGAACGGCGCGGAACAAAGCGGCGGCGCGGGTGAGGTCCTGCAAAGCCAGCTCGAAAAAAAGGTCTTCGCCCGATTGGCCCTTGCTCAACTTCTCGCGAATGGCGGCGTCGTAAGCCGTGCTGTTCTTGATCGCGTGATCGAAAATCGTGGGATTGGAGGTGAGCCCCGTCACCGACCATTCGTCGATATAGCGTTTGAGCGTGCCGCTGTCCAGCAAATCGCGCGTGATGTTGTCGAGCCAGATGCTCTGGCCCAAATTGTTTAACGTTTTCGTCGCTTTCGTCATGCAATAACCTCCATCGTCTTAATGTTTCTGGGAGTCTCGATCATGCCCAAACGGTTCGAAGATTGTGTTAAGCCGCGCAGCCATTCGAAGGCCTGGCCGGAAATCATCTTCTCCGTGCACCGCCAGCGCCAATTACCGTCGGCGCGGCCAGGAACGTTCATTCGAGCTTCGTTCCCGAGATTCAGCAAATCCTGGAGCGGAGCCATCGCAAGCGCAGCCCGGGAGGACCAGGCCATCTCCATCAGCGCCGGCGCAGCATCGCGAGTTGAACCCGGAGACCGCTTCAGGTACTCCCACACGTTTTCTCGTTGTTCAACGGGCAGATCTTCAAACCAGCCGCGCGTGGGAGGATTATCGTGAGTGCCCGTATAGACGACAGTGTTGCCGGCATAGTTGTGAGGCAAATATGGGTTATCGCGATTGCCATCAAAAGCGAATTGGAGAACGCGCATTCCCGGCAGACTGAACGCATCGCGGAGTGCGTAGACATCCGGCGTGATTATTCCCAGGTCTTCCGCAAGGAACGGCTGAGCGCCTAATCGTGCTTGAACCGCACGGAAGAAATCGGCTCCTGGGCCAGCGCGCCACTCTCCAGACCGAGCGGTTGGTGCGCCGGCGGCGACGTGCCAAGCTGCGACGAAGCCGCGGAAATGATCCAGGCGAATCACATCAACATGGGACAGCAGCGCGCGCAAGCGGCAAATCCACCAGCGATAGCCGGAATCGCGTAATGCATCCCAGTTATAAACCGGGTTGCCCCAGAGTTGTCCTTGGGCGCTAAAGTAATCGGGAGGCACTCCGGCGACGAAGCGGGGCCGGCGCTGCTCATCCAAAAGAAAGAGCTCTGGGTTGGCCCACACGTCGCTCGAGTCAGGAGAGACGAAGAAGGGCAGATCGCCGATCAACTTCAAACCCCGCGCGTGCGCATGCGCCTTCAGGCGTTCGGCCTGACGGAATAGCAGAAACTGGGCAAAGCGAACGAATCCGATTTGGTCCCCAAGTTCCTGACTCGCATCATCGAGCGCTGCGGATTCTCGCTGGACCAACGCTTTCGGCCATTCCAGATAGTACGCGCCTCCAAATCTCTCCTTAAGCGCTCGGAATAATGCATAATCATCCAACCAGTGCGCTTGGTCATTAACGAACTGCTCAAAAGCAATCCTCAAATCGGCGCGTGCACCTGCTTTGAAATTCGTCCAAGCTATATCGAGGAGCTGGTGCTTGAAGGGAATGACCGCGTTGTAGTCGACCTCGCCTTGTGGAAAAGAATTGACTTGGCAATCGCTCGACTTTAAGAGATCATCTTCCATCAGCCATTCGGGACTGATCACGAGCGCGTTGCCCGCGAAAGAGGAAAGTGGTTGATAGGGTGAGTCTCCGTACCCGGTGGGGCCGAGTAGCAACGATTGCCACCAGCTTTGACCGGATTCTGAGAGCCGGTCGATCCAGCTTAATGCGCCGGGCCCGACATCCCCGATGCCATACCGCGAGGGCAGGGACGTAACATGCAACAGCAAGCCAGACGCCCGGTAGTCCACTGGAAACGGCGGTAGAGTTATGCCGTCCTCGATCATGATCACCCTTTCGAGGAGTTCAGCGCGTCATTCACGATCCCTTCAGCCTCGGCCAGAATAGCGTTCAGATGGGCCTGGTCCCGGAAGCTCTCCGCGTAGATTTTGTAAATGTTCTCGGTGCCCGAGGGCCGTGCTGCAAACCAACCACTGGCTGTTACCACTTTCAAACCGCCAATGGGGGCGTTATCGCCGGGGGCGCGGGTCAGCTTGGCGATGACCTTCTCACCGGCCAAAGTCGACGCAGTAACCGCCTCGGACGACAACTCTCGCAACTTGGTTTTCTGTTCAGGCGTGGCGGGTGCATCGACGCGGGTGTAAATCGGCGTGCCGAATTTGGCGGTCAGCTCCTGATAGTGCTCGCCTGGATCTTTGCCTGTTCGCGCGGTGATCTCGGCCGCCAGAAGGTCCATGATCAGACCGTCCTTATCGGTCGTCCACACAGTGCCATCATGTCGCAGAAAACTTGCTCCCGCGCTCTCCTCGCCGCCAAAACAACAAAAGCCATCGATCAGGCCGGGGACAAACCACTTGAATCCGACCGGCACCTCGTACAACCGCCGTCCGAAACTCTGAACTACCCTGTCGATCATGCTGCTGCTGACCAGCGTCTTGCCGACCACAACGCTTTCGCGCCAGAGAGGTCGATGCGTAAGCAGATATTGGATCGCAACGGCGAGATAGTGATTAGGATTCATCAAACCTGCCGAGGGCGTCACAATGCCGTGCCGGTCAGCGTCTGGATCATTACCGAATGCGATGCGGTAGCGGTCCTTCAGCCCGACCAGCCGAACCATCGCGTACGGGCTTGAGCAGTCCATGCGTATGAGGCCATCATGATCCACCGTCATGAACGAAAAGGTGGGATCGATCTGGTCGTTAACTACGGCGATGTCCAGATGGTATTCGGCGTTAATTGGTTCCCAATAAGGTTCGGAAGCGCCTCCGAGCGGATCCACGCCCAGCTTGAGTCCGGCGGCCCGAACGGCGTCGATGTCAATTACGTTCCGCAGATCGCGCACGTATGGCAGGATAAAGTCCTCCTGGCGGGTTGTCGGCGCAGCCATGGCTGAGGTGAAAGGCACGCGCTTCACGCCTGCATTTTTTGCGCGCAACAGTTCGTTGGCCCGGTTCTGCACCCATTCGGTCACGTCGGTATCCGCGGGACCACCATTCGGGGGATTGTATTTGAAACCGCCGTCTCGGGGTGGATTGTGCGACGGCGTAATCACAATCCCATCCGCGAGGTGCTCCTTGCGCACGCGATTATAGGCGAGAATTGCACGCGAGATAACCGGTGTCGGCGTGAAGCCGTTGTTGCGCTGAATGATGGTGTCGACGTTGTTTGCCGCCAACACTTCGAGAGCCGTTATCTGCCCGGGATCCGAGAGGGCATGCGTATCCTTACCCATATACAGCGGACCGTCCGTGCCTTTTGTGCGCCGGTAATCGCAGATCGCTTGCGTGATGGCGAGGATGTGCGCTTCGGTGAACGTACCGTCAAGCGAAGTGCCGCGGTGACCGCTGGTACCGAAACTGACCATCTGGTTGGGATCATTGATGTCGGGCCTACGCTCGAAGTATTCGCGTTGGAGGCGCGAGACATCGATCAGCAGCTCCTTCGGCGCGGGTTTGCCGGCCAATGGCGAAATACTCGGAATAGAGGGTGTTTCTACTGAACTGTGCATCGGTTTATTTAGATCACGCGCCAACGCTTTCGTTGGGCAAATAGTACGATCCGGGACCCTGATTCGCAAAGAGTTGCAATCGCGAACTGGCGACTTGCCGGACGGCTGTGACGGCAAACGGCAGAATCTTATACGGTACGACCTCGTCTCTTAGCGCGGCGAGGCCCTGTTCCAAACCGCGCCTCCAAGCGACCCGGAGTTCGGTATTGATATGGATGATATTGATTCCGGCCCGTACCGCCGCCTGAAAGTCATCATCTGCCGTTCCGGAACCGCCGTGCAGCGTCAGAGGAACACCAGTCGCCGCCTTGATCTCGCGAATCCTTTGGATATCAAGACGCTTCTTCTCGCGCCCCGTGATCATGCTCTTGCGCATGCCATGCGTGTTTCCAACGGCCGGAGCAAGAATGTCCACTCGCGTCTCGGTGACGAACTGGCGAGCCTCGGACGCCGTGGTGAGCGGTAGTGCGGGGCGCGGCGCGTCTTCGTGAATACTCGAACCGGTCCCAATGTCTCCGATTTCCCCTTCAACCAGTACAGCCGGTTTGACCGACTTGAGCGCCTCTACTGCTAATCGAGTTTGTCGCGCGTTCTCTTCAAACGGTAGTGAAGAAAGGTCGAAGACGACAGCATCGAATCCCGCCTTTACGGCGTCCATAGCCTTCGCAAGTGAGTGCGTATGGTCCGCGTTAAGGAAGATCGGGTAATCGAATTCCTCGCGCAGGCTCACCACGAGGGCCGCGAGTTGCTTCGTCCCGGCGAATTCCCGCTCGCCCTCGGAAGCTCCTACCAACACCGGAACATTTACATCATGTGCCGCTTCGAAAACAGCTTTCAAAAACAAAAGATCAGCAATGTTAAAGTGACCCAACGCCACCCTGCTGGCCTGTGTTTGTTGCAATGTTTCCTTTAGTGTTTGCATCCGCGTTCCCAATCTCTCATCGCCTCAGACGCCCATCAGGCTAACGCCGTTTTGAGAGGCGTTAATAGCATCCTCATGCCGCTGATTCAGCCATAATGGCCGAATGCCCTCGCTGAGAAGAACATCTATGACACGGCGCGGACTTCCGAAATCCGTCCATCCGGATGCGGCGTCTCGTAGAACCACGAGCCGCTCCGGCATCTTTGTTAGTACTGCTCTGGAAAAGTCGACAAGCGCGATTTGGCCATAGAGTTGATCGATCTGACCATTCATGAAGCTGTGTTCCAACGATCGCGTTAGTTTCGGAACGGTGGCGTGAAGCAGTTCCATAAACGCTCCAACCCGACCAATGGTGATGAAGGTGTTCCAAAGACAGCCTCGTCGCTGCAGCATTTCAGCACGTTTTCGCGCCGGTTTTTCCCAGAAGCGAGACACGCGCAAAAGAGGGTTAACCAATGAATCCACCAGCGTGCGGCCGGGTTGAATCCAGCCGTACTCTACTTCGGGATAACGAGCCTCGGCGCCCACCGTTAGTATGCAATCCGGATATTCTTCTATTAGACGCAATCCGGTTTCGATGCTTTCGCGGAATGCTGAACAGCTCGAATAATAATGGTCGGAAGGAAAGAACGCTACTAACGCATCCTCGTCCCGTTGGGCGATGACGTTCAAGCAAAGCGCTAACGCTGCAGCTGTCCCTCGGTTTGTGGGCTGGATGACCATATTCCGCGAAGAAACCCTTGCAAGTTCCTCACGGTAATAAGCCTCATGGGCGCGCGTCAGCACGAAGAGAGTCCGTTCTTCGGGAAACAATGGACCTATTCGGTCCCGGGTGTGACCTAACAGACTTTTTCCTCCGAAGAAGTGACAGAACTGTTTCGGCCGACTGTCACCGGCGATCTGGTAGGTGAGTTCTTGCAATCGGGTGCCGTCGCCCCCTGCGAGCACCACGGCCCATCTATGCTCTGTGTTCGAAATTAAGGACATAGCCCGGCCCGGATTGCCGTGCAGTTAAACGGCCATGCGAAATACTTGCGAAATCAAGGCGTTGGAGCAATTTTTCGCCGTCAAGTGTCGACAAAAGTCAACGTTTCGACTCGAAAAGTTGGCGGTTCCAGAGTTGTCAAAGTCAGAACCACCTTGTTTACTAACCCCGCTGACTGGAAGCAGGAATGCAACGGTCCTCTGAACTAGAGCCATATGAGCAATCTGCCATACAGCAATCTCTCCTCGGACACTACCAGCGAAGATATTTTAGTGCAACTTGCTTTGGACGTGAACTGGACTTTGAGCCGCGCGGCCGACACACTCTGGCGTCGGCTGAATCCGGACTTATGGGAGCGAACTCACAATCCCTGGGCGGTGCTGCAGACGGTTTCCGGTCAAGATCTGAAACGAATTACTTCCGAGCCTTCTTTTCAGTCGAGTCTGGATGAAATAGTAAGGACGAGATCGGCGGAAAACGAATCACCGCGTTGGTTCCAACAGACTCATCCGCGTTCGCCGCTCACCTCAGTCGCCTACTTCAGTATGGAATACATGCTGAGTGAGGCGCTGCCGATCTATTCGGGCGGATTGGGCAACGTGGCCGGTGACCAGCTCAAAGCGGCTAGTGATCTAGGAGTGCCGGTGGTCGGCGTTGGTTTGCTTTATTCGCAGGGCTATTTTCGTCAGGAGTTCAACCGGGACGGCTCGCAGCGCGCCGTCTACCCGTTTAACGACCCCGGCCAGCTACCGGTTCGGCCCGTTCGAGATGCAAACGGCGGTTGGATGCGTTTCACCATTCCGTTTCCTGGCTGTGATCTCTGGCTTCGTGCCTGGGAAGTACAGGTTGGGTTGGTCAGGCTTCTTCTCCTGGACACTAACGATCCGGCGAATATTCCCGAGTTTCGCACCGTTGCAAATGAACTTTATGGCGGGGGGCCGGAGCTGCGGCTGAGACAGGAACACGTGCTCGGAATTGGCGGCTGGCGCTTGCTGCGGGCGCTCTCAATCCACCCCGAGGTGTGCCATCTGAACGAAGGCCACGCGGCGTTTGCGGTGCTGGAGCGAGCCGCGAGCTACATGGATGATACGGGCAAAGGATTCCGCGAAGCGCTGGCCGTTACACGCGCCGGAAACCTATTCACCACCCACACGCCAGTCGAGGCAGGATTCGACCGATTCTCGGCGGATCTCATGCGTACTCATTTCGAGCGGTATTGCGCCGAGCGTCTGGGCATCACCTTCGATGAGCTGTTGGCGTTGGGGCGGCGCGATCCGGCCAATGGGCAAGAACCGTTCAACATGGCCTATCTGGCGATTCGCGGAAGTGGCGGCGTGAATGGGGTCAGCCGGTTGCATGGCGCTGTCAGCCGCGCCCTCTTCGACCCATTGTTTCCGCGTTGGCCGGTCGAAGAGGTTCCGGTCAGCTACGTGACTAACGGAGTTCACGTCCCCACATGGGACTCGGACGAAGCGCATCAATTCTGGAAAAATCTCTGCGGATCCAACTGCTGGCAAGGCGGGCTGGCGCGAATGGAAACACAGGTCCGTGGTACACCCGACGGACCGCTCTGGAGTATGCGAACCGCGGCCCGAAAATCGCTGATCGAATTTGTCCGGCCTCGCTACGCGCAGCAGGTCGCGATCCAAGGCGGATCAGCCCGTGAAATCGCCGAAGCCGGCAAGATTTTCGATGTTAACGCACTCACCCTTGGATTTGCCCGGCGCTTCGCGACGTACAAACGGCCGAACCTGTTACTGCACGATCCCGATCGCCTGGCGCGAATTCTTGGCAACCCACAGCGTCCTGTGCAACTGGTCATCGCCGGCAAAGCGCACCCGCAAGACGGAGCCGGACAGGAGATGATTCGCCAGTGGAATGAATTTATCCATCGGTCCGGCTTCTACTCTTCGGTTGTGTTCCTCAGCGATTACGACATGCTTCTAACAGAGCACCTGGTCGGCGGAGTGGATGTGTGGATCAACACGCCGCGGAGGCCATGGGAAGCCAGTGGAACCAGTGGCATGAAGGTATTGGTGAACGGTGGACTAAATCTCTCCGAACTCGATGGATGGTGGGCAGAGGCGTACGCTCCCGACGTAGGTTGGGCCGTCGGCGACGGACACGAACACGGCGACGATCCTGCCTGGGACGCGGCCGACGCTAATGCGACCTACGCGCTGGTCGAAGAGCACATAATTCCGGAATTCTATCAGCGCAGCGAGGCAGGAATTCCGGGGAAATGGGTAGCGCGGATCCGGGAGAGTATGGCCCGTCTCACGCCGCAGTACTCTGCCTATCGCACCGTGCGGCAGTACACCGAGGATCATTACCTTCCGGCGGCGGTCTCTTATATCGCTCGAGCGGCCCAAGGCGGCAAGCTCGGCGGCGAGGTGCTCGCGTGGGAGCAGACTCTCAGCGCCCACTGGAACACTATATCTTTCGGCTCACTCAAGGTGGAATCTAAGGGCCGCGCCCTGCACTTTGAGGTCCCGGTCTACCTGGGAGAATTGGATCCAAGCGCCGTCCAAGTTGAGCTCTTCGCGGCCGGCCGCAACGGTGATGGACCGCTGAGAAAAGCAATGAATCGTGGAGCCCAATTACCAAATGGCGGGTTAATTTATGCGGTAAGTGTTGAAGACGATCGTCCGCCCAGCGCATTTACGCCTCGAGTGATCCCCCGCCATCCCAGCGCGTCGGTGCCACTGGAAGCCGGCCAGATTCTTTGGCAGAAATAGGAGCGATCGTATAAAGGACACGCGCGTAACGCGCCACGCAATTGCCCATGGGCGTGCCGCTGGACCGTTTCGGCGTACAGGCGATAGGCCGGCTCAGCGCGATCCTCTGGACTCTCGGGTGTTTCGTGGGCGCTTTTGCTCCAGGCGTTAAAGCGTCCTTTAGATCCGCGATCTTTCAATCATCGAGCTGGTCAGTCAGCCGCAACGCTCGATCTTACCGAGGTCGGCGAAGGCCTTGGTCACGACGCGATGGATCGAGGGCGTGTCGGTCAGGTCGAGATCGGCGAGTCAGAGCCGGTCGTCGTGCTTGGCCTTGAGATCATTCGTTGCATTCATCTTGCGCATGCTCACGGAAACGCGGTCGCCGCGCTCAACGTCATATTGCCCTTCAAAGAAATATTTGTCTACACACACCCCCAGCACCGCCCTGGTAAGGATTGCCACTCTAATTCTGGCGATGTTTTCGGAAAAACTTCCGGTTGAGATCCGACGAGAATTCCTTAAAGACATTGGCGGCCATGTCGACGCCAATCTGAGTCCCAAGCTTTGTGACGGCGTCCCCCGCGTCTCGGTTGTCCTGATAATATGCATTCGAAATCGCTACCGCGGTCGAGTTGCCGAGAACCTCGGAATAATTGAATTGCATACGGCCGGAATCGGAATGAGTCCATAAAGTCTGGCCGATCGCGTAAAACAGCCTTGACCACGTGCTTCCCGTGCCACGCCGGAAATAGCGCGGGTCCTGGTGCAGGATAGTTGGATAAATCGCCTCCGTCATGTAATTACCAATGACAAAGTCCGCGTACGAAGTGCCGAAGTAGCGTCCATATCCCGCTGCGCCTTGTCCGAACGACCGGTTCGCGTTGGTCAATTGCCCCTCGCCTGCAAACGCCGCAGCGAGAATTACAGTTCCGCGGTCGAACGAATCCTGGCTGGCGATTCTAAATTTCTCTTTGGCAGAAATCGGTTCGTAGTTGGTTAGGCTCGGGGATGTCCGGTAGTTCGGAATGATTCCCAGTATGCGCTTAGGCGCCGACTCCGATTGATTGTCCTTGGCACTGGTGCCCGGCTGGACCGGCGGGGGGTTCGGCCCAGGTTGCTGGCAATAAGCGATGAATCCACAAAAACAACCGGCGCCGAGAAGAGTCGTGACTCGCATCATCGATTGGATGCCGGCCTGCCGTGGCTGGTTGCAAGGCATTGTGACCGCATGGAGAATGCTCACCTGCGTTACCTAAGGTTTCGCGATCAGGTCAGAATTTGAACCTCGATTGGGATCATTCGGCACGTAGTCGAAATACTTAATATTCATTTCAGTCGTTCCAAAAATGCGGACATCGGTCACCGAACGGTCGGATACAGGAAACCAGAACGGGCCATTCTTTTCGTACTCGTGAACGAAGTGAACACTCTTAAACCAGAAAGAAGGGTTCTTCGCAGGCTCGCCCTCGACACGAACGATGGCATATTCGTCGGCGTCGACCCAGATTCTTCCTCGGGCGAGATATTTGTTGGAGGTCTTAGGCTCAATCGAAATCACATAAGCCAAGCGGCCGCGAACGTCGTCGGTGCCGGCAATTTCAAACGTGTAGTTCTCCGGAGTGATCCGGGATCGCTGGCGAAGATCCGGGCGCGCGGCCTCGATTTCGGCTTCGAGTAGCCGCGGGAACACGTGCTTTGTTGCACCGCCCCAACCGTCTTGGGAAACAACTTCGAATTGTTTGGAGCCATCCTCCCCGCAGATGATCCGCACCAGCATTTCGGCTCGCTTATGATGGTTCCGATTCTCCAGTATGTAGCGCCGGTACGCTATATAGCCATGAAGAGCCGCCTGCCGTTCGTTGTCCTGCGCGACCATCTTAGCTACCACCTCGTCGGCCGTGGGAAGCGCCGTTGTCAAGCGGTCCTCCGCCATCAGCACCGGAAGAAACAGAATGAATGCGTGGTACATCAGCGTTAACTCGCGATCTGGATCAGCTCCGGCTTCGCGTCGGCCACGTTGCCGATGCCACTGAGGCTCAGGCGCAACTCGCGTTCGTACTCGGCGATTCGGGTCTCAACCTGGCGCTCGGCGTGCACGCGTTTGATGATGTCCTCGCGGTAGCGGCGGAGGAAATAGTCGATGGTCTCGACGCGGATCTTCACCGACCCGGTTGGCTTATTCTCGTCCAGGTCCTTGAAGGAGAAATACGGCGTGTGCGACTTCTCAATGATGCCTTCGATCACCCCGTAAATGGGCGCGTCGTGGCCGCACTTGAAGTTTGAGATCTCCATCGCAACCAGATTCGGATGCCGAGCCGTAAACTTGGCCGCCCAGATCTTGTGATTGGTGCTGGCGGAGTAGCGAGTCTTCCACACGTCGGCGATATCGAGCGGATGCTTGATTACACCGGCGCGCACCTCTTCTCCGAACAAGCGCTCCAGCAAGTCCTCGTCGAGCGGGAGCGTGCTTTGCGAAAAGATCGGGTAGCCGAGCTTCTGAAACTCGTCCAGAATTTCGTGATTCAATCCGGGGTCATGATGATAGGGGCGGCCCAGCATCACGATACCAATGCGGTCTTCACACTCGAGTTGATCGAGCACGTCGCGCGCCTTGTCGCGCATGCCCGTTTCATATTCCTCTAGAGCCTTGTATCCGGCCTCGATAGCGCGTTGATTCTCTTCCGGCGACAAGCCCAGCAAAGGCTGTAGCGCAGTGAACATCTGGTGCGCGAGCAGCTTCCGGTCTTGCATGTTGAGAACCGGATTGACGTACTTCACATTGTTTTCCGCGAAGACATCGTTCTCCTTGGTGTATGCGGCCTTGACCGTCTCCGGGCACGCCGTAACCGTTGGGCAAGCGTTCGATCCCGTGAGATTGACCAGTGGTGTGTGGAGGACATCGACCATGGGAAAGAAGATCAGGTCGAGCGGCTTCTTCGCGGCTTTTATCGTGAGCAGATTGTGAACATGAGCGATACCGATCTTGGCGGGAAAGCAGGGGTCGATGGCTCCGCGGCTAGATCCGGCGCGATACAGTTCGGGACTGGTGTAATCGGAGTAAATGAGATTCTCGGCTTTGAGCCCGAGGCTTTCGAAGTATGCATTGAAGAGCGGCGCGTAAACATAGGCGTTCAGGAGGCGCGGGATTCCAATGCGCAGGTTGGGCCGGTTCTTCATCAAGGCGACGCGTTCCTTGGTGGATCTGGTCCACGCGCGCGAGGGAATCGGGTCGGCCACCAGCTGAGTCTTGCGCGAGCGAAAGGCTTCGTGCGCAGCCAGATCCACGAAGTTCGGATAGTTTTTCTTCGCCTCGTCCAACCCCGCCTTGATATCCTTCATATCTTCCATCTCTTCGACGGTGCCCTTTTCGCAGGTTGCGATGATCAGGCGCTGTTCGCCGGCTTGCAATGGCACCTTGGACTTAACAACCTTGCCGATCGAGATGAAATCGGGCTTCGTCGACTCAACCCGCGGGGCGTCGCCGGTACTGACATCTATAAAGGTTCGCAGGCAGTTGTTCTTGCAGAAATAGCAGCGCGTGCTTTCGTTGCGGGTGGTGCGATAGGTAATGTTGCGCACGGCATCCAGGCCGATGAAACTGGTACGCCGCCCATTCCGATAGAGCCTACCTGCTTCGACCGCCGCGCCGATCGCGCCAGACTCGCCGCAATGCTCGTGCACGATAATCTCCGGCTTACGGCCGCCTGAACGGAAGCTGGAGCGAATGAAATCGACCTCCGCTTTGACCACAGCCATGTTGTTCTGCGTGCCACCCTGCAGCACGAAACGCGATCCAAGCGCAGCCAGATTCGGGATGCTGGCCACGTAAAGGAACACGTTCTTGGGCAGTACCGCGGCCAAGCCCGCCAGGATTTCTTCCGCGCGCCAGCCCTGGCGCTGGAAGTTGACGATGTCGGACTGCATGAAGACCGCGCAGCCATAACCGAACACCGGCATCGATGTGGCGGAAAAGGCCAAGTCTGCGTACTGCTCCACCTTCAGACCGAAGCCTTCGGCCGTCGATTGCAGGAAATACCCGTTGCCGGCCGAACACTGCGTATTGAGCTTGAAATCCTTCACGCGGCCGTTCTTCAGCACGATGAGCTTAATGTCCTGGCCGCCGACGTCCACGATGACGTGCGGGTCATCGTAGAATTTCATCGCCGATTCCGTGTGGGCTACGGTCTCCACCAACGCGACATCAGCGTGCAGGACATCTTTGAGGATGTCCTTGGCATAACCGGTAGTGGCGACCCCTAGCACCTCCATCTTCGCGCCTTGGGACTCTACTTGATTGCGCAGCTTCTCGAACATATCGATGGTGTCTTGGATCGGATTGCCATTCGAAAGCTGATAGGCCTTGCAAAGAATCTCGCCTTCTTCAGAGAGAAGCACGGCCTTGGTCGAAGTGGATCCGCCGTCCACGCCGACAAAGCCGCCCACGGTTGACCCGCTCTGAAAAACAGCCGGCACGAACTTCTTGCGGCGGTACGACTCGTGAAAAGCCGCCAGGTCGTCTTGCGACTCGACCAGTCCGCCGCCTCCAGATGCAGACTTTTCCTCGGTGCGTCCAAAATCGATATAGTGGACCAGCTTGGCGACGCCGCAGTACCGCCCCACTTCATCGTCCTCGGTTTTTCCGTATTCCACGGCGCCTAGCGCGGCGAAATATTGCGCGTTCTGGGGAACTTTGATAAGCTCCTGCGGCGTCGAGCCTTCGGGGACTTCGACTTTGCGGTCTTTCCACATGCGTGGGATGTTGACCTGCCACGCTTCCCTCATGCCGCGAATGAACGTATTCGGCCCACCCAGCAGTAGGACGTGCGGCCGCAGCGTGTGGCCACGAGTAAGCACGCTGAGATTTTGGAGTACGATCGCTTCAAACAGAGAAGCCATCAACTCGTCCGGTGGCGTTCCTTCTTTCTGCAGGCTATTGACGTCAGTCTCGGCGAAGACTCCGCATTTCCCCGCTACTTTGTGCAGCTTGATGCCGTCGTAGCCTTGCAAGCTCAGCGCCTCAGCGGGAATCTTCAGCTTGGCATTGATCTTGTCGATTACCGCACCCGTGCCGCCCGCGCACTTATCGTTCATCGACGGGATCTTTTTCTTCCGCCCGCTTTCAGGATCGTCCTTGAACACGATGATTTTGGCGTCCTGGCCGCCGAGCTCAATCACCGAATAAACTTCCGGATGCATTCTCTCCACTGCGAGCGAAACGGCAGTCACTTCCTGTACGAACTTCGCGCCCACTAGCTCCGCGAGCGTGCCGCCACCCGAGCCAGTGATGAACGCGCGTGAGTTCTCCGGAGTAACGCCAGCTTCCTGTTCGATACGCCGAAGAAACTCCAGCACCTTTTCCGGTTGTTTGGTTTCGTGCCGCTGATAGTCCTGCCAAACGACCTTGTCCGACGCGCTTTCGGCCACAATGGCCTTCACCGTGGTCGAGCCCACATCGAGCCCGACCATGTAGCGGGTTTCCATATCAGACCACCCGTGCGCGCGAATTCATTAGATCGTTGACGTGCAAGACGAATTGCGCCGCCGTGCCAGCGATGCCCTCGCGATGCGGAACATGGTAGAAGGGGCGCCGAAGCTTCGGATGATCGGCAACGTATCCCCGGATGTCGTCTAAGCTCTTGCCAGTGGATGTGAGCACTGTTTCGAACTCCGCCTTGGCTTTCGCCTTGGCTTCGCCCAACGCCATTTGCACCCGGCTGTGCGCGTTCACTTCGCCCTCGCCCGATGTCTCGATGGGCAGGAAGATCATGTCTTTGAATTTGTTGATGACCGCCGATTGAACGCCGTCCGATTGAGACGACGGCATACACCCGAACGGCTTCAGCGCCAGCACCATGTGGCACTTGTGGTGAACCGTGTAGTAGACGTTCTTGCCGACCTCGAGGTGTCCTTCTCCGCCGCGCGCGAAGCGATGATAGAAGGGCTCAGCCAGTCGCGCCAGTTCTCTTTGATCCACCAGCTTATGAGCCAACCCGCCTAGCTTTTCGCCGACACGGTGGTAGAAGTACGCCCACATGGACTCGCCGACTGTGAACCCGAGAATCTTGGCTTGATACGCCATCTCGCGTTTGAATTTACGCGGGAGGTCGTACCAGGAGAGCTGCTCGTGGTGCGCTTTCACTTCCTTGTTATTCAGCGCGCGCGCCTTGGCCTGACAAAGCAGGTAGGCGACCCACGTCGCGACCGGCTCGACGATCACTTGCGCGCCCTCGCGCTCGAGGAAGCGGAACATGTTGAAATTGCCGTCGCCCTCGGTGATCGAGGCCCAAAACTCACCGGTGATCTTAACTACGGGCTTTACTTTTGTTCGATCGACGTCCACCACGTCGATGCGTGCGCGGCACGCCTCGAGAGCCTCCAGGTATGGTTTTCCATACAGGTTTTCGTAAACTTTGGCCCAGGAGTTCCAGAAGCGCATGAACTTGTCGTGACTCTTGAGATAACCCTTAGACCAGTTCGGCGCGCGCTCCATAATTTCAAATGGCGGTCGTTCACGAAGCATGCGCGTAAGGGTTTCGCCGGCTTCCTCGAACGCACGGTCGGTCTCTCCGCGCTGCACTTCGAACGGACGGATCTGATAGATGATGTCGTTGAGCGTATCGCCAACGTTCATCGCATTGAGCATCCCCATGCCAAAATCGACGGTGAACTTGAGCCCCGCCTCGCCCGATGCGGCCTTGATGCCGTCGTCCTGCTGGAACAGAAGCACGCGGAATCCGCCGAAGCCGGCATTTTCGAGCGCGAAGCGATATTCAGCTTCATACATGCCGAAGCGGCAAGGGCCGCACGATCCAGCCGTGAAGAACACGTAGTTGTCGATGATGTCCTGACGCGGTATCCCCTGCTTTTCGAGTCCCTGCAGGTACTGCACCAGGCAACCAACCGTGAAGTACGTTGGATTGCATTGGCCGTTGTTGCCGAACTCTTTGCCGATTTGGAACGCGGGCACATCGGGGACCGGGAGAGTCTCGCACTTATATCCGCAGCCTTCGAATACTGCGCGGAACATATTGTCGTGCTTCCAGGTCATTCCTCCGATAAGCATGGTGACCTTACCGCGCTCGGCTGCGGTAAACGGCCGTTCCACCGGACGCTTGAATTGCTGTTGGAGCTGCACCAAGCCGGCAGCCCCGCGCAACCGGGCTCGTTCCGCATCCACTTGCCGTTGGATTTCGTCCGCCTTAGCTTCCAAATTTGCAAGGACCGCTTCCTGATCGATTGTTTGTGGCATTACTCTCCTCGTTATGGTTAATCGAAGTTGGTGGTTCCCTGGAACCGGTTGAGCGCCTGCCGCAACATCCATTTGATGACGCGGGCATCGTTATAGCAGTACGCCAGAATATGGTTGAGCGTAGAGAAGCAGTGCGGCTGGCACGACTTCTTCATCTCGGTGAGCTGCTTGGTCTCAAACTTGTGGTTTTCAATCGTGCCCCAATCGTAAGTGGCGTTATACATAGGGAAACAGGGCGCGAGGGTACCGTCGGTGCGAACGATCAACGAATTCCAGCCGGCCCGGCAGTTCCATTCCTGCACCTTTCCGCGCATAAAGTGGCGCATCTCGTCCAGACGGCTGGCGGAGTTTACCATCTTGTATCCCGACTTCTTCTTCTCAATGAGCCAGTCCACTAACTCGTCCACCTTGCCAAAGTCCTCGGGCGTAATGAACGTGAGGTTGTTCTCCATGTGCTTGAAGTCGGGCTGATCCATCATGGGCGATTCGTTGATGTGGTAATCGGTGGCGATGCCGTGATCGTGCGCGATTTCCGTCAGCTCGCGGACGTCGTCCATGTTGTTGCGGCAGATGTTGATATTAAAGAAGACGCTGTAACCATACTGGTATTGCTTCTTCACCAGGTAGTTGAAGTAGGACCGCACCGGTGCTAAGGCTTTCGGCAGGCCGGGCTTTTCCGCCACCGCGTCCACGGCGAAATTGAACGTCGCCACGCCGGCGTCCGCGAGCCAATCAGTAACTTGCGGGCGCAGCAGACGAGCATTGGTCGGAACATAAATCCAAAAGCCCTTCTTCGCCGCGTAGTAACAGACCTTGTGAGCGAACTGCGGACGCAATAACGGCTCACCGCCCATGAGTGCCAGCACTCCAGCGCCACTGTCGCGCAGCCAGTCGATAGAACGCTTGGCGATCTCTTCCGTCATTCCTTTCACGCGATTGTCAAACGCCCAGCAGTAGTGACAGTCGAGATTACACTTCCACTCCGTGAATAGGTAGGCGATGATGGGGTGAAAATCGCCTGTCTGAACGCGTGACTTCAGCCAGGGTACGGCCCAACCTCTAAAGGCACGAGTAATGTGTTCCGCTTTGTAATGGCGTTTCGGTGGAGGCATCGGTGGCCCCAATCCGTCGTCTCCCAGAAAGTCCGGGTGTTGGGGGAAAACAGGATCGGGTAGGCGCTCCGGGCTGATCGCTGGAGCGACGGACGTTCGTAAGCCAGGTTGCGTTAGCAGGCTGTGTAACGGTACATCCAACCGAAAGCCAGATGGTCGCTCGTCGTGCGTTGTTTCGATAGGCTGCATGCGTTTCCTTTAGTCTCCTGGGCCAGCAGCGCCCAATTGGAGTCTGAATTACAGAACCGGTAAGTAGTCTTGCGGTAAAGCCTCATACAAACGTCACGGTGTCTGCCGGAACTAAACTTCGTTCTGGCTTCATGAACTTTGATAAAAGATGTCGAGGAAAGTTACAAGAAAATCGACAAACTTTGCGAGGCGGAGATGCGCCGGTTCGGTCTGTCGCTCTCTCTTATCGTTGGGTTCCTCACACCCCTTCCTGTCGGGCTTGGGGAGGTTTTAATCTTCGCCTCTGACTTCACGACGTCCGCTTGGCTTCGCATCCCGAGACGGCGTCACGGACCACGAGCAATCGATGAGGTTGAGGAACCAATACCGCCTAAGAAACTCCAGAAATGCCTCGGCCCGGCGGACCGTCACAAACGTGTTCCAGAGACCGCCGCGCCGAGGGAGAGCTCAGGATTGCTGGTGATCGCCACGCCGGTGCCTCGATTCTCTGGCTGTACCAAGATATGCGAGTTCTCAGCAGGCGCGAATTCCTCTCGGGAAAATCTCGTGTGCCTTTGTCAAGACGGACATCGTGTGATCACTTGGAAATGGTGGCCCGAGGCGTTGCCAGGCCTGGCTAAGCAGGCTTTTGCCACCAAAGATACCGCAGAAACTGCTTTGGTAAGTCTCCGGAGACCTTGAGGATCAAGCTCTGCAAGCGAATTCCGTCTCCGTCCGCCAGGACCACTGCCCAATTGGCTTTTCAGCTCTTGGCGATACCGTTCAGGGCGTCTCACCGTGAACGCCCGCGTCCGGCCAGACGTGCTTGAGATGCGCCCGCATACGTGCGCGAGCGCGAAACAACCGTGTCTTTGTGGCCCCTATCGTAAGACCAAGCGCCGTGGCAGCCTCTTCGAGAGAGCGGCCTGAAAAGACGCAGAGAGCGAATACCTCGCGCAATGGCTTCGGAAGAATGGAAGCCGCATCAGAAAGGGCTGAAGCGATTTCCCGATATAGCGTGAACTTCTCGGGGGTTGGAGCTAACGAGACGAGCATGTTCAGTTCCGCGCTCCGGTCCCGATCATCCAAGCTGACCCAATCGCGACGTCGCTTGCGTTCGCGAAGCCTAGCGAGGCATTCGTTCATCACAATGCGCGTGATCCAGGTCTTAAACGTCGCATCCCCACGAAAGTTACGGATGTGCCGCAAAGCCAAGAAATAAGCCGACTGAACGGCGTCCTCGGACTCTTCTTCGGAGCGCAGAATGCCCCGCGCCAGGCGAAAAGACAATGCGTAATGCCGGCCTAACAGTTCCGTCCCAGCCGCTCTGTCTCCACGCTTGCAAGCAGCGATCAGTTCGGGCTCCCGTTTCTCTTGCATGGCGCTAGAAGGACGCCAACCCTCGATTGACTCCTGCATCGAAATCTCTAGCACCTGAGCATTCGGCCTACCAGATTTACTCCGATGCTATATGCCTGGAACGAATGGTGGTTAGGCGTTCACCCATCAGAGTGCCGGGTCGAAACTGTCAGCCCGTTGCCACGCTGCCAATAAACTGGCAAGTGGACTCGGGACAAACTTGAAACGCGATCTCGAGTGATGGATCCATCCGCCAGTCGCTCTCTTAGGATTTCGTGTAGACCCGGGAGCGACGACGATCTCTCCGCTGCGGACCTTGGGGGCGCGCTCGGCGTTTTCATACGTCCACAGGAAGCTCTCGCCGGCGCGGGCCGGGTCCTGAAGGTTCGGATTCGCCGTTTGAGATGATCATCCGACGCGATGACGGTTGCGGGCTTTAAGGTCGCTGCTTTGGCCTCGACTGGGAACGCGATCGTGGCCAGCAAGAGCAGAGTTGCCGGGCGCACGAGGAAAGAAGCGCGGAACGGGAGCCAGGTACGATCCGAGACGCGCGCGTCGGCCGCGCTCGCGGGAAGAGGCTCGCCAAGGATCGATTCGGTCAGTACGCGCGAGAGTTTTGAATTAGCGATGAGCTCTGCTCCTTCCTGATGCCAACGTCTAAGTAGCGCCCCTCCCTTTTCATCGATAGCTGTGACGAACGTCATGTCGACAATTAGTCTGCGGTCACCGATTGCCGATGAAGCAGTTTGCCAGTCTTGGTCGAGTCTGGGCACACTTTCGTAGTCCAGATTTCCTGCCAATTCAAACCGGAAGGCGGTTGGCCCATCGTGCATGTAATACTGCAATGCCTGATTTTTCATAAGGATCCAGAAAACTGCAATGCACCTGAACAACCCGGCGAATGTTTCCGAAGCCCCTGAAATCGTGGTCTTTGCAGTCCATGCCGGTTTCGCGCTGCCAGCAATCGGGCAGGCCAGGCTTGGCCAACCGCCCTGATGGCTTTGAAGACTCTCTCGTCGCCGAATGTCATGGTTCCGAAGCAGAGTTCCGAAGCCAGCAGACCGGTATTGCTGAGCGTTGCGTTTTCCATGTCGCTTTCTTTTCTTATCGGCGCGGGCCGCATAGAAACTATTGCCAACCACCGCCGAGCGCCTTGTATAACTGGACCACGCTCAGCAGTTCGTTCAATCTGATTTGCCTGAGGTCCAATTGCGCCTGGAGCAGATCGCGATCGGCGTCGAGCGCATTGAGCTGTGTATCCACGCCCCCGATATATCGGGCATACGCCAGACGTTTCCGCCCTTCCAGAGCCCCAACCAGCGCTTGCTGCTGCACTCGGCTTTCTCTCACTCTTTGGTGAGCGATCAAGGCGTTGGATACTTCGGTGAAGGCAGTCTGGATGGTCTTTTGATATTGAACAAGGGCGCTATCTCTTTGGGCTTCGGCCAATCTCACGTTGGAACGGAGGCGGCCAGCCGTGAATATCGGTTGGGTGACCTGCGGCACAAAACTCCATGCGCTGTGTGGACCGCTGAACAGGCTCGATAATTGCGTGCTTTGGCCACCGATAAGCCCGCTCAGGCTCAACTGCGGGAAGTAAGCGGCTTTTGCCACACCTATATCAGCGTTCGCCGCAATGAGGTTCTGCTCTGCGGCGCGAATGTCAGGCCGCCGCTCGAGTAACGTAGATGGCAACCCAGCGGGAACTTCGGGAGGGAACAGATCCTCGTTGAAGGCACCTTGATGGTGCATCACCTGGCCTGGATTCTCTCCAAGCAGTAAGCTGATTTGATTCTCGGTCTGCTCGATCTGCTGCTGCAGCGTGGGGATGGTCTCGGCGGCGGTGTCCACGAGTTGCTCTGCCTGGCGCAGATCGAGCTCGGTAGCGACCCCGCCAGTTTCACGGTAGACGGTGAGATTCAGTGAATCCTGCCGGGTGGCAAGGGTTGTCTTCGAAATCTCCAATTCGTAGTCCAGCTCGCGTACTGTAAAGTACGCACTCGCGACATCGCTTACCAAGGTGGTCAAGACCACTTTGCGATTTTCGTCCGCACTCAAAAGGTTTGCGCGTGCCGCTTCAGTCGCCCGGCGCAAGCGCCCCCATAGGTCGACCTCGAAGGAGAGCAAGTTGAGTGATGCCTCGCCCCAATTGCGATTCTGGGACGACACAAATGAGCGTGGCAGCGCAAACGAACCATCTCGAGAAAGCCGCGTCAACTGTACATCTCCGCTGGCTCCTACTTGTGGGAACTGGTTAGATCGCGTGATCCCCAGATTTGCTCGCGCTGCCTCCACTCGCGCTACAGCATCCCGCAGATCGTAATTCTGCTGGATGGCCGTCTTCACTAACTCTTGTAAGTCCGGATCTTTAAAAACCTCCCACCACTTCAGGTCCGCGAATGACTCCGCCTGAGGGGCCGGCAGCGGAGTTGGAGCGCGGAAATTTTGCGGGATCTGCACAGCCGGCCGGTGATAGTTCGGCCCAAGGGTGCAAGCGGTCATCCAACCCGCGGCAATCAACAGGGGGATCGCTCGATAATTCATCTCAGTCTCCCTGCCCCGGTGAAGGAAGAAGCGGGGAGGCCTGCCCCGGCGCGTGTGCAGCGAAGGAGACCTTCTCGACCAGATAGAAGATTGCCGGAATAAAGAATATTCCGATTGCGGTCGCAGCGAGCATACCCCCGATGACTGCGGTGCCCATAATCTGGCGGGCCACGGAACCCGCGCCGGACGCTGTCCAGAGCGGCACGCAGCCCAGAATAAATGCAAACGATGTCATCAAGATGGGACGGAAACGGAGCCGGGCTCCTTCCAGCGCAGCATCCACAAGGGGCTTGCCCTGTTCAAATTGCTCCTTGGCGAACTCGACGATCAGAATCGCGTTCTTGGCGGCCAGACCGATCAGCATCACTAAACCGATTTGCGAGTAAACGTCGTTTTCGATCTGAACCATGTAGGCCGGTAGAAAAGCGGCGAGCAGGACGCGACGCAGCCACAAAACTCCAAAAGCGCCGAACACCGCGACCGGCGTGCTCAGGAGCACGCTAAACGGTAGCGACCAGCTTTCGTACAGCGCCGCAAGAATCAGAAACACGAACAATAGTGAGAAACCAAAGATGACCGAAGCCGAAATCCCTTCCCGTGCCTTCTGCTCTTGATACGACATGCCCATGTAGTCAAATCCCATTTCGCCTGGCATGGTTTGCTTGAAGACGTCTTCGAGAGCTGCCGTGGCCTGGTCTGAGCTATAGCCGGGCGCGGCGCTGCCGTTGATTTGCGCCGAACGGTACTCGTTGTAGCGCATGGTGAACTCCGGGCCATCACGCGACTCGAACTTCGTCAGCGCGGAAAGTGGCGCCATCTCGCCACTGCCGTTGCGCACATAGAACTGCCCCACGTTCTCCAGGTTCGACCGGTAAGGCGCCTCCGCTTCAACGTACACCTGCCATGTACGGCCGAAATCGTTGAAGTAATTAATAAACAGCCCTCCCATGAACGCCTGAATGGTCTTGTAAACATCGCTGACGGCCACACCTTGCTTCAGTACTTTTTCCCGGTCGACATCCACAAACTTCTGCGGTACGCTCGGCAGAAACGTGGTGCTGATGGCGCCAATTTCCGGACGCTTGCGACAGGCCGCCAGGAACTTGGCCAGGTTGCCGGCCAGGAACTGAACATCCCGCCCCGCCCGGTCCTCCAGCACGAATGTAAATCCGCCGGAAGTGCCCACTCCGGGGATCGCCGGTGGCGAGAAGCTGAAAACGGTTCCCACCGGCAAACTGGTGAGTTGCTGGTTCAAGCGCGCCCTGATCTCCTGGTACTGCTCTGCTTTGGTCTTACGTTCACTCCAGGGCTTCAGAGTGACGAAATAGAAAGCGTTGTAAGTCGTCCGGACAAAGCTGAGCAAACTGAAGCCGGCAACGCTGGTGGTGTATTTAACACCGGGCGTGTCTGCTAGGATTTTCTCAACCTGTCTCGATGCAGCTGCGGTTCGCTCGAGGGAAGCAGCATTCGGAAGCTGCATGTTCACGTACACGTAGCCCTGGTCCTCATCGGGCAGGAAACTGGATGGCACGCGGCTCCCAAAGAATAGTCCGGCGCCGCCAAATACCAATAGCGCCACCATGGCCAGCGCGCTTTTTCGAATCAACACGGCTGACAGACGGACATAGCCGTGCGTAGTCCGCTCGAAGATGCGATTGAACCAGTCGAAGAACCTTCGGAGCAGCCCGCTGCTCTCCTTTTTAGGTCGAAGCAGAAGACCGGCAAGCGCGGGGCTCAACGTAAGGGCGTTGAAGGCCGAGAGGACCACTGAGATAGCGATCGTTACTGCAAATTGCTGATAAAGCCTTCCCGTGATGCCCGGGATGAAAGCGGTTGGCACAAACACTGACGAGAGAACTAAGGCGATACCGACGACCGGTCCCGAGAGCTCCTCCATTGCTTTTCGAGCGGCATCTTTCGGGGCGAGACCCTCCTCGATATGGCGCTGGACGCCCTCGACAACGACGATCGCATCATCAACCACCAGACCAATGGCCAGCACCAACCCGAACATCGAAAGCGTATTGATGGAAAAGCCAAACAGGGGGAAGAAGACAAACGTGCCCACCAGCGAGACAGGCACGGCCAGCAGCGGGATGAGCGTAGCGCGCCAGTCCTGCAGGAAAAGGTAGACTACCAGGATCACCAGCACGATTGCGATTAACAGCGTTATGACGATTTCCCGCATGCCTTCCGTAACCGCGCTGGTCTGGTCGAGCGATATGGCGTAATCGATGTCGTTCGGGAACCGCTGCTTCATCTGGGACATCAGCTTCCGGACGCCTGCGGCCGCTTGGACCGCGTTAGAGCCTGGAAGCTGGTAGACGGCGATGATCGCGGCGTTCTTGCCATTCAAGCGGCTGACGATGCTGTAATCGTTAGTGCCCAACTCGATCCGCGCGACGTCTTTCACGCGTACGATCCCG
Organism: Bryobacteraceae bacterium; assembly: GCA_035484655.1. Taxonomy (GTDB): domain Bacteria; phylum Acidobacteriota; class Terriglobia; order Bryobacterales; family Bryobacteraceae; genus Palsa-89. Next base: position 35,940 of record DATHOT010000050.1, on the reverse strand, counting down.
CCATTCGGGGTCTCGCGGACTATGACGTCTCCGAATTGCTCCGGCGAAGTCAGCCGGCCTTGAGCAAGAACGGAATAGGTAAATTGCTGGTCGTTGCCGGTAGGCTCGCCGCCAACCTGACCGGCAGGGTTCACTGTGCTCTGCGTCTGGACGGCGTTGACGATATCGGTCACGGTAATGCCCAGCTTCGCCAACTGGTCAGGCTTCACCCAAAGTCTCATGGCATATTGCCCCGATCCGAAAACCGTCGTCTGGCCGACACCGTATAAGCGCGCGATGGGATCGTTGAGGCTGATATACGCGTAGTTGGCCATGAATTGCGCATTGCGAGTGCCGTGTGGCGAGAATAGGGAGACCAGCATGAGCGGAGCGGTCGCCGATTTCTTGATGGTCACCCCGTATGTGTTAACGTCAGGCGGAAGCTGACCGGTGGCAAGATTCTCGCGCGACTGGGTCAGAATCAGATCCGTATTCGGATCCGTTTTGACATCGAAGTCCACTACCAGCGTGGTCTGCGAATTGCCAGTGGCGTTTAAGGAATACATATAGTTCATGTTGTCCACCCCATTGATTTGCTGTTCTATGGGAGTGGCTACGGACTGCTCAAGTGCCCGCGCATCGGCTCCGACATACGAGGCTTGAAGCTGAATCTCCGGAGGTACGATGTTAGGGAACTGGGCTACCGGCAGGGCTGCGATCGTGACGGCCCCCACGATCACCGTCAGTATCGCGATGACCATCGCTACGATGGGGCGGTTGATGAAGAATTTAGACATCTCAGTTGCCCTCCGAGAACGGCCTGGGACTTACTTGCATGCCGGGACGAACGTTCTGGACTCCCTCCGCAATTACGCGCTGACCCGGAGTTAGTCCTTCGCTGATAACCCACATCGTTGCGATTTGCTCGCCGACCTTGACTTGCTGAATGCTGATCGTGTTCTTGTCGTCGACCACGGCGACTTGATAGGCACCTTGAAGTTCCGTGACAGCGCGTTGCGGAATCAGCAGCGCGCCCGCGCTGGTCCCGACCGATGCGCGAACCTTCCCGTATTGCCCCGGCCGCAACCGATTCCCGGGATTCGGAAAAAGTCCCGTCAATTGAATCGCGCCGGTGTTCTGATTTACCTGGCGATCCGCGAAGGAGAACTTACCTTTCTGCGGATAGACGCTTCCGTCGGCTAGGATCAGCTCCAGTTGCAACTTCGCCAGATCGTTCACGCCACCGCGTGTCAAGCTCAAATACTCCTGTTCGCCGACCGTGAAGTTTGCCTTAATCGGATCAAGCGTCGACACCGTGGTAATCACTCCGCTGCTGGGACTGACCAGATTCCCTACCTGTACTTGAGCCAGCCCGACGATTCCATCGATTGGCGAGGTCAGATGCGTGAAGCCGGTATTGACGTTCGCTGCCTCGACCGCGGCTTGAGCCGATTCCACGGCTGCGCTACTAGCCTCAATCTGCGCCTTGGACGTTTCGACGGCGGCTTTCGAGGCTTCTATCTGGGCTGTATAGGCTATATTGTTCTGCACGGCATTGTCGAGTTCCTGCTGCGTGACCGCGTGCTGTTTCGCGAGGGGCGTGTATTTGTCCACGTCCAGTTGACCTCTTTGTTGGTTCGCCACCGATTGCGCGAGCTGGGCTTGGGCCTGCGTCAACTGCGCCTTAGCCTGAGCAAGCTGTCCCTTAGCCTGTGCGAGCTGTCCCTGCGCCTGAGCGAGCGCGGCGTCAAAGGGGCGCGGATCGATCTGGAACAGCAGTTGGCCTTTTCGTACGAAGGAGCCTTCTTTGTAATCCTGGGAAAGCAGATAGCCGGTGACCTCTGCCTTGATCGCGGCATTGACCAGTCCGTCTAGTGTGCCGATCCATTCGTGATATATGGGAACGTCTGCCTGTTTTACCTGGGCCACCTCGACCTGCGGCAGTTGTGGCGATCCCGCCGCGGAAGTTGTCCTTGTGCAACCCGCCATCACAAGAGCCGCGAAAATCAACAGACCTGCTATCCAAATTTGAAATCTCATATTAAGTGCCGTTGTCAACTTCGTCTCCTCTGTTCCTGCCTCTACGCCCCGCGGCGGCGAACAGGTATCCCTGTTATCTCCTCGACGAGGGCTTCCATCGCAACTCCCTTTGCGACAAAGCGCGCTCCTTCCCGATTCATCGCACGGAGCAAGCACCGTCCCGCTTCATCAATTCCCGTGACCTCTCTTATGTCGATTTCGACCCGTCGACCAGAGATTGGAGCGAAACGCCAGGTGTTTTCGGTCTCGGCGACCCAGGCGCCCACGAGCCTACCTGCAAGATGCAAGCGCCATAGCGTGTCATCCTCTTGAACTGTAATTCTCAACATTTTCGGTCCGCCGACGTCCTCCTCGCAAAGGGCACGTAGGAGGCCTCAAGTCTCGCAACGCCGTAATCAATTGAAAACTAACAGGCTCAATTGGTCAGCCGCCCGTTCGAACGCCGCCTCTCAGTGCCCGGTTCCGGGCACGATGCCGGCAATCGGGCACCATCCCCTGTCGATGCGATGCTGCGAAATTTCACCGAATCCAGATCGGCGGAGCTTTCATCAAACGCAGTGGGTGGGTGCCAGAGCTGCTCATAGCATGACGATGTTTTCGACGCCAGAGAGGCTGGCGGAAACGCGTGCAGCTCTGCCGCTTCTGCCTCAGTACGAATCGCTTATTCGTTTGGCCGAAGCGATTCGATCTCACCCGGACCAGAAAGATTTATTCCAGCTCCTCGCGGATGAATTACGCCAAGTTGTTCCATTCGATGCAATCTGTCAAATAGATCACGCCGGCAACAAGATCAATTGGTATTTCTCCGAAGTTTGCGATTCGAAGGTGAGTGGGATTTCAGACATTCCAAAGGAGGAAACCGTAGCGTGGTGGGTGGATCGGACTCAGCAACCTGTGGTGCTCCGAGTGGGCAACCAGGAGACGCGCTTCCGTACGACCATCCAAGCGCTCCAGAAGCTGGGACTCCATTCGTTATGTGCAGTTCCGCTGAGCACTGCTCATTCGCAACTAGGGAGCCTTGTTTTCGGGAGCCGGTTCGCTGATGCCTATTCTCCGGAAGAAGTCCGGTTTCTATCGCTCGTCGCGGCTCAGATCGCGCTGGCTATGGACGATGCTCTCGCGCAGCAGCGATTAAAACTCCTTCTTGATCTGACAAACGGTGTTGTCTCCAAGCTGGACTTGCGGGAATTGCTTCGGGAAGTTTCTGCCAGCATCCGTCGCCTGATGCAGTGCGACGGCGTCGGCGTTACGCTTTCAGATCCTGAAACCGGCCAGTTGCGCGTTTACGCGTTTGATAAATCGGAACGGAAAGGCATTGTCTACGAAGGAATGAGTGTCACCGCGGAGGGATCGGCCACCCTGGTTAGGGCATTCCAAACGAGCCAACCCATCTGCATCGCAGAAGTGGATAGTACGATGGACCCTCTCGCTGCTGCTGAGGGTGTTAAGTCGATGTGTCACTTGCCTCTCATCGGCCGGGAGCGTGTCCTTGGAGTTCTGAGCCTCGCCCGGGATCGAGAGACCGCTTTTGGCGAACGTGACGCCGGTTTTCTCGGCCAGGTCGCGAATCAGATCGTGCTGTCTGTTGAAAATGCCATCGCCTACGGAGAGATTGCCAACCTCAAAGATAAGCTTGCTCAGGAGGTGGTTTATCTCCAGGACGAAATTCGAACGGAGCTGAAATTCGAAGAAATCGTCGGCAACAGCGATGTTCTCAGGCGCGTGCTTGCGGAACTCGAAACAGTCGCTCCCACCGATTCCACGGTGCTCGTCTACGGCGAGACTGGCACGGGCAAAGAACTGATCGCACGCGCCATCCACAATCTCAGCTCGCGCAGTTCGAATGCTTTCGTCAAACTGAACTGCGCGGCGATTCCAACCGGACTCCTCGAAAGCGAGTTGTTCGGCCACGAAAAGGGTGCATTCACCGGCGCGATCGCGCAACGTGTCGGCAGGTTCGAGTTGGCGAATCGCGGCACTGTATTTCTGGACGAAGTCGGGGAAATCCCCCTGGAGCTGCAACCGAAATTGCTGCGGGTTTTACAAGAGCGTGAATTCGAGCGCCTGGGCAGCACACGAACACTGCGCACCGACGCGCGTTTGATCGCGGCGACGAATCTCGATCTGGCCACGCTCGTGGAGCAGCAGAAGTTCCGCTCCGACCTGTACTACCGTCTGAATGTTTTCCCTGTTCGGGTGCCCCCACTCCGCGAACGGCGCGAAGATATTCCTTTGCTTGTCCGGCACTTCGTTCAGCAGTTCAGCCGCCGCATGAACCGGAGCATCGAAACCATCCCGTCCGAAACTATGAGTACCCTGCTCCGCTACGACTGGCCCGGCAATATCCGGGAATTGCAGAATGTGATAGAGCGCGCAGTGATCGTTTCCACCGGACCGGTATTGAAGGTGCCGCTGGACGATTTGAGAACACGCGTTCCTTCCGCCGTGGCCTTCGAGGATGCCGGGAAGATGCGCAGCGTGCTCGAGGACGCCGAGCGAAAGCAGATCTTGGCCGCTCTTAAGCAAGCCCACTGGGTCGTTGCCGGTCCCAATGGGGCCGCTGCTCTGTTGGGCATGAAGCGCTCGACGCTTCAGGCGCATATGCGTAGGCTCGGGATTCAGGTCTCCCGCACCATAGAGTAGCCGCGTGCCAGCAAATCGGTCGTCCGCCAGTCTTCGGGCACACGCGAGTGGCAACACCTGGGCTATTTCGGTGACCAATCCATACCGCTAACCGACAACCTGCCTATTCAGAAACACAATCGTGTCGTGGTTGTGAACTTGCACATAAGATCGGCAGGGAAATGAAAATGAAAGCCTCGACATTCAATTACTACATGCATGACGGACCGACCGCTTTCAGCATCGAACTAACCGGCCCGCTGGCTGCAGAGGGCGCGAAGAAACTCGAGCAAGATTGGCTGGGCGCGTCCATGGTGATCGGCAAGAAAGAGCTCGTTGTCGACCTCTCTTATGTGACGGAGATCGATTCGGTAGGGCGCCAGCTGCTACTTCGCTGGCGCCGAAATGGGGCGACGATCTTAGCAAATACGCCAGAAGCGCGGGCATTGGCTGAGTCAGTCATAGGGAGCCCCCTTCGTTCAAGTGCCCGGATCGCGTACACTTCCATGCCGTATCGGTCGGAATCATTTTTTCGCGATGTGCTTCCAATTGTTGGCTTGCTGGTGCTGCTGATTCCTGCTGGCATCTCGGCGCAGCCTCTTGCGATGGTTCAGCCCACGCCCCCTCCTCAGAGCATTGCTTTTGCCCGGTATATAGCGTGGCTTGATTCTCGCGACCCGTTCACTGAGTCGGGTCCCGTGGCGCTGGCAATAGCGGCCTCCCTACCTGGCCTGGACAAGCAGGGCGACTTGTTGGCGATTCGCGAAGTAGGAGAATCCGAGCGCAGCCAATACAGGATACTCGAACGCAAGGGAGACGAGATCGTATTCGAACGTGCTATTGCTCCTTACTTCCTGGCGCAGCGGCAGGTCGAAGACCTGCCGCGCTCTTCTGTCATCATTAGTCCTCGAAACTATAGATTCTGCTACGCGGGCACAGTGGAAACCGGAGATGCTGCAGCGTATATATTTCGGATAGCACCCAAGAAGAATCGTTTGGGCCTGATTCGAGGGGAGCTCTGGATAGATCCGGCGACTGGCGCGCCAGTTCTGGTGACAGGGTACCTTGTAGACTCGTCTTCCACTTCTATCCGCAGCATCAACGTAGCACGCGAAACAACGTTCCTGAAGGGATATCCTCTTGCTCGTACGACGCACATGCTGATCGAAGCGCGGCCTGTGGGACGCACTGAGTTAACGATTGTCGAATTTCCTCTGGGTTCGGCTGAGCCGGGTTTGGATGCGCCGGACGCCGCACCGCCGTTGATCAGTAGAGTAAGCAGGCCGTAAGATTTCAGCAATGACGGCGAGACCGTTCAGCTAGAACACGCCGACGTGTATCCGGCGGGCGGCTGATAGCTCCAGAGTCTCCAGCTTTCAAACGCGCGGCAAGCTAATTCATCGGAGACGGCGCTTTGATGGAATCTGTCGCAGTTCCGTAGCTGCCGACGAGGACTCGCGCGGGCCCATCCGTGTGGGAATAGCTACCAGCGTCATATTGACGCTGTCCGATGGTCCCAGCGCGAGCTCAGGCGGCCAGCCGAACCAAAACTGGAAGCCATCCGTCCGTCCCGGTTCGCCGCCGCCGCTATGCCAGACTCCGCCGCAGGCGCGCATCCATCCCGCCGGCGCGCAACACGCCCGTCGATCCGTTCTTGTCTTCATAGCGGACGCTGCCCACGGCAACGTAGGTAAGGGTTGCGATGCGGGAATGTCGATGGTGGCCCGAGTCAGGCACGCCAACCGCCAAGCGGTGATTGTCGACATCGGTTATGCTCTCTCCAACGGTGACCGGCTCGGCACCTCTGAGTTTGCTTGCCGACGTGGACTCTCGACTCAGCTCGCGAAGCAACCGTTGCTGAAGCGACCGGCCAAGAGCCCCAAGTGTGATCGGGCAGATACATCATCATTGGTCGCGCCCGTAGGTACGAAACTTATTCTGTCTGTCCTAGTCTCGCCAGGAGCCACTCAACGTTTCAACGCCATAGTCACATCATCCTCCCTGTTCTCGGTTAGATCCTCCCGTATTCGCCTCGTTTAGTCAGACCGCCACTGGTTTGCCTTGATGTTTTCTCCCATCCTGAGTGTGTGACGACCTCAATCCGGTCAAGTACAAATTCAATGAGCGAAAACGGAATCGATAGCGAAAACGTCAGCAAGCCGGCGCCCGATACGAGAAGCCCAAGAGCAAGCGCAAGAAATCCAAAAGCTCGCGAAGAAGGCGGGCCCGGCCAAGAAGGCGACCAGCAAGCCAAAGGCGGACCGCACCAACAAGAAAGCCGAAGTGATTATCCGTATCGGACGCCGGTTCGGCGACTGGGTGTGCTGGCTGAACGCAGCAGTTTCGCCGTTATCAATTTGGTTGCTTTAGAAACGAGTGGGAGTCGATCGAAGAACGAATCGCCGAAGCAGAAACCGAATAGGAAGCCAGGAAATCCTCGATTCAGGACGCCGCAGTGGTCCGCGACGGCCGTCTTCTGGAATAAGATCGCGAGATGGAAGAAGCCCAGCGAAAGGTTGACCAATTCTACGAGCGCTCGGCCGAGTTGGAAGATAAAGATCATTTAACGTTCGTAGGAAAGAAACGGGTTGAAAGATGTCGCATTCTGCGACCCCGCGTCCCGATTGCGGACGGCCCTGCGACGGGAGGCTTGTCTAAGGCCTTCCTTTAGCTGAGATCGATGTGGCAGCCGAGTTGCCTTACCCAGAACCCTATGAGCGCGTTCACTCAAAATCTGACCTATAGTCTGCGTTCGCTCCGGAAAAGCCCGAGCTTTACCTTCGTCACGGTTCTCACGCTCGCCCTCGGGATCGGCGCGAACACAGCCATCTTTTCGGTGGTCTACTACGCGCTTTTGCGCCCATTGCCCTACCATCAGCCATCCGAATTGGTGATGTTGGGAGAATGGCGGAGGCAGGAATACCCCAATCCCCATAGCTCGTATCCGGACTATCTCGATTGGAAGAAAACTGCAAAGAGTTTCTCGGCGCTGGCGGCCTATTCGGGCGACGCCTTCACCTTTTCGGCCGGAGGTGAACCCAAGAACACGTTTGCCGGTCAGGTAACTCCGAATTTCCTTTCCACTCTGGGCGTAAAGCCGATGTTGGGCCGCGATTTTCGCGATTCGGACCAGCAATTGAACGAGCCGCCGGTGGCCATGCTCACATATGACTTCTGGCGCAGCGATTTCTCTGCCGATCAGAATGTCATCGGGCGCGTGATCCATTTGGATGGAAAGCCGGTGGTGGTCGTGGGCGTCTTGCCGAAGGAGTTTGAATTCGCGCTCCGCACTGCGCCCCTGTATGTGCCCTTGCATCCAGGCCCGGACGCATCAGTGCGGCGTAGCTTGCGGTGGTTGAACGTCGTGTGCCGACTGGCGCCGGGCGTCTCGCTCACGCAAGCACTCGCCGAGATGAATGGAATCGAGGCGCAACTCGCCATTGCCTACCCTAAGGAGAACAGCGCGATTCACCTCTCGATGAGCCCTCTGCGCAACGCAATCGTGGGCAAAGTTCAACCCTTGTTGCTGGTGCTGCTCGGGGCCGTAGGGTTTGTTCTTCTCATCACCTGCGCCAATGTCGCCAATCTGCTGATCACGCGATCGCTTGGCCGCCGCAAAGAACTTGCCGTCCGGGCCGCGCTCGGCGCCAGCCGTACCAATCTGGTTTGGCAGTCGCTCACCGAGAGCCTGCTGCTCTCCTTCTTTGGCGCCACTGTGGGATTGATGGCGGCGCGCTGGGGGATTGATCTGCTCATTGCCGCGATTCCTCAGCCGATGCTGCTGGGCATGCCCTATTTGCGCGATGCGGGGATCAACTTGCCCGTGCTCATCTTCCTGTGCGCGATCACGATTCTGACCGGAGTATTATTCGGTCTCGCGCCTGGCTGGTCGGCCTCCAATACTCAGTTGAACGATGCACTCAAGGACGAATCGCGCGGGGGAACCAGCTCAGTCCACGGCCGTCTGCGCAATACCCTGGTGATCGCCGAGGTGGCGATCTCGCTGGTGCTGCTGGTGGGAGCGTCCTTAATGCTGCAGAGTCTGAGCGCGCTTCTTAAACTAGATACCGGCATGGACGTTCATCACGTGCTGACATTTGGCATCAATCTGCCCAGTACTTCTTATCCCAGCGAGAAAACGTATCCGTTTAACAGCCCGAGCGCGCTGCGCTTCGAGCACGACTTCGGAGACCAGCTTCGCAACGTACCCGGAATTCTGAATGTTGCAACCGCCAGCGGGATTCCCGCGAACGGCGGCAGCGGAAGCATTCGCTTCGTTGAGGAAGGACGGCCTGCGACCACAGGCCAAGAGGACGAGTGCGACATCCTGACGGTGAATTCCACCTACTACGCAACCTTGAAGATTCCGCTGGTAGCGGGTCGCGTTTTCACGCGCGCCGATACATTGGAAACGCCCAATGTCGTAGTGGTGAACCGCGCGTTCGCGAAGAGCTATTTCCCTAACGAAGACCCGGTTGGCAAGCGAATTCGATTTACCTTTAACGCCAAGGAGCCCTACCGGCAAATCGTCGGCGTGGTTGGCGATACGCGGGAGAACGATCTGGCAGCCACGCCACAGCCCATTGTTTATTACCCGAACGACCAAGGTCCAAACACGTTCATGGCTTTCCTGGTGAGAACCGCCGGCGATCCGGCCGCGTTCGTAGGTGCAGCGCGCGAGACTCTGCACAAGCTCGATCCGCAGCTTCCATTGATCCAACCCCAGAGCCTGGACGAGGTCGCTCAGCAATCGCCTTCGGTCTTCCTGCGGCGTTATCCGTCCTATTTGATCGGGAGCTTCGCGGTCCTGGCAGTAGTGCTCGCGATGGTCGGCCTCTATGGGCTGATCTCTCACACCATCTTGCAGCGAACCCGGGAAATCGGGATTCGGGTGACGCTGGGTGCACAACGCAGCGACATTCTTCGGCTGGTGTTGTATCAGGGTCTCAGATCGGCTTTGATCGGCATTGGAATCGGCGTAGTTGCCGGCTTGGCGTTGACCCGGCTGCTGAGTTCGTTGCTGTTTGGCGTGAAGGCCAGCGACTGGCTAACATTCGCAGGAGTGGCGGCCGGGTTGCTGCTCGTCTCCCAGGCGGCATGTTTGATTCCTGCGCGCCGCGCGATGACGGTCGATCCGATGTCCGCGCTCCGGCAGAACTGAGGTTTAGAAAGAACAACGCAGCGCCTAGTTTTGAATCAGCCGGCCAAGGAAAAAGGAAAACTTCTCGATTTTGTACTCTCGAACTCTTCTGGAAGAACGGCCAACTGCTGGCCGAATACCGGCAACCCTTTGATGTGTTGGCGGTTGCAATCGCGTCGGACGAACGGACGAGATCTTTGGAGCCAGCCACGCGCGGTCGGAATGAGAATTGGCTGTCACTCTTGCCTGTGGTTTCACTTAGTTGCCAGCACTCGGTGCGTTATGAGCCCAACGACCTACCAGACTGCTCCACCACCCCGCATCGCCATGGTAGCGCTGGGTTCATGACCCGTCAAACTCCAGCTTCAGGTTTCCCGCATCATCGGTCTCCGCGGTAGGGTAAGTGACCGCGGAACCGCGCACTCGCGCGAACGGCGTTAACGTGTGGGGCCTGGATTGCTTGGCACTCAGGATCTCGATCACCTCGATTCCCCGTGCCACCAGCGCGTCGGCTATCAGCGACCGATGGCAGCGCCAGGGAACCGCTTCAGCGCACATAATGGCGGTCGGAGCTTGGCCGGCGAGCTCGATCAGCTTTTCCAGGTTCTCGCGGAACTCCCGCGTCTGCATGTAATCCGCATAGCCTCGAAACGAAGCATTCCGCCAGCCAGTATTGGTTGAATCGCGTTTTGGATGGCGCAGTCCGCCCAAGCCAGGCATGTGTCGATAAAGAATGCCCGACGCCGGCAGGCTGGCCGACAGGCTATCCTTATTGAACTGAGGAACACGGCGCGAACGCGGCATGGTTCTTACATCCACCAGTTGCCGGATGCCATGCGTTTCGAGGATGCCAATGAAATCTTCGATCGAATGAGTAGAATGCCCGACGGTGCTGATCGAGATTTGCGCCGGCGACGCCACCCTACTTCAGCAACTGAGGAAGCGCCGGCAGCGTCACCGCGCTTTCTTTGAGCGCCGCGTCGTGGAATTCCGACAACTGAAATGCCGCGCCCTTGCGCTTCTTGTAATCCTCGCGCGTGTCCAGCCAGCCCCGCCAGCCGATAAAATACATGGGCAACTGGCAGGACGACAATTGCGCGCGCTGAATCTTAGCCGTGGCTTCCTCTTTCTCCTGGAAGGTGTCGTTGATCATCAGGTCAAGCGCCTGCTGCTCAGTCATCCCCTTGGTCTGCAGCCGGATGTCTAGAATCGCATTGGCGATCGAGCGTAGAAGTTGCTTCATTAAGGTCAGCCGCAGTTCGACGCTGTTGTTTAAATACCCTTCATCCGACATCAACTGTTGCGCGTAGACGGCCCAGCCCTCGACGTATGGGCCGTTGCCATAGATGTTTCGCAGCACGCGCCGCGTTTTCGGTTCGAGGTCGTTGGCGATCTCCAATTGCACGTAATGCCCCGGCATGGCTTCATGGATGGTGATCTCCTGCAACCCGTAATAGTTGTATTCCCGGAGCTTCGATTCAATGCGGTCCTTCGGCCAGTTGGAGGGAATCGGCGTGACCCAATAAAACGCGCCCAACTGTGGTTCCAGCGCCGGCGCCGCATTGAAACCCGCCACGGCGTAGATTCCGCGCATGAACTCCGGCGTCGCGATCACCTGCAGGTTGCTGCGGGGCGGCAAAGTGACCAGGTGTTTTTCACGCACGAACTCGGTGGCCTCTTCCAACGTCTTCCGTGCCTGGTCCATATATGCTTCCGGGGTCGCATGTTGCTGCGCGATTTTGTCCAGAGCGTCCTTAACCGATCGCGGTGCGGCCAGCTTGGCCATATCCTCGCGCACGCTCTTCAGCGCCGCCTCGGCTTCCGCTAGAACCTGTTCCGGCGTCTTGCCGGACGCCAGGGTGTAACGGAACTTAGGATCGTACTTATCTTTCCCTAATCGCCAATCGCTGGTGCGGCGAGACAGATCGTCTTTCAGGTACTTGTTAAAGTCACGCAGCGACTCTAATGCGCCTTTCGCGGCACGGTCGAATTCGGTTTTCAAAACCGCCGGCACGCGCTCCCGAAGGGTCTTGTCGATCAGATCAATGTTGCCGTCGTTCTCCTCTTGGGCTACGCGGTTCCACACGTCCGGAGAATCGCGCAGATTCGCCTTGGCCTGCTGCATCAATTCCGGAACCTTGAACAACCGTTGGATAATATGGCGATAACGCGTTTCTATCGGCGCGTATTCGAGCACGAACGGATTAAACAACGCATTGCCCACTAACTCCACGTAAACCGTCGGATTATGGCGAACGCTTTGGATGCGATTCAGATCGAGGAGCGCCAGGTCAACCTGGTTCTGAACAATCTGATAATCGGCACGATCCTCTGGCGCAAGCGTTTCCGGCTTGATCAATGCCAGCCGGTCGCGAAACCCGGAATAGAATTGCCGTTGCTCTTGGATGCCGCCCGGACTGTAATCGTCCAGCTTTTCGTCCAGTCGTAGGCCTTGATGTTCGTGGTACCCCGCGGCGGTGGCGGAGACCGGTGACAAGGCCAGCGACCCATACACGAACTCCTCGCTTAGTTTCGAAAAGTCTTGTTGTTCGCCCGGCATTTTGCAACCAGTCATCAGCAGTAGAAGCGCCGAAGAGAAGAGGCCGGCCACAGGCCACTTATGCAGCCGCTGCATGGATTTTCTCCAGATCGGCGGCTTCGCCGAACTTAGCACCCTGAAGTTCCGGATTAATGTTACGAAGCAATCCTGTGAGAACGCCTCCCGCACCGACCTCAATGAACCGAGTCGCACCCTCGGACGCCAATTTGCGAATCGCCTCCGCCCAACGCACTGAGTTCGGCACTTGCTGGTAGAGGCCTTCCCGCGCTTCAGCGCCGCTCCGGATCACCTTGGCCTGCCAGTTGTTCACCAACGGAACCGCCAAGTCGCTGAAACTGGCCGAATTCAGGTCGACTGCCAGCCTTTCCTGCGCCGGCTTCATCAACGAACAATGAAATGGCGCGCTCACTTGCAGCAGCAGAGCGCGTTTGGCTCCGGCCGCCTTAGCCAACTCGACAGCCCTCGCGACAGCGCCGGCATGGCCAGCGATAACGATCTGATCGGGCGAATTGAGGTTGGCGGCACTGACCACCTCGCCTTGAGACGCCTCGGCCAGGATGGAATCAAGTTTCCCTTCCGGCAGTTTCAGGAGCGCCGCCATAGCTCCAACTCCGGGGGGCACTGCCTCCTGCATGTATCGGCCGCGTTTGCGAACCAGTTGCACTGCGTCGACAAAATCGAGTCCACCGGCCGCCACCAGTGCCGAATATTCGCCTAGGCTGTGCCCGGCGACAAAGTCAGGCTTCAGCCCCTGGTCGGTGAGCACGCGGAACGCGGCCGTCGAAACCGTGAGTAGCGCCGGCTGTTGGTTTTCAGTTAGCTGGAGCACCTCGGCTGGGCCTTCCCAACAAAGTTGTGTCAACGAAAATCCAAGCGCGCGGTCGGCTTCGTCGAATATTTGACGCGCCGACGGAAAGTGTTCGGATAGAGTCTTGCCCATCCCTACGTATTGCGAGCCCTGACCGGGGAAGATAAATGCCATCGCCATAAGCTGATCGACCAGTTCCAGTGTATCGCGCCAGTCTATCGACTTCTCGCCATGCCGCAATCATTTCAGTCCCGTCACTTTACATATTTTTTGCAATCCTTTGGCACTCCACTTGCGTCATATCTACTGACGAAGGAGGAGGTATGAACAGACAAGCTCAACCTCAAGTGACCATGCAGTTCGAATCGAAGGCTTTTGTCTACTGTCCCATTTGTACCCACACCGTGGAAGGAACAGTGGTCAGCAATGGGAAAACGGCCAAGGTGAAACCTGGACAAAAATGCTCCCGGTGCTCCGCTTCGCTCGATCCCGGATACATCATGAGACTGGACCGGGCAGCGTAACCTACCTGTTCCGTGCTAATTTGGTGTCGGAACATGAAACGGAAACCGCTGCCAATTCCGGAGCCTGTGATCGACCAAAAGCTTCTCGAGGAAGCCAAACGGGCGATCCAGGCGGATCAAGTCAAGGGATTGGGCAAGTGCTCCGTTTGTGGCGCAGCTTGTGCTCCAAATTCGGCGGAGGCCCTGTGTTGGGTCTGCCGTCGTTTGAAGATCAGCGCTTGGCGCGATTCCGATCAGCAAACCGTTCAGGAGTAGCCAGCGCGCGTTCATAAAGAAACGCCCCCGCAGCCACGTCTTCCACGCCCAATCCAAGCGATTTAAAGATGGTAATTTGTTTGGGGTCGTAGTGTTGCTTGACGTCTTTGAGCTCTACGACGTTGGGCCAGTGGTCCGCGAGTAGCAGATCGCCGGATTCGATTTTGGCTTGCTCGATTGAATCGGCCGCGATCACATCGGCGCGCTGAATGAGATCCGCCGGCAACTCGCGCCGGTTGGCGACGTTTGATCCCATTGCATTTATCATGGTTCCAGGTTCGATCCAATTACTTTCCAGTACCGGGTCTTTGGAGTTTGTCGCCGTTACAACAATCTGGGCGCCGCGTACGACTTCCTCAGCAGAATCTACAGCGGTCACGGAAGATTCTTCCGCAAACTGGCGGCGCTTCTCCTCACTGCGGCTCCAGATCCGCACGGTCTTGATCGGCCGAACGGCACGGATCGCGTGCAGTTGAGTCCGCGCCTGAAACCCGGAGCCGATGATCCCCAGAGTCTCCGCGCGCGGGTTGGCCATCAGATCGGTAGCGTAGCCGCTGGCCGCGCCGGTACGTATTTGTCCCAGGTGATTGGCTTCCATCAACGCCAATGGCTGGGCGGTCTTCGCATCGTACAGCATGAAGTAGAAGTGCGCGCCATAGCGTGGATTGGTGGAGTAGAACTTCGTTCCAAAATAGCTGCCATACGCGCCGGCCATGCTGTGCAACACCGATCCAGTTTCGAGGATCAATCGCCGCCGCGGCTGGTTTTGCGCGCGACCCTGCGCGAGCGCCTCGAAGGTGCGGCGCATGACGTCGACGGCGTCGCGCATTGGCAGTAGTTCCTGTACATCGGCTTCGGAAAGATAGAGCATGCAGACTGATTGTACGCCGATAAATCGGTGTTTGAGTGCACTGTCCCTAATTATTCGGTGGCGGCGGGACGGCGCTGGGCCGGCTGCGGCTTGGGCAGCGGCTTGCGCGGAAGCATTTCGTCGCGCATGGCAGCGTTGTATACGAACGAAGCCATGATCGCCGAAGCTTGCATGAGATCGCCGGGCTGAATGTGATCGTACACATCCATGTTCGAATGATGCGTGCGGGTGCTGTATTCCATCGGATCCTGGATGAACTGGAAGCCCGGCAGCCCGACCGCGTCGAACGACTGATGATCGGTGCCGCCCGTGTTGCGAATCGTGACCGTCGTCGCGCCCAGATCCTTGAACGGCGCCAGCCAGGCTTCGAAAATCGGCCGCGCCATATCGTTGCCTTGTAGATAAATCCCGCGGATCTTGCCGGTTCCGTTGTCGTAATTGAAGTATCCGGCCAGCTTGGCGTGCTCAGCCGATAGCTTCATAGTTTCGCGATCTGCGAAGTGCTCTTTCACGTAGGCGCGCGACCCGAGCAGACCTTCCTCTTCCCCACCCCATAGCGCCATGCGAACCGTGCGATCCATGGGGAGATTCAGCGACTTCAAAATGCGCACGGCTTCCATCACCACTGCGCTGCCTGCCGCGTTATCAGTGGCGCCTGTGCCGCCGTGCCACGAATCCAGATGGGCGCCCAACATCACGATCTCGTCCTTTTTGCGATTGCCAGGAATTTCGGCGACTACATTCACCGAGTCCAGATTGTTTTCAAAAATCTCGTTTTGTATGTTGAACTGGAGCTTCACCGAAATCTTGTGGTCCATCAATCGGGCGATGCGATTGTAATGCTCGGGAGTGAGCGCCACCGATGCGAGCGCGATGGGCTGCTTGGGATCATAGGACCCGCCCGAAGAAGCGAAAATCGTGCCGCCGTCGCCATTGTAGCCGTACGAAAGCAGGACCAGCGCGCCTTCGTCCTTGTAGAATTGCGCGACTTTTTCTCCGAACTTGCGGCGTTCCTCGCGGCGCTGGCGTGCCTCTTCCGGTGTGGCCGGCGGTCCACCGGCTGCATTTCCCGGCGCGCGCAGGCCAAAGGGCGAGCGTCCCGGTTGTGGAGCACGCGCTTCGTCGGCCAGCTCTTCGTCCGTGTAACGATGCCCCAACGGCGTGGTCTCAAACTCTATTTCCTTCGGCGCCATCGACATGATGATCTTGCCGCTGAGCTTGCCCTTGTACTTATCGAAATCGGCATCGGTCCGGATGCTAACCCTGACTGGCTCACCCGTAATGGTTCCTTCGGTCGACGCTGTCCAGGCCAGTGGGATTCCGATCAACGGCTGATATTGGGGCTCGATCAAGTGCGCTTCAAAATGCTTGTTCGCCCAGCCGCGGCCGAACGGCCCCCATTTCTCCTCATGCGCCCCTAATCCATACTCGCTCATCCGCTCGACGACCCAGTCGGCGGCCGCTTTAAAGTTGGGTGAGCCGGTCAGCCGGGGACCATGAACATCGGTCAGGTAGAACATGTGGTCCATTACCTTGGAATCCTCGAAGGCCTCGGACTTGATCCGGCTGACAATCGAAAGATCGACCTTCTCTTCCGCTATTAGAAAAAGCGGCACGCTGATCGCAGCCAGGCAGAGCAGCGCGCGGATGGTATTGCGTTTAGACATAGTTATAGTTTCACTAAAAACATTAAGGCGTGTTGGTGGGACTCGCAGGTTACTCCCACGGTACAATTTTGGTTGACGTGAAGATTACGATCTCCAAGGAGAACTATCTCAAAGCGATCGCCGAGGCCGAAAGTGAAGGCGAGCCCGTGATAGCGGCCACTTTGGCGAGGTGGCTGAACGTTTCCGCTCCGGCGGTGACGATGGCCATCAAGCGGCTGAAACGCGACGCTTTGATTCGGGTCAGCAAGGACGGACAGCTTTCCCTCACCGCGGCCGGCCGCGACATCGCCAACCGCGTGCTCAACCGGCATCATCTTATCGAACGGATGTTAACCGAGATTTTCGGCATGGAATGGTACAAAGTGCACGAGGAAGCTGAGCAACTCGAGCACGCCGTTTCCGCCGATTTCGAGCGGCGTCTGTTGGAGAAACTCGGAACCGGAGAAGCTTGTCCGCATGGAAACCGCGTGGAGCGCGACACCCCAGTGGATCGCCGCAATCGCGGCTGGAAACCGCTCGATGAAGCGCCATCGCAAGCCGAAGCTACCGTAGTCAGCGTTTTCGAGCGCGACCGCCGACTGCTCGAATACTTGCACGGCATCGGCATACATCCCGGCGCCGTGGTGCGGATGATGGCATCGAACTATGACGAGACCCTCTCGCTCAGAATCGATGGCAAACCGGTGCAATTAGGCCGAAGCGCGGCCGCCAAAGTCTGGGTGGAACTGGCAAAAAGCTAGATTCTCGACGCGCTCTCAGGCCTTCACCGCGGCCGGCAACTTCTGAAAATACTCGATCGTCTCCCGAAGGCCATCTTCCAGGCCCACTTTCGGCTCCCACCCCAGGACTCGCTTGGCTTTGGAAATGTCCGGCTGCCGGCGCTTGGGATCATCTTGAGGAAGCTCCTTAAACTCCAGCGGCGCCTTGGTCCTCGTGAGCCGCTTGATCCGTTCGGCGAATTCCAGAATGGTCATCTCCTGCGGATTTCCCAGATTCACAGGAAATCGCTCGTCCGAAAATGCCAGACGGTAGAGACCATCTACCAGATCGCGCACGAAGCAGAAGCTGCGAGTCTGCGATCCGTCTCCGAATACCGTCATCGGCTTGCCCCCTAGCGCCTGATCGATAAAGGCCGGCACTACACGACCATCGTCCAATTGCATGCGCGGCCCATAAGTATTAAAGATGCGAGCAATATTCGTCCGCACTTTATGGATGCGGTGGTATGCCATGGTCAGTGCTTCCGCGTACCGTTTGCTCTCGTCGTAGCAGGATCGCGGCCCCACCGGATTCACGTTGCCCCAATAGGTCTCAACCTGCGGATGGACCAGAGGATCGCCATAACATTCCGAAGTCGACGTCAGCAGGAACCGCGCTTGGTGATGGCGTGCGATCTCGAGCAGGATACGCGTCCCCGCCGAACCGACGTCCAATGTTTCAACCGGATATGCCAGGTAATCGACCGGGCTGGCTAAAGAGGCCAGGTGCAAAACGCCGTCGATCGGCCCGTCAACTTCCACGGGTCGGCACACATCCCACTCGCGAAACTCGAACCGGGGGCTGGCCATAAGGTGCTCGATGTTACGGGTCGCGCCCGTTATGAGATTGTCTAACCCGACCACGTGGTGGCCTTCAGAGACTAACCGGTCACAAAAGTGCGAACCGATGAACCCGGCGGCGCCGGACATTATGAATCGCAATCATTCACCCCAATAGCACATGGTAGCCAAGTTTTCGCGAATGGCAGCAATGGTCTGCGCTACACTCGCTGTTTATGGTTCAACTCTCGAGGCCCGAGACCGTACTATTTCTCGTTCTCCTGGTTGCCTCACTTTACGGTTTCTGGGTGCGATTTGGCAAAGTCTGGCGGACGGTGCTGGCCTCCAAGAAAGATCCAGACTTCAACATTCATCCCGTTGGCCGCCGAACGCGCGACTTCATTTGGGAAGTAATGCTCCAGGGAAAAGTCATCCAGCAGCGCCCCTTGCCTGGTTTGGCGCACGCCCTGGTGTTCTGGGGATTCTGTGCGTTCGCGTTGGTAACCATCAACCATTTCGCGGAGGGTGCTGGTTTGCATCTGCTCTCGCGCGACGGCTTCTTTGGGTCATTTTACTTCCGACTCGCGGCTGTCTTCGGCGTCGGTGTGGCGATTGGCATTAGCGGTCTTGCGTTCCGCCGATTCGTGATCCGCCCGAAGTGGCTGGGCCCGCTGTCATATGAATCTGGCGTGATCGCGCTCTTGATTTTGATCCTGATGATCACCTACCTGGCGACGTTCTTGCCCGGCGGAGAAGACAGCCGGGCGTTGTGGTGGTCGCACACCTTGGCGCTCCTGATTTTCCTTCCACTGATCCCGCATACCAAGCATCTGCACTTGGTGCTCAGTCCTGCAACCGTCTTCTTGAAACGCGACACATTTAGCAAGATTCCGCCGCTGGTCGGAGACGACGACTTTGGTCTCGACACGGGTAAAGACACTACACAGCTCATCTCACTTCAGGCTTATAGCTGCGTGGAATGCGGGCGCTGCACCGAGCACTGCCCGGCTGCCAATACAGGAAAGGTTCTCAACCCGAAAGAAATCGCTTTGGGCGTACGCGGATATTTGAATGAGTACGGGCCCGCGGGCGAAGAGCCCCTGCTCGGCAAGCACCTTTCACAGGAAGCGGCCTTCCAATGCACCACCTGCGGCTCGTGCGAGTTCCAGTGTCCGGTGGGCGTGCAGCATCTGCCGATCATTATTGGGTTGCGTCGTGGTGCGGTGAACACCGGCAAGTGGGAAGACGATTACGGAACGAAGTTGTTCTTGAATCTGGAGCGCAACGGAAATTCGTTGGGCTTTTCTTCCAGCGAGCGCGACAAGTTCATTCAGAAACAGGAATTGCCCCTTTTCGACGGCACCCAGGAATACTGCCTGTGGCTGGGATGCATGGGGGCATACGATCCCCAGGGCCGAGAAATCATCGCCTCGTTCGCAACGGTGATGAAGAGGCTGAACGCCAGCTTCGGCGTTTTACGAAAAGAGAAATGCACCGGCGACCCGGCGCGGCGGCTAGGCAACGATCTGGCGTTCGGACAGCTGGCCGAATCCAATCTCGAAACACTGAAGCAAAGCAAAGTGACCAAAATCGTCTCGATCTGTCCGCATTGCGTCCGCACCATCAGCGTGGACTGGAAAGAATACGGGCAAGCGCCGCCGATCGAGCACCACAGTGAGTTCCTGGCGCGGCATCTCGATAAGCTTCCGTCGCACGCGGCCAATGGCGCCAAGATCGTTTATCACGACCCCTGCTATCTAGGGCGGTATCGTAACGTCTACGACGCACCGCGCGATGTGATCGGGCGATTCGGGGAGGTCATCGATCCGCCGCGAGCGCGCGAGCGGTCCTTCTGCTGCGGCGCCGGAGGTGGGCTCGCATTTCTGGGCGAAGAGAAGGGCAAACGCGTGAGCGTCGAGCGCGCCCAAGAATTGGTGGCGACGGGCGCCAGTGTGGTGGGGGCGGCGTGCCCGTTCTGCAATACGATGTTTCGCGACGCGCTGGCAGGCGTTTCGAAGACGCCGCCCAAGCTGATGGACATCGCGCAGATCGCGGCCGAAGCGCTGGCGTCTAGTAAATCTCCCAGCAGCCCGGGCTGACCAGTTCGAGCAGATGGCCGTCCGGATCGCGAAAGTATAAACTGAATCCGCCACGGGGCCAAGCGACACGGCTCTCGATCGTGATGCCGGCCGTTTTCAAGAGTTCTGTCCAGGCAGCTTCGTCTTCCTTTGAGATCGTGAATGCCAGATGCATCTGGCCTTCCCCATCGTGCGGCGGGATGATGCCGCCGGGTGTAGCAATTGGCTCGGTGGTCCCGTGTTTGACGAAGAGCAGGAGCACTTGCTCGTTCGAAACATTGAGGGCGCAAAATCGGTCGTCGGCCATGAGCGCGCCGAGGCCGAAGATGCGCTGGTAGAATCCGATCGAACGGGCGAGATCGTCGACGTACAGCGAAGTCTCGAGAACGTGGCCGAGAGCGGGCATACGACCGATAGTACCGCTCCATCCAACCGGGGCGGGGTTACCCGATTAGCGTGGTCAGACGGCCCCCAATGTTGTCCAGCGACTCGGATTGGCTACTAACTTTTTCGGTGGAATTCGCGTTCTGCGCGGCGCTGGCCGCTGCGCTTTGCGTAGCCTGTACCATCTGCTTGAGCGAGGCTGCGATCTGCCGAACGCCCAGAGCCTGTTCATGACAGCTCTGCACTCATTCGTCGATCAGCCTCTTCACCTTCGCGGAACGTTCCGTGACGCCGGCCACCGCGGTGGCAACCTCTTCTAGGTTCGTGCCGACTGCGCACGTCGCTGAGCAAGGTTGCGAACCTCGTCCGCCACCACGGCAAACCCATGCCCACCTCGCCGGCGCGCGCCGCTTCCACTGCGGCGTTCAGGGTCTGGATATTCTTCTGAAATGCGATCTCGTCGATAACTTTTATGATTTTGAAATCTTGCCGCCCGAAGTTGTGATCTCATGCATACGTCCGCCGCGATCATTGAGATCAACGCCATCCCAACCCCAGACTCCCGCCACCACCAGGATCAGAATGTAAACGCCCACCAGCGTGATCTTCTCCATACTCGCCAGCACCACCGCATCTTTGGTCATGGGCGCTCTGAGTACGAAGGCGCCTTAATGTCGCCCACGTGCATGTTCTCCATCAGTATCCAACTGCGCACGGCCATCATGAGCCGGGCATGCCCAAGAAATTTCATCGACCAATCGGGGTGGTCCAAGATGGTACAATCGAAAAGTCGGCGCGAGGTGGATGATCATGACGCGACGGCATCCAGAAGATTTTGCTTCCACGATCCGGGGCGCGTAGCTCAACCGGCAGAGCAACTGACTCTTAATCAGTAGGTTGAAGGTTCGATTCCTTCCGCGCTCACCACAAAACAAAGAACTTAACCTCTCCAACTGTCAATCACTCCTCCAATTGCTCCTCCATTCCTGGCGATACACTACCGACTGGAGTGAAACCATCCCGGTGAAGAAGAGTCCCGTCGCGGGCTACCGGCTTTTCCAATATCAAGGCAAGCGAGGCGACCGCAGGCTTGTACTCTACCCCAATTACTACGTTCGCCATGTGGGGAAGGAAGTCTCGACTGATACTGACAATCTTCAGCCCGCGATAACGAAGGTCAAAAAGTTGGCCCTCGAGGGACAACCAGAAGATCAAGCGGCGCTCGGCGCCGGTGGATGAGGTTCGCGTTGGCGTCCTTCTCGACCTGGTGATTCATGACTACCAGGAGAGCGGGCAGAAAACGCTGCCGGACGTGAAGAGAAAGATCGAGAACGCGCTGCGACCTTTCTTCGGAGAGATGTTGGCCTATCAGGTGGACAGCGTACAGATCGAGTTTAAGGATTGGCGCTGCTCGCAGGCTTCGCAAATCGAGCAGGCCCGGCTGTGACAAGCGATTTCCGGCATCGATCAATCGCGAACTTGCCATCTTGCGCCGCGGCTTCCAGCTAGGCTACGAACCGACGCCGCAGCTACTGCGGGCAATCGAAAAGGGGAGTTGTTCCCACTACTAGAGAGGAAGGGCGGCCTTGAACCATACCGGTAAAGCTGCTTCCCCGGGCTCGACTCGAAGTTACCTGGCAGGTGATCTTGAAAGCCGGGAAATCGAGCCACTACACCTCGCAAACTAGAACCCGCAGGTTGGGTCGGTTGTTGGTCAGCACGTCGATTGCGTCCAATTGGCGCCTCAACTCATACATGTCTTTTCCTATACTAAATATGACAACCTTTTCGCAATGTTTGACTTATACTGAATATATCCTCGCCCCTCTAGAAAGTTTTCGTGCTGACATCGAAGATCGGTCTTCGCCAGTTCCTGGCGCCGTATAACTACGGCGCTAGCGTCCGTGAATGAGGAATGTTGATCAGAGCCAGGACCGCTATAGAAATTGGCCCATATGTCAGGAATCGCGATTGACATTATGTTGAACGATTTACGATGCGATCTCTTACAACAGCAGGTATTGGTGTTAGCCCACGATCTCGATCGTAGCAAAGCAACCTGTGCGGTGGCGGCGTGAACCAAGCCGATCACGTGGGATCGAGAGAAGATCGGCTGCGCCGTGCGGTTGATCATGTGGCGCATCTGCTTCCCATGCAGGGCCCGATCGGCGTTTTCGTCCACCACAACACACTGCACGCGTTCCAGGATTTGCCCTTCGAGCAGGCCGTAGTCGACGCCTCACAACTGTTTGGCGCCGAACCGTACATGTCCGAAGCGGACTACCGCGCCGAATTGGCCCGGGGCCGCATTCAGCCCAGGGATATCGACTCTGTGCTCGACAGCGAGCCGGATGCTATGGTCTTCCCCCGGTTGAGCCGGCACTCGCTTCGCCGGGCCATGATCATGCCGGGCGTTCGGGAGTTCGACGCCGCCACGATCCTGTGGCGAACAGAGCAGGGCGACCTGGCCGGAGATTTTCGTAAAGCAGCTCTGCGGGCCTTGTTTGACGCATGTTTCGCTCGTGCCGTCGCTCACGAAGAAGAACCGGCTCCGCCGCGTCCGGTGGACGAGGTCATCCATCCATGGTTGATCCGCTTATGCTCTGTGTTTCTGGACCAGGGCATGGCCTATTGGCCTATGCCGAATCGGGGAAAAGGATTCTACACCAGCGTCCGGATACTGCTCTCGCAGCCCTCCGGCTTATTCCCAAAATACCTGGCGGGATTGGACGAAGAGTTCCGCCGGCAGGCTTACTTCTGCTTCTCAGCCACGGATGCCGTGTTGGACTTCCTCGACACCCAATATTTCAAAGAGTCGGAGTGGGAAACTTTGCTCCGGGCTGAGTTGCTGGCCTTGCCCGGTTGGGCGGGGCTGATGCGCCGGCTCGAGGAAGATCCGGGGTTGGCTCCGCACGAAACCGTACCAGCGTCTCTGATGGATTTCCTGGCAGTGCGCCTGACGATGGCTCGCGTGGCTTCACGCCTGGGCGCAGCCGAGGCTATCCGCGAGGAGAGCCCCTTCAAGACTCAGGAAAAAAGGCGTCTGAGCCGTGCGGCACGCGTTTATGACGCTGCCCGGGTGGTATCGCTTTCGGCAGATGAGGTAACCAGACTGTCCGACGGCGAGTGGAACGCATTCGTGAGCGAAGTAAGAGCGTGCAATGGACTGGAACGGCGGCGCATCCTCCACTTGGCCTATGAGCGCTGGCACGAACGAGAGATTCTGCGTGGTCTGGCGAGCCATCGGCGCTATCGCGGCGTGTCCAAACTCCCCGCGAGACCCTCCGCGCAAGTCTTTTTCTGCATCGACGAGCGAGAAGAATCCATCCGGCGCGCGTTGGAAGAGGTGGACCCGAAAGTTGAGACCTTCAGCTCCGCTGGGTATTTCGGTGTGGCCGTGGACTACCAGGGAATCGACGACCCTCACAGTGCTGCATTCTGTCCGGTGGTGGTGAAGCCGAGCCATGCCGTCGTCGAACAGCCTCGGGCGGAAGACAGCGCTTTACTGGAAAGCCGTCGTTGGCGCAGGCGGCTTCTCGGGCTGCTAATGCGGACTTCGTTCGTGTCGTCGAGGACGTTGATACGCGGGTGGCTGTCGACTACCGCGCTCGGATTGCTGTCGGCTGTTCCTTTGATCGGACACCTGCTGGCGCCCAGACGCTACGCCCGGCTGCGGGAGTGGTTGAACAAGGCATTTCTTCCCCAGCCGCGCACGGAACTGACCCTCATGCGAAATACCGCGCAATCCCAAGATGCTGTTTCGGGACTGTTGATGGGTTTCGCGGCAGCAGAAAAGACAGAAAGAGTGGCCAGCGTTTTGGGCCCAGCCGGCTTGGCGCGAGGTTTTTCTCGCATTGTGGTTATTCTGGGCCACGGATCGACCAGTCTTAACAACCCTCACGAGTCGGCGCACGATTGCGGAGCCTGCGGCGGACGCCGGGGCGGCCCGAACGCGCGGCTGTTTGCCGCCATGGCGAACCGTCCCGAAGTGCGCGACGGTCTGCGTGACCGGGGCATCGACATTCCCGATGACACCTGGTTTATCGGCGGCTATCACGACACCTGCAGCGACGACGTGCAACTTTACGACCTCGATGCGCTTCCCGGTTCGCATCAAGCCGATCTGGACCGCATTCGTGAGTCTCTGGATCGCGCCAAGGCGTGGAACGCCCGCGAACGCGCCCGGCGATTCGAATCGTGTCCGATGGATGTGGCGCCAGATGCCGCGCTCCGGCATGTGGAAGAACGCAGCGAGCATCTCGCGGAGCCGCGGCCGGAATATGGGCATTGCACCAATGCAGTCTGCATAATCGGGCGGCGCGGGTTGACTCGGGGTCTGTTCCTCGACCGGCGCGCGTTTCTCGCGTCCTACGATCCCGATCTGGACCCGGATGACCGGAGCCTGACGGAACTGATGGCGGCCGTGGTTCAGGTATGTGCGGGCATCAGTCTGGAATACTATTTTTCGTTCGTCGACAACGATCGTTATGGCTGTGGCACGAAACTTCCGCATAATGTGACGGGCTTGGTCGGCGTGATGGACGGCCACGCCAGCGACTTGCGGACCGGATTGCCTTGGCAAATGGTCGAAATCCATGAGCCGGTTCGCATTCTGTTCGTTATCGAGACTACGCCCGAACGTCTCACGAGAGTTGTGAACGCGAGCGCCTCCCTGAAGCAATTGGTGGAGCATCGCTGGATTCGGGTAGCCACCATCGACCCTACCTCGGGTCGCGTACACGTCCGCGGGAACAGCGGATTTGAAGAGTTCGATGAACCTGTGGAACGCCTGCCGGTCGCGCTTTCCTCCTCAGAGTGGTACGCCGGCAAACGCCAACATCTCCCTATGGCCTGGATTCAAACCGCGGCAGGAGGCCGATCAGCGTGAACTTTTCGCAAGTCACGCTGGTGTTTGTCGTGTTGGCGCCGGGTGGGGTCTTCGCAGTGTTTGCGTTGTTATGGCTACTCGGCTGGGTTCCGACGGAACGCGTTCTGGGCAGGATAACGGCTCAGACGTTTTCGGGCTGCGTGGTCGCGCTGGCCGTGATTCTGTGGAAACTCGCCTCCACTGGCGACGGTGCCGTGGTGGTGCTGTTCGGCAATTGGTTTGCCGTGGGTGACTATCACTTCCCGCTGATACTCATGGCAGATCGACTTTCCCTGCCGTTCATGGGACTGACGGTTGTCTTGTCGGGATTGATCGGGCAGTTCTCGGCCACCTATCTCCATCGCGAGCATGGGTTCCTCCGGTTTTTTCTTCTGCTGCATCTATTTGCCTTCGGATCTCTGCTCGCATTCGCGGCCGGCTCGTTCGACTTGTTGGTCGCGGGATGGGAGATGGTGGGCATTACTTCGGTATTACTGATCGCTTTCTTTCAGCAACGGCCCGCGCCCGTGGAAAACGGGCTGCGCGTATTTGCTGTATATCGTGCCTCTGACATCGGACTACTGGTAGCCGTTTTCGCCATGCATCACTGGTCCGGAACGGCATCGTTTGTCGCGGGCCTGCCCCATTTGACCGGCGCACAGGTCGTGATCGTCTGCCTCCTTCTGCTGCTTGCGGCCGCCGGAAAGGCCGCTCAAGTTCCGTTCTCGGGATGGCTCCCGCGCGCCATGGAGGGCCCCACGCCGTCCAGCGCTATTTTTTATGGCGCGATCTCGATTCACGCCGGCGCGTATCTCCTGCTGCGGATTCAGCCCATGCTCGCCCAATCCAGGTTGGCTTCTGGCTTGGTGATCATGATCGGCATAATCACAGCTATCCACGGCACCATCGTTGGCCGGGCAAGCGCTGACGCCAAAACGTCGCTTGCTTACGCGTCACTGACCCAGGTGGGCGTAGTGTTCGTGGAGATTGGAATAGGCTGGACATGGATCGCGGTGGCTCATATCCTGGGACACGCCACGGTTCGCACTCTGCAGTTCTTGCGCGCCCCATCCATGCTTCACGATTACCACCAGATGCAGTCCGCCATGGGAGGCGAACTTTCACCGGCCGGCAGTCGCCTGGAGGATCTATTTCCGAAGCGCGCTCAGTTGTGGCTCTATCGGTGGGCGCTCGACCGCGGTCATCTTGACACCATTCTGGATCGCTGGGTGATTCATCCTCTGATGCAGCTCTCGAACCTGTTCGCGAGGCTGGACGGCATGGGATTGCACAGACCTGCCCGCCGGCCGGAAGAGGTGGCGATCTCCATGCGTCCTGCCCGCCAGGGAGGCGGCTGATGGCCGGCGATGCACTGATTCTAACGGTTGTGGCGATCTCTGTTCCTTGGTTCGCTTCAATTTTGGTGGCGATGAGTCGCAGGCAAGTGCGCGTCATCGGATTCATGGCGTCGTCCGTATCGGTGTTTGCAAGTGCGCTCCTACTGCGGTCGGCGCCGGCCGGGGAGTCCTTGTACGAGGCGCTGATGGTACTCTTTTCATCGCTCGCTGCGGGAGCCACCTTGATAATCCCTCGCCGCGACTGTAATCCCGGCACGATCGGCGGGATTCTCTTCATCCTGGGATCCACTCTGCTAGCCTACTCGACCCAAAACCTGCTGGTCCTACTCGCAGCCTGGATTTTGTCCGCCATGCCTTTCTGCCTGGTGCGCTGGTTGCGGGCCCCTAGCTGGCGCCCGCAGACCGCCTTACTGCTTTCGAGCATCGCTCTCGCGCTGGCCAGCGCGCTCATCGCGGCCCAAGGCCACGCCATGTCGATCGTTAGCTTGAAGGGCCGGAGTCCTGGAGGAATGGTTGCTTTTGGACTCCTGGTTGTGGCCGTGATCTTCCGGAAAGGAATATGCCCCGCCCACGCCTGGGTGGCGGATGCCGCTGAGGGTGGACCAGCAATTCCGACCGCACTTCAACTGAACGGCCACTTCGGAGCGCTACTCGTCGCCAAGCTGATTGTGCCGCTGTTTCCGGACACGTCGCGCAACCTGTTTCCGCTGATTTCGTATCTCGCCATTGCGACGGCGCTGTACGTCGCGATCCGGGCGCTGACAGAGAACTCGCCTCGCCGGCTGCTTGCGTTCATCGCGTTGAGCCAATCGGCGTGCATTTTGGCCGGACTTGAGAGCCGAACCTCGGAGGGAATCACCGGCGCGCTGGTGCACTGGTTCGTTGTGACGGTCTCGACCATGGGTTTGTTTGGTATTTTGCGGCTCCTGGAAGTCCGCTTCGGCGACAACCTGACGGCCAGCAGGCACCTTGGTTTGGCCCAGCACGCGCCGCGGCTGGCGGTGTTCTTTGTAGTGTTCGGGTTGGCGCTGGTTGGCTTGCCGGGTACGCTGAGCTTCTGTTCTCAAGATCTCCTGATTCACGGGACATTGGCCTCGCATCCGCTGATCGGGCTGCTGCTGCCCATCGCCACAGCGATGAATGCGGTAAGCATTTTTCGTTTGTTTACGCGCTTATTCTTGGGCAAGCGTCGAACCGGCTTCACGTTGATGGCCGATGCCCTGCCGCGCGAGCGATGGATTCTAACCGCGGGTGTGTTGTTCGTCGTTTTGGGCGGATTGTTCCCGAATGTAATTGTCGCCCAGCGTCCGGCGGAGGAAGAGACTGTCGGGCAGGTGATTCGCGCGCCAAGGCGTCCCACCATGTTTTGCCCAGATCGGGCGAATAGAATAGATGGACCATTCGCTTCGATCAGCAATGGATTTGGCCAACACCTTGGTCGGAGCAAGGGCCGTGCGCTGGCTTAAGCAGGTAAGCCAAACTTCGCGCGGATGGGCTGCCCTCAATTCCCCGGCGGCTGGTCGGTCTGGAAGTAATGGACCTGGCCTTCTTTCGAGCGCGGCGTCATCGCCATGCGTATGCTTTTGCCGGTGTTGGCGCAGCTGGTGGCACGGTGCCAACGCTCCTCATTGGCATTGATCAGGTCGCCATATTCGCCATGGACTACCCCTTCACCGGAAATCAGCGCACAGACGCTGCCGTAAACATCGAGCCACACTTCCTGCATATTCTCGTGGAAATGACCCCAACTGGTGGAAGGTGGCAGCTCCGTGATGTTATTCGCGAGGTTCAAGTTTGAGGAGGTATGGCCATCATACAGGAATCGATCTCCTCTACGGTCCGACGCGCCATACTCGTCAACATTGAAGAACGGCACGTTGAATGAGTCATAGCCGCCGGTCGAGTTGATCTTGACTTTGACATACTTGTAGCCGGGAATAGGCGTCGGCGTTTCGCTTTCCGGATAGGAAGGTACTTGCCCGGCTGGCGCTGTGCGATAAAACACAACCGGCTCGGTGCCGACGGTTTCCATGCAGTAGGACAGGCGGGGCGCCACGTTGAATACCCAGCCTTTAGGCAGGGTCTTGGGCTCCTGGCCGTCGATGGTGATCTTGACCTGGCCGCTATAGACCCACCCGAAGACGCGGTCGTCGGCGTAGAAAATGCATTTACTCTTGTCGCCTGGCGCCATCTGGACGTAACGACCGTCGAAGTCGCGGTTCAGAAGCACTTTCTGTTCCCAGCGCGCCTGACCCTGATGCGCCTTGAGAATGTCGGCGATATGCCAGATAGGCTTGTTGGGTCCGGTGTACGGCGTTTCCGGTGTCTTCTGCCCCGCCCAGACGATGCGGGTCGGACCACCGGCATCGCCACCAGCCTGAGACCACCAATTCGCCTGGGATGCCCGCGTGCCGGGTGCCGGTGCCGGAGGGGGCGCGGCTGCTTGGGACCACGCGGGACCGCACGCCAGCATCAGTCCAACCGCCATCAAAACTGTCTTCGTGGATTTCATAGTTCCTCCTCCATTATGTTTGTTCAGGACACCTTTAGTTACCCAAAAACTTTCATTATGCAGGTCACTCTGGGCCAATTCCTTTTTCTGCTAATCTGGACCAGATTTATTATCCTCCAAAAGGCTTACGTGTCTTAATGGTGAAAATAAATCTTCACTAGCTATCCTCTGAAGTCTCCGACGGTTAGCAGTCCGTGGCAGAATCTCCGCCCCTGGGCTTGCGGCAGCTTGCCCCAGCCGCTCAACATACGGAGCAGCAACCCGATGTTGAACGCGGCCGCCTGCACCAACACCACCTTCCGCACATTGTCGGTGCCGCGGGCGTACATTCGCCGCATGTTGCCGCTTTCAGAGCAGTGCGCGAAGCCCGTTCGCATAACTCGCCGCGTAGTTTCTGTAATCGCCTGGACCGCTGTGCCCGCACCCGCCGTCGGTTCGCGTACACCACAACGTTGTTCTTCCGCATTGCCCGCCCAGTTTCGCTTGCCGCACCGCGAGCGCCGCGCCCGAGGCCAGTTCCACTACGTGTTCGGCCCTGTGCGCCGGTCGAGTCGCGCCGCACCAGACTCGTCATCGATACGTTGGCCTGCCAGGTTGTCGCGTCGATGCATACGCTCTGGCCATCGGCCCAGCCCATGTTTGAGCAGAACCTTCAGCACCCATTTCATCACTGGGTAACGCGTGTGGACTGCATACGGCCGCGCGCCACTGATGCCTCGCTCTGAATCGATGCCCTCGAAGTAACCCGACAGCAGCATCCGGAAATACGTTCCCGGCGTGATCGAAGAGCGGCCCGAACTGCTTCGGGCGCGTCCGATCCTGTGCGAGAGGGCTGGGGACCTGGCGCTATACTTAAAAACTTCTCGCAGTGAATTGGCGGGCCGCTTCGTCTTAGGGCGGCCGCAGGAGCGCTGAGGCGTGACAGCATCCGTTTTTATTGGCACCAGTCTCGACAGAATTGTTCGACAGATCGTCTCCGCGAAGCTCTTCACCGATACAACGCGCCCCGACTGTAGGTTCGCGGCACCGGATCGTCCTGATGAATCCAGGTGCTTTTGAGATCACGGGCGACAAAATCAGGCTTGGCCTATATGCTGTTGAGAAACGCGAGTAAGTCCGCTTTCTCCTGATCGGTAAACCCTACGTTGAAGCGCTTGTCATAGAAGGTGACAATATCGCTCAAACTGGCCGCCGAACCGTTATGGAAGTAGGGCGCACGAGCGGCGAGCCCGCGGAGGATGGGTCCCTTAACCTTGCCAACGTCGGCCCACAGTCCGGTTATCAGAGCGCGCCCAGGATCGGTGGTCTGCACGGTCGCTCCTGTAGTGTTATTTCGCAGCGTAATCACAGGCAGATAGCTCACGTCCAGGGGACTGGTGAGGTCGCCGACGCCGATATTCAGAGGCGCCGGAAACGAGTGGTCGCCAACATTCGGAGAATCGTGGCATGTTCCGCACGTGCCAGTAAGGGAAGACAATCCCAGCACATCGTTTATGCCCGCCACGCCTGTAATGTTGATTGGCTTCGTATTGAATACGGTCTGGCCTCGGGCGATGCTGGCGCGCGCAGGGTTCCGTGAATTCGCCCAGGCGTCAAACAGATTGAAGATCGCAGGGTTGAACGGAGTGCCAAACGGGTTAAAGCCGAAACTCGGCGGAAATGAATCGTTGATCCCAATAAAGAATTGCTGCGAAGCTAGGGCAACCGGGCCGCCATTTGTCCCATCCGCATTCAGGAGTCCCGCGCGGAAGTCGATAGCCTGAGCAGTCCTCAATTGCATTTCGAAATTCACGATGTCCTGCACCTGCTGCGCCGTCGGAGCCGTGGCAGCCTGCGCGTGGATGGTAGTCGCATCGATGGCCTGATGGGCCAAATCGGCTAGTAGGTCACCCGGATTTGTAGCGTAGGTAATTTTCTGCGTCCCGGTCTGCGGTGAGGACTCCCGCCCATCGAACATGACTGTGCTGAGAAACATCAGATTGGTGGACGGAAGCGGACGGCGATACATGGAAAGCGTCGAAGTGTCACCGCACCCGTAAGGATTCTGTACGTTGACTACGCTGAACTGAGCATTGGCAGGCGGCGACAATGCAATGCGGATCAGACCTCGATTGAGTAAAAGACTATAGGCCGCGCGCCGACCTTGCACCGTTGAAGTGTCGATGTTGTGGTCGCAGTTGGAACCGTCGTTGGTGCGGAAGATCGGATCCAAGCCCTGCGTCAGCAGAAAACGTGCCTGGACCTCGGCCACGGAAATCCCCCAAGCCTCCAGGGGCCGGTGGCAAGAGGAACAAGAGCGCCCGTTGGTTCCCAGCGATTGGAAGAATGGTCCGGTTAGATCGATGGAAGTGTTGTTGATGTTATACGTTTCCACAAACCCGCTGCTGTTCGGCAGAGGGAAGAGATTCGGCAAAGATTGAAAGAAATTCGGGGGAGTTTGTGCGCTTACCCCCAGCGTAGCCGTTACGAGTATGGCAATCGATTTCAAATTCATTTGTTTGCCCACCTTTCTGTCCTTACCTGCGCGAAGTGGAGGCAAAATTAGTGCGTGGTGATGAATTTTTCCTGGGGAGGGACGCGAATAGTACCGGTACCGAGACCTGCGGACCAGGCCAGCCCGTGCTGTAATATGGCAAAACGGGCCATGGAGATCACCGAGCTGCTACAGCGCGTTCAAGCGGGCGACCGGCAGGCGCTAAATCACGTGATTCCACTGGTTTACGAGGAGCTGAAGAAGCTAGCGGCGGCGCACTTGCGGCGGGAAGGCAAGGCCGTAACACTGGGGAGTACGGCGCTGGTCCACGAGGCTTTCCTGCGGCTGGCCGGGACCCGGCATCCCGCTTACGAGAATCGCTCGCATTTTTACGGGATTGCTTCACGGCTGATGCGGCAGATACTGGTGGAGATGGCGCGCGCCCGCAAGACGGAGAAACGAGACGCCGGAGAGCCAGTGCAATTGGCGGAGATCCCCGATCTGGGCCAGCAGGCCGGTGGATCGTTGCTTGACATGGATGAGGCGCTAGAACGGTTAGGACGCACCGATCCGCTCAAGATGCAACTAATCGAGATGCGCTTTTTCGGCGGCATGACTGCGGAGGAGTCCGCCGAGGTGCTTTCGATGTCCGTGCATATAGTTCGTCGCGAGCTGCGTCTGGCGCAGGCCTGGCTACGGAAGGAAATGGCCGGATGAAGGCGCGCGTCGAGGAGCTGTTTCACGAAGTGGCGGATCTCGGTCCCGACGCGCGAACGCGGTACTTCGCAGAGCATAAGGTGGACGATGACACGCGCCACGAAGTCGAGGCGCTGCTGCGGTTCGATTCGGACGCCAGTGAGTTTCTGCTACGAGACATCAGTATCGCCGCCGCCCGAGCCCTGCCACAGCTCGAAGCCAAGGGATGGCGCTGCGGGCCCTACCGGTTGCTGGACATGATCGGACGTGGCGGAATGGGTGCAGTATATTTGGCCGAGCGCGCGGATGGGGAAGTGACCCAGCGGGTGGCCGTGAAACTACTCCAACCGGGCGCCGGTGATCCTCTGCACGAGCGCTTCCTGCAGGAAAGACAGATTCTCGCCTCGCTTGCCCATCCCAATATCGCGCGCCTGTTGGATGCCGGTCATCTTGACAACGGTCAGCCGTTCCTGGCAATGGAGTATATCGATGGCCAGCCGATTGACCTGTTTGCCGCGACGCTGAGCCTGCGGCAGAAAATTGCTCTGTTTCAGAAGGTTTGCGCAGCGGTCGGTTATCTGCACCGTAATCTGGTGGTACACCGCGATCTGAAGCCGAGCAATATCCTGGTCACCTCTGATGGCGATCCGAAACTGCTCGATTTTGGTATCGCGAAGATTCTCGACTTGGCAGATGATTCCACGATGACCAGCACGCGCATGCTGACTCCCGATTACGCCAGCCCGGAGCAAGTGACCGGCGGCAGAATTAGCACGGCCACTGACATATATTCGCTCGGCGCGGTGCTGTACCGGTTGCTGACCGGGAAAACAGTGCACGAATTTGAGGACCATTCGGCGAATGCAATCGCCTCCGTGGTCACGGACCGTGAAGTGACACGGCCTAGCAAATGGTTGCCGGAGTTGAAGGGCGATCTCGAATATATCCTGCTCATGGCTATCCGCAAGAGCCCACAGGAGCGCTATGCAACTGTCGAACAGTTTGCGGACGACCTGCAGGCATTTCTTGAATGGCGGACGGTGCGGGCGCGTTCCGGCAATGCCTGGTATCGCACGCGCAAGTTTGTGCGGCGGTACTGGGCGCCTGTGACGGCGGCCGCGCTTGTGATTGCGAGTCTTTCAGTCGGACTGTACATGGCCAATCGCCAGCGCCTGATCGCGGAACGCCGGTTCGCCCAGCTGCACGAGCTATCGAGAAAGCTCCTCGATTTCGAAACGGAACTTGACTCTTCCGACCCCAAGCTCCGGAATAAACTTGTCTCCCTCTCGATCGAATATCTGGAAGGTCTGGGGAGGGAGACCCTCCACGACAAGCAATTGGCCCTGGAAATCGGTGCGGCATATCTCCGGGTGGCCCGTCTTCAAGGAGTCCCCGAGTGGAACCACCAAGGCCAGTACTCCGCAGCGGAAAAGAGCCTCAGCAAGGCGGAAGTATTCGCGGATTCCGTTCTGCACCAGGATCAGCTCAACCGCGAAGCGCTGTGGTTATCGGCTAATGCTGCGCACGATCGCGCAGTGACTGCATATGCCCAGCGCAGTTCGGAGCGAGTTCTCCTCTATTCTCCGAAAGCGGTGGAGGGCTTCGCTCGGCTGGCCCATCTTGGGAATATGACGCGACGCGAGATCAACGCCGCGACTTATATCTACGGAGACCTCGCTGAAGTCCACATCGCCCTCCATCGGTTCGCGGATGCAGTTCGTTATGCCCGCCTGGGTATCGAATTCTCCCGAGACACTCCATCAATTCCGGGGCCGCGCGCTCAAGCCTTCAACATGCTGGCAGGCGCGCTGATGTATATGGGGGACTACCAGGGCGCGCTCGGAGCGATCCAGGAAGCGCGGAAGCAACTGGAGCAATTACGTCATGAAGACCCGAATCCTTCGTATATAGGGTTGATCCAGTACCAGACGCGATGCCGCGAAGCCCTCATTCTGGGAGAGGACGGCAGCGTCAACTTGGACCGCCCGCTCGAAGCGGCGGTTCTGCTCCAGCAAGCGCTCGACGCTCTGGAACCGTTCGTTCAGAAAGATGCAAACAATTACGAAGCCCGTTCCATGATTGCCATCGGAGGCCATTACCTGGGCAATATCTTGCGTCACAGTAATCCGAAGCGCGCTCTGGAGATCTATGACCACAGCCTGATCAGGATTCGCGAGGTCCCAAACGATGTCGACGCACGCCGGGTGGAAGCGCTCCTGCTCGCCAGTTCTTCCTACGCCGCGCGCTGGGCTCATCGTGAGGACGACGCCCGTGCGAGAATCGACGCTGCCTTTCGCCTGTTGCGCGAAACCAAGGTCTATCCCGCGGAAGCGATAATGCCTGGCAGCGAGGCCGATAGCGCCCTCAACGCGCTCGCTGACGATTACGCCGAGACGGGCCAGTCTAGCAAAGCCTTGGACTGCTATTACGAATTGCGCCGCCAGATCATGGCATCGAATCCCGGCCCGCGGAACGACCTCGTTAACGCCGCTCGTATCTCGCGACTTGAAGATTCTCTGGCCGCCCTGCTCCGCCGCGTGGGCCGGACCGCCGCGGCAGCCGCTTTAGAGGAAAACCGTCTCAAACTGTGGCGGGACTGGGGCCGCAGGCTTCCGAATAATCCATTCGTGCTCCGGCAAATTGCGATGCGCGCCCCTGGCTCGCGATAATCCTCAGTCGCACTTCGTTTTGTCGACTCCCATAAAAAGGGACCGCGTCCGCCACATCACTTTTATTCCCCCAATCATTCGGCTCACCGCCTAATCGCCCGGCAATTTCCGTTGAATCAAGTCGTCCTTTTAAAAAAGTGGCTGCGCCGCCAAATCGCCTCATTCCTAATCTGTCATTCGCCTCCATCACGTAATCGCAAAAGATTCTGCCGGCTATTTCTCTGAGCCGGAGTGGTGGATGTGACAACCGCAACAAGCGGCAAGGAGAAACATGAACACAATTGATTCCAAGAACATTAGCAACGCGACGCCCGAAGCTGCGCAACCGAAGCGCACGTGCGGCCAAGAAGGCCACCACCAAGCCCAAAGGCGGAACGCAAACCAATAAGAAGGCCGAGATCATCGCGATGATGCAGCGCGCGAAAGGCGGCACGTTGGCCGAAATTATGAAAGCCACTGACTGGCACCCGCACACTGTGCGGGGCTTCGTCAGCTTTCTGGGCAGCAAGGTGGGGAGAGGGTCGAGTCGTCCAAGAACACCGCGGGTGAACGAACGTACAAGATCGCGAAATAGCTTCCGGCGACTCATCGTCCAAACGCCGCCTCGGCTACGCGCCAGTGGTGGTGGGAAATTGCATCCGTCCTACGTGTTGCCGAGCGCTACCGGCGCCCACATCTCCATCACTAGCCACATCACCAAGGAGAAACTACTGCACGAAAAGATTGGTGGGCCCTGAAGGATTTGAACCTTCGACCAACGGATTATGAGTCCGCTGCTCTAACCGCTGAGCTAAGGGCCCGCTACGTGCCCCCATTATACGATCCACCTGCCACACGGCGGCCGTTACTTACCGATCACTTGTTTCATGACACGCAGGAAATTTCCGCCCATCACTTTT
>DATHOT010000049.1:0-12117 GCA_035484655.1 Bryobacteraceae bacterium | reverse complement strand
GCAACCACAGCCGTGCCGGATGCAGTGGTGGGTAAATAGAGGTTCTGCCCGATTCCGTTCAAGCCGGCCGGATTCTGGAAATTCGCCAGCTGCAGCTGCCCGGCGATCTGTGCGTTCGTCTGGCCGGGCATGGTGTAGCTGACAGTTCCGTCGGTGGCAATGTTGACTCCTTGCGCTTGCACGGGGATCGTGATCTGCGGCTCCAGAAAATAACCCATCGAAGTCACGATGTTGCCGTTCTGATCCAGCTGGAACGTGCCGTCGCGCGAGTAGGCCAGCACGCCGGAGGGCTGGCGAATCTGGAAGAAACCGTTCCCCTGAATGGCCAGGTCCATCGGATTGCCTGTCTGCGTGGGGCTGCCTTGCGAGAAGACGATTTCATTCCCCGCGGGGCGCGTGCCGAGACCCACCTGCAGACCGGCAGGGACCGTGGTCTGCTGTCCGGCGGCAGTGCCAGGCTGCACCATATTCTGGTAAATCAGATCCTGAAACTGCGTCCGCCTGGTCTTGTAACCGGTCGTGTTGGCGTTGGCGAGATTGTTCGCGATGGTGTCGACGTTCAGTTGCTGCGCGGACATGCCGCTGGCTGCGCTGTAGAGTGCTGTGATCATGATTTCCCTTTTTGTTTACGGCCCGACTTTGGCTACATCACTGATCGTCTTGCGATCCATTTCGCCCGCAATATTCAAGGCCTTCTGAAGCATTTCGAATTGACGCATTACGTTGACCAGGCGCACGGCCGATTCCGCGGTCCCGACGTTGGAGCCTTCGAGCTTGCCCTGCTGGATCTCCGCCGATGAGGCCAGCGGCGTGGTGTTGGGATCAGCCGGATGGAACAAAGTATTGCCCTGCTTGACGAGCTGGCCCGGAGTGAAATCGGCCAGACCCAGCTGCGCGATCGACTGGCCCGACTGCAGAACGCTTCCATCGATGCCTATCGAAAGCGGCAGAGACGGGTCGACATTGATCGGATTTCCCGCCGTGTCCAGTACGCCGTAGCCCTCACTGTTCACCAGAGTTCCGGCCGGCGAGACTCGGAAAGCCCCGTTGCGCGTGTAGGCGCGGCCCGCCGGGGACCCGATGGTGAAGAAACCGGAGCCTTGCAGCGCGACGTCCAGAGGATTCGACGTGTTGCGTATCGTCCCCTGCGAGAAATCAGTGAAGTTCTTTTCGATGACCGGCAGCGTGGAAGGGTCGATATCGCCGGCCATTGATTCGGCCGACGTATAGAGGTTGTAAAATTCCCGGTCCAGTTTGTAGCCGCCCGTATCCACATTGGCAATGTTGT
Organism: Bryobacteraceae bacterium; assembly: GCA_035484655.1. Classification (GTDB taxonomy): domain Bacteria; phylum Acidobacteriota; class Terriglobia; order Bryobacterales; family Bryobacteraceae; genus Palsa-89. Next base: position 10,829 of record DATHOT010000049.1, on the reverse strand, counting down.
TGGCGAGCAGATCGAGAGACTCCAGGCGGGATCTCATTCCGCTCGCGGCCGAGATGGCAATTGGATCCATGGCGCGGCTGCAGAATGCACGCTGTGAGCCAAAGCGCATCACCCGCAAGCTCCTGAAAAATGGCCGGAAAATGACCGATAAATGGTGCGAGACGGCGTTCTGCGCGTTTGAATTTCGACGGGACGCCCCGGGAACGTCGAATTCCCGCTGCGTTCCGGCCCTGGTCTGCGCGCTGTGTGCTCCGGTGTCTTTGCGTATGTGATTGCATTCAATCGGCAAGATCTGGGCCCGGCGGCGTCGTGTAATTGTGGCCCCTGCGATGCCTTAGCTCGGCCCGAGTGACCGCGCTGAACGCAGTTGGATTGACCTCCGCAATCGCATCACCCCCACCTCCTCAGTCTTCCCCGTCGTCCGCCCCGGCGAGTGGCAGCGACTCGTTCTACTCGATGTTTCACCAGGGTGCAACCGAAGCCTCTTCGGATGATCCCGCTGCGGATGCGCCGGCAAATCAGCCTCTGCATAAGAAGGATGACGATCCGTCGAAAACGGCCACTGCCGACCCGAATACCCAGCCGGCAAACCCCGCCGATAACGTACCGCTCCCACTCAAGCTTTCGCTGAATCTGTTCGGACCGAAATCTGAAAACGGCAAGCCCGGAAACTTGAAACCCGAAGATAAGCCTGATCGGAGAGCGGATTCGAAGCAGACCATCGGCGCAGCTCCCCTCATTTCTCCGTTGCCGGGGCTAATCCAGCCGCCGGTAGTGCCCATCACATCAAAACAGGGCGTGGCACTCGACCCGAATGACGCGTCGGCAAGCGATGGCAATCCTCGCGTCGACGCGGAGCAGAAACCGGCAAGCGCCCCTCCGGCGCCGCAGTTGGCTTTCGCGCTTCGAATGACGCCCACGGGAGAACAGGCGCCCGCGGCGGACTCCGGTCATATAAAGGGTGCGGATTCGCCGGCCGGCTCAGCCGTCAACGCTGCTCAGCTTGTGCAGGCGCGTGAATCCGCGAGCGCGGACTCGAATTCGAGTAACCATCACTCGGCCAATCAGCAGAGCGATCCTGGGCTGACCAGCGACGCAATGCCGCCCGCATCCACATTGACGGGTGGTGGCTCGTATCAAGCGGTTCACGCGACAGCGCTCGACGCAACACCGGCGCCCGCTGCGCCTGCTCCGGCTCCCCCACAGACACCGTCGCAGCTTTCACAAATCGCGACGCACGCTCCGGCAAACCTGCACTCCGATGCTGATGTGAAGGTCGGCACGGCAAGCGAGCTTTCCTTCAGTGTGTCGGCCAGCGATCAGCAGAAGGTGGAAGTGCGCGTGACGGACCATGCCGGGGAAGTTCGCGTGAGCGTGCGCACCCCGAATGAAGAACTGGCCAGCACTCTGCGCAGCGACCTCGGGAGTCTTACCGGCAAGCTGAACCAGAGCGGCTATACGACTGAGGCATTCGCGCCGGCCGCGCACAGCGGAGAGTTTTCCCGCGATCAGAGCAACTCGCCGGCGAACCAGCAGCAGGGCGGCGGCCAGGATCGGAATTTCAACCGCCAGGGACAACAGCAGGATTCACAGCAGGACGGGCGCGCCCGGCGTCCGCAATGGCTCGATGAGCTCGAAAACTCCATGGCCAATACAACAGTTCGAAAGGAAGGACGCTGAATGACATCAGTTACACCCGTAGCCGCGATGGCGGCCAACACCGCCGCGCAGAACAACGCAGCCGCCAATGCCCTGGGTTCAAACAGTTCACCCTCGGAATCCATGTTCCTCCAGCTTCTGGTGGCGCAGCTCAAGAACCAGGATCCGACTACGCCGCAGGATCCCACTGCATTTGTCACCGAGTTGGCGCAGTTCAGCCAGGTCGAGCAGGACGTGACCATCGCGAACAATACGACCAGCATCGCGACTGACCTCGCGCCGTCCACGAGCTCGACTTCGTCGAACTCCACCCCGCCAACAACGGGAAAAACGGGGAACTGATTCAGGAGACAAACAATGGGTTCATTCAACACATCGCTATCGGCGCTTGATGCGACCAACACAGCAATTGACGTTGTCGGGAACAACCTCGCCAACCTCAACACCACCGGCTATAAGGACACCACCGTTTCCTTTCAGGATCTGGTGACGGAATCGCTTGGCGCCGGCCTCGAACAAACGCAGGTCGGCTTTGGCGTTGCGCCCCCGGTCACAATCCAGCAGTTCACCCAGGGAGCCATTCAGACCGCCGGCGGCTCTCTGGACGCGGCGATTCAGGGGCAGGGCTTCTTTGTGGTGAGCGACCCTTCGACAAAGGAGACGCTCTACACCCGCGACGGCAATTTCCAGATTGATGCGAGCGGAAACCTGCTTACGACCGCGGGCCAGAACGTCCAGGGCTGGGGGCTGAACAGCTCCGGACAGGTGGATACCAATGCACCCGTAAGCAACATTCAGGTGCAAACAGGCCAGATCCGTGCGCCCATCGCGACGCAGAATGTCTCCCTGGACCTGAATCTCAATGCGTCGGGCGCAGCGGGAGGCGGGCCTGGAAGCTTCTCGACGCCGATACAGGTGATCGATTCGTTGGGCAACCCGATGATCCTCACGTTCAACTTTACGCAGAGCGCCGCGAACCCGCTGCAGTGGAACTATCAGGTCACGGTTCCGGGGAACGCAACAACCGGTGGAACGCCCGGAACTCCAACCAACCTCCTGGCGACGCCCGGCACAATGACATTCAATTCCAGTGGACAACTGACGGACCCGCCGGCGGCAACAGGTACCGTTCCGATAGCGATAACCGGCCTGACCGACAGCGCCGCCGACCTGAACATCAACTGGAATCTCTACAATTCCAGCGGGGTCCCGACCGTCACTGATTTCGCGCAAGCCTCTGCTGTTTCGGCGAACTCTCAGGATGGCAAAGCTGCCGCGCAGCTGCTGAACGTCGCCATGGCTACAGGCGGTCAGGTCATGGCGCAATATTCCGACGGCACGCAGCAGGTAGTGGCTCAGGTCGCGGTGGCGGCAATTCGCAATCCGGACTCGCTTACATCGGTGGCCGGTAATGATTACGCGGCTACAGCTCAGACCGCTTTGCCTGCTGTTGGCACCGCAAATACGGGCGGACGCGGGCAGGTTCTTGGTGGATCGCTGGAGTCTTCAACAGTCGATATCGCGCAGGAGCTGACCAGCCTGATCGTGCTGCAAAGCGCTTATGAAGCCAACGCGAAGGTCGTCACCACAGTGGATCAGCTGACGCAGACGACGGTCAATCTGAAGACTTAGGAAACCATGGAATATCTCCAGCAGATGCTGGCAGTGCTGGCCGTTTTTGGATTCCTGGGCGGCGCCTTGTGGTGGCTGAGGAAACGAGGCCTTGCGCGCTTCGCCATCGGCGGCGAAAGGAAGAAGGCAGGCGTTCTGACTCATGTCGATCGCCTTCCGCTTTCGCCCACGCACACATTGCACCTGGTGCGGATGGCGGACCGGGGGATCCTCGTCGCGAGCTGGCCAGGAGGATGCCAGGCGATCGAAAGCTTGTCGCTGGCCCAACTCAAGGACCCGATCCAATGACGAAGTGGCGCAGACACTTATGTCTGCCGCGCCTGCACTCATGCCGGAGCCTGGCGCCTGCACTCTCACTACTCCTGGCTCCGCTGCATGCTGTGGCTGCGCCGGCGAAGCCGGCGAGCAGCAGCCTGAGTTTCATCGACGGGGGTCAGTCCGTCAGCGCGCCGATGCAGGTCCTGATTCTCATGACCGTGCTGACGCTTCTGCCGGCTGCGGTCATGTGTGTCACGCCGTTCCTGCGTATCACGGTAGTGCTTCATTTCCTCAGACAGGCGCTGGGCACACAAACAACGCCGTCCAATCAGGTGTTGCTCGGATTGGCATTGTTCCTCTCTACCCTGGTCATGGCTCCGGTTGCGACTGACGTTTACCACAAGGGCTGGGAACCAATGGAAGAGGGCAAGATGACCACCACGGAGGCGTTCACCGAAGGTTCCAAACCCCTGGCGAACTTCCTGGTTCGCTTCGCCCGCGAGAAAGACATTCAGCTTTTCCTCGATATTACCCATGCGCCCGCTCCCCGCACGCCGAAAGACCTCGACATGAAGATTCTTGTGCCGGCGTACATCCTTTCGGAATTGAAAACCGGGTTTCAGATCGGTGCGGTTCTTTATCTGCCCTTCCTCGTGATCGACCTGGTCATTGCGTCTGTCACGGTATCGATCGGCATGATGCAGTTGCCGCCGGTGATGGTATCGGCGCCCTTCAAGATTCTGCTTTTCGTCCTGGCGGACGGATGGAACCTGGTGATCGGCTCATTGATGAAGAGTTTGTATTCATGACGCCGGATTCCGCCGTTCAACTGATCCGCGACGCCCTGATGATGGCGTTCTGGCTATGCGTGCCGGCACTTGCAGTAGGATTCGCTGCCAGCATCGTTGTCAGCCTGCTGCAAATCGTCACCTCGATTCAGGACATGACCTTTAATACGGTCCCGAGGCTGGCGGCTGTATTGGTGGCGATCATTGTGACGATGCCCTGGATGTTGCACAAGGCCATGGGCTACACGATCACCTTGTTGGGGGACTTCGGCCGCTATGCACGCTGACCCTTCGCTCCCGGTGGCGACGCTGTACTCGTTCCTGCTCGTTCTGGCGAGGGTCTCGGGCGCATTCATTTTTGTGCCGATGCCCGGATTCAACGGCGCCCCGGAACCGATTCGCATCATCCTTTCCCTCAGTCTGACGGTCGCGCTGTTCCCGTTGTGGCCGGCCATTCACGTAACTCCCGGACCCGGTCTGCTGGCAGGCTTGCTGCTGAGCGAGGCTGCGCTGGGTCTGACGATCGGATTGGTGGTCGGATTTCTTGCCGAAGCATTCGGCCTCTTCGGGCAAATGATCTCGCTGCATTCGGGACATTCATTCGCCTCAACCATCGACCCGACAACGCAGGCGGACTCCGGACTGATTGTCGTTCTGGCCCAATCGGTGGGCGGACTTTTGTTCTTCACCCTGGGTCTGCATCGCGAGGTGATCCGTATCTTTGCCCGCAGTCTGGAGACTCGGCCGCCGGGATCCTTCGCCATAACGGCAGTCACCGTGGAGGCAGTCATTCGAATGGGCGCCACTGTCTTCTCCACTGGCTTGCGTCTGGCGTTTCCGGTTATCGGCCTTCTGATGATGGTGGATCTCGCCCTGGCGCTGCTCTCCCGACTCAATTCGCAGATGCACCTCAACGCGCTTGCCTTCCCGGCCAAAACCTTGGCGATTCTCGCGATTCTGGCGATGTTGATGGGAGTGGTTTCCCGCGTCTATCAGGACTACGCGGGAAGGTTGCTGGAAACCATACCGGCGCTGATTGGCATTTAGCTTCGGCATCGACCTCTTTAACCCGAGACAATGGCGGATCAGAAAACAGAAAAGCCGACAAAGAAACGGCTTCAGAAAGCTCGCGAAGAGGGAACGGTCCCTCAGGCGAGGCATTTCATCGCCGGCGTCCAGTTCTGTATCTTTGTTGCCCTTCTGACTACAAAAGGCGGCGACTGGTTGGGCTACTCGGCGGCAACCTTTCGCGCCGCCATCAGCCGCGCCTTCACGACGGAAATGTCGCAGGCCGAATTGATGCACCTGGGTTCGGTGTTTCTCGCAGCCTGCCTGTTCCCGATGCTGATCGTCGGAGCCGGGTTCGTCGTAACCGGGCTGGCCATTCAGTTCACCGTGACGAAATTCGGGTTCGCGCCGGCCAGGCTCATTCCCGATCCGCAGCGGTTGAATCCGTGGCGCAAGATCAGACAGCTGCCCCGGCAGAATTTTTCCGGATTCATTCAGTCCCTTATACTCCTTCCAATCTTCGTATCGGCGATCTGGACTGTCGTCTCGGCTCAGGCGGACACCTTCATGGCGCTGCCGCTTGGCAGCGTGCGCACCGGCCTGGTCGCCATAGCGAGCCAGATGAAGGGCCTGCTGTGGAAAGCGGCCGGCCTGTTCCTCGTATTCGGAATCGTGGAACTGTTGCGTGAAACCCGATACAACAGCAGCCAGCTGCGGATGACCAAAGAAGAGGTCAAGGAAGAGAACAAGCAACTCGAGGGTAATCCGCAGATCAAAGCCAGAATCCGGGCCATTCGCCGCAACCAGGCGCGCAAGCGCATGATGCAGGCCGTACCGACCGCCACGGCCGTGATCGTCAATCCGACGCACTTCGCCGTAGCGCTGAAGTACGAACCGGCGTCGATGGCCGCCCCGCTGGTGGTGGCAAAGGGCAAGAACTATCTGGCGTTGCGCATTCGCCAGTTGGCGCTCGCCAACGAGGTGCCGCTGATCGAAAATCCGCCCCTGGCACAGGCGCTTTACAAATCAGTTGACGTGGGCCAGGAGATCCCGCCGCATCTCTATCGCGCCATCGCCGAAATTCTGGCTTACATCTTCAAGTTGACTCGCAGATAAACGAAAAAACGAACCCATGACACCGACCAACGCCATTGCCGCCCCGAACGCGAAAGGCCCCGCGAAGATCACGGCGGCCACCTTCGCCGAAATGGCCCTGCCGCTCGCGGTCTTCGCCATCATTGTCGCGCTGATTACGCCGATGCCGGGCTTCATGCTCGACTTTCTGCTGGTAGTCGACATCATGCTCTCGGTGATGGTGCTCATGGTTTCGATCCATCTTTCGAGGCCAGTCGACTTCAGCGTTTTTCCCACGACACTTCTTCTCCTGACCCTGTTCCGGCTCGCTCTGAACGTGTCGTCGTCGCGCCTGATTCTGCTGAATGGCAATACGGGGACCTCGGCGGCCGGACAGGTGATCGAATCATTCGGGAATTTCGTGGTTGGCGGCAACTACATCATCGGCGCCGTGATCTTCCTTATCCTGATTGCGATTCAGTATGTCGTCATCAACCATGGCGCGGTGCGCATTTCGGAAGTCACAGCCCGATTCACCCTCGATGCGCTGCCTGGCAAACAGATGTCGATCGATTCCGATCTGAACGCCGGCCTGATCGACGAAAACCAGGCCCGCGCCCGCCGCAAAGGGCTGGCCGCGGAAGCCGAGTTTTACGGCGCGATGGACGGCGCCTCCCGTTTCACCCAGCGCGACGCGATGGCCAGCATTCTGATCACGGGCATCAACATTGTCGCGGGCTTTTTGATCGGGGTCTTCCAGCATGGCATGGATCTGAAGCGCGCGATCCAGACTTACACGATTCTCACTATCGGAGACGGTCTGGTCACGGTAATTCCGGCGCTGATGATTTCCGTTTCCGGAGCCATGATCATCACGCGCGCCAACTCCGATTCAAAACTCGGCGCGCAGTTCACCACCCAGATCTTCGGAAAATGGCAGCCGATCATGTTCACGGCCGGCGTGCTCCTTGCGCTGGCAGCATTCCCGGGATTGCCCAAGGTTCCGTTCATTGTCCTGGGCAGCGGGGCGGCGACGGTAGCGTGGCGGATGCGCGCCACCGCTCTGCTCGCGCCATCGAAAGAAGCCACGGACGCCGCCGCTCCGGCAGCGTCGAAGGAAAACGTCGAAGACCTTTTGAAGGTGGATGCTTTGGCCGTTGAAGTGGGCCTCGGTCTGGTGAAGTTCGTGGAAGGCGGAGCCGATTCGCCGCTGCTCCGCCGCATCGGCGCGATCCGAAAGCAACTGGCCAGCGAACTCGGTTACATCCTGCCGGCGGTTCGCCTCAAAGACAATCTTTCGCTCAAGGCGCACGAATACGCCATCTGTTTGAAAGGCGTCGAAATCGCGCGTTACGAAATGCCGGCCGGATGCGAGATGGCCATCGCCGTTGGCAAGCCCATGAAGCAGATTGCCGGAACCGCGACGAAGGATCCGGCGTTCGGCATCCCAGCCCTGTGGGTGCCGGCCGTCAAAGCCGAAGAGGCGCGTGAAGCGGGATACACGGTGGTCGACCCGGTGACCGTAATGGGCACCCATATCTCCGAGTTCGCGAAACGGCACGCCCACGAGATGTTCTCCCGCAACGACATGAAGAAGATTCTGGACCGCGTCTCGGGAGAGAACCAGAAACTGGTCGAGGACCTGGTGCCCAAACTGGTTCCGGTCGGAGTGATACAGCGTATTTTCCAAAACCTCCTGCGCGAACGTGCTCCGATCAAAGACGCCATGTCGATTTTGGAGGCGATAGCCGAAGCCGCGCCCGCAACGCGCAATCCGATTCTGCTGACGGAATTTGTCCGGCAGTCGATCCGCCGCAGCATCGTACGGCCGTTCCTCAACAAGTCGGGCGAATTGCCGGCATACTTCCTGGACCCGGCCGCGGAACGCGCTTTCGAGTCGTCAATCCAGCACGGGGACCAGACCAGCACGATCAATGCATCGCCGGAAGTGATCAACGCGCTGCTTCAAAGACTGGAGCGTTCCGGGTCGAAACCCGAGGCGCCGATCGTCATGATCGTGGGGTCAGCCGTTCGCTATTTCATCCGGCAGATTCTGGAAAGCAAGATGCCGAATCTGTTTGTGCTTTCGCATAATGAGGTACCGCCGGAACTGACAGTAATTTCGATGGGAGTTATATAAAGCAGGCGTGCTGCCTGACTCTGGAGAACTGACAATGGATATCAATTTGATTCTGATCATCGCCGACGGAGCTCTGGTGGTGGCGGTGGCCATCATCTGGTTTCTGGTCACATCTGTAAAGGAGGGCCGCGCGCATCTGTCGGCGGAAAACGCGGAGCTACGCCGGTCGATCGAGGCTTTGCAATCGGAGATCGGTCAACTGAAAACAGAGAAATCGGAAGCGCGGCCGGCACCTTCGGATCCGCGCCCGTACATCCCCCCGACGGGCCTGAGCACGGACCGGCGTGCCGAGGCATTGGAAATGCTCCGGCACGGCGTAAATGCGGGCACGGTTAGCGCGACGCTCCGGCTGTCACAGGCCGAAACAACCCTGCTGGAAAAAGTCCAGGGAATGATGAGTCCGGCAGACCAACCCGGGTAATAACGTCGCGCGCTGGCCGATATGTAACTTACGGCAAGGTGCGCGACAACCCAACGCCGAATGTAACCCAAAACTCAGCGTTGTTATGGCCGATATGGCGAAGTGGGGAACTCCTCCACTAAACCATGTTTGCGATCATAGGGATCTTAGTCGTCATCGGCTCCATTGTTGGCGGCTATCTTATGGAGCACGGGCAGATCCTCGTGCTCCTTCAACCGGCCGAAATCCTCATCATTATGGGGGCCGCAGCCGGCACGATCCTGATCGCCAATCCCCTCTCGACCGTCATGAAGCTCCTCACGGGCATCAAGGACGTCTTTTTCCCTCACTCTCGCGACAAGAAGTTTTACCTCGAAAACCTCAAGATGCTTTACGACCTGTTCACGGTTGCTCGCAAGAATGGGCTGCCCAAGCTCGAAGCCGATATGGACGATCCGGAGAAAAGCGCGGTATTCAGCAAGTATCCGGCATTCCTGAAGAACAAGCACGCTCTCTATTTTGTTTGCGACACCCTGCGCATGTTCATCGGCGGCGGCATCGAGACCTACGATCTCGATAACATCATGGAACTCGACCTGGAAGTTCAGCACTCGGAGGAACACGCTCCCATCAGCGCTCTGACCAGCACGGCCGACTCACTGCCCGGGCTCGGAATCGTCGCCGCGGTGTTGGGTGTTGTCATCACGATGGGCGCTCTGGGAGGCCCTCCGGACGAAATCGGAAAGAAAGTCGCCGCGGCGCTGGTAGGGACGTTCCTGGGAATTCTGATGTGTTACGGATTCCTCGGGCCGATGGCCGCCAAACTGACCCTCAATCTGGACGAGGAGGGGCGTTATTTCAACGTGCTGCGATTAGGCATCCTTTCGTTCTGCAAAGGCGCGCCGCCGATTACTGCGACGGAATTTGCGCGGCGCGGGGTGCCTTCTTCTGTCCGGCCCACCTTCCAGGAACTCGAAGCCATGTGCCGCGGAACGGCCGCTTCCGATAAAGAGAAGGCCGCCGCGGCCTGACTTCTTGCCCGTCGAAGGCGCTCTCTTATAATTGAGCGTTTCGCAATCGGGGGATGCCTGAACTAAGACTGCTGTTTCTTCAGATGGTCGTCATCCTGGTGACTGCCCGGATCGTTTCCGCTGCATTGAAATGGATCGGCTGCGGGCATCCTGCTGGGTCCATCCATGCTCGGACATTTCTCGCCCGCAACGATGGGCCGCCTGTTTCCGCTGGCCGGCCTCGGGCCACTTTATACGCTCAGCCAGGTGGGCCTCGTGCTTTTCATGTTCGTGGTCGGTCTGGACGTCCGGCCTGAGGCAATTGGTGGTTCCGCCAAGACAGTGGTGTTCACCAGCATGGCCAGCATCGTGGCGTCTTTTGTTTGCGGTGCCGTTCTCGCACGCCGGCTCTACCCTCAATTCGGAAGCGGCTCCCGGCTGGCGTTTCTGCTGTTTCTTGGCACGGCTGTGAGCATTACCGCGTTTCCGGTGCCGGCGCGCATTCTGGCGGATCGAAAATTGACAAATACTCGGGCGGGCACGTTCGCCAAATCGTGTGCCCGGGTCGACGATGTAACTGCGTGGTGCCTGCTGGCGATCATATCGGTGGTCGCACGGAACAGTGGAGGGAGCATGTCGCTGCTGCTCCAGTTCGGATTGCCGGCTATTTATGTACTCATTATGTATTTCCTGGTTCGCCCCTTGTTGCTGATTCTTCTCCTGGCTTCAGCCGGGCCTTATGATGCCCAAGGGCGGACCGCTGGAAACAGAGCTGCGAAAGCGTCTGGAATCCGCGAACGCTCGCCTTACTGCTGCCGCTCTTCTTTGCGTGGAACGGTCTGCGGACAAGCATCGGACTG
>DATHOT010000048.1:0-8688 GCA_035484655.1 Bryobacteraceae bacterium | reverse complement strand
GAAGCGCCGTTCCAGGCCACTGAGCCGGCCATTCATCACCCTTCGTTGATTTATCATCTGTCGCGTCCGACCGAGGTGATGCGCAGGATCGAAGGCGCCGCGCGGGATCAGGCCCTGATCGGACCTCGCCGCATTTGCCTCACGCCGGGCGAAGCGATCACGCAGTGGCAACATTCCGGTCATCCCGAGATCCTTCAGGTTTACTTGCGGCAGTCCATTTATGAGCAGGCTGTCGGCGAGATGTACGGCTGCGACCCTTCGGCGGCCGAACTGGTGCCGCGCTTCGCGATTCTCGATCCGCTGCTCGAGCAACTCGCTATTGCGATCACCACTGCCTTGCGGGACGGCACGGCGGAAGACGGGCTCTATATAGACACCCTGGCGCAGATGATGGGAGTTCACTTGGCGCGCATGCATTCCACGCGTTCGCGGCCGGTCCGGATGCCGGTCACCAAGGCCATGTCAGGGTGGAGAATGCGCCGCCTGATCGACTTTATCGAGGCGCACCTGGATGGCGACTTGAGTTTGGAGGCGATGGCCTCGGAAGTAGAAATTAGTCCGCTGTATCTGGCTCGCGCGTTCAAAGCCGCCGTCGGACAGTCTCCGCATCAATATGTGCTGGCTCGCCGCATAGAACGCGCCAAAGAGCTGCTGCGCAATAGCGACACTCCGATTGTGGATGTGGCCTTGGCTTCAGGCTTTTCGTCTCAGAGCCATTTGTCGAACTGGTTCTTGAGGCATGTCGGAGTTTCGCCGGCGTCGTACCGGCGACAGAGTTAGCGAAAGCTACGCCGCGGCTTCCGCCCCTACCTGCTTTTCCGGCGACTCCAGTTTCTTGGGAGCAGTCTCCTTCAGGAACAAGCAGACCAAAATGCCGAGGGTTACACCGCCTAGCGCCAGGTACAGAATGTTCTGGATGCCGTAGTGCTGCGCGATATATCCCGCGAGCACCGGCGCGACTCCGCCGCCGAATATTTCACCCGCGCCCACTACGATGCCAATTGCCGATGAGACCAAGCCGGCCGGCGCCGATTCGGTCGCGATCGGTCCGGTCAGCAGGGCGATCAACCCCAGGCAGAAAAACGTGATCACGAACAGCACCCCAAATAGCACGGGTGGATTGGCGCCGATCGCCGTGAAAATGTAGAGCAATATAGCCGCACCTACGAAGCCCAGAATCGCCATGATCTTGCGGCCGAAAACGTCCGACAATCCGGGAATACCAAATTGTCCAACGAAGCCGCCGAAGCCGATGGCCGACATCACAAAACCCATCTGCCCAGGCGTGAGATGTAGATAATCCACCAAGTAATTGGGCACCATCGCGCTTAGCACAAACACGCCCGTCATCGCACACAGGAGCGCGGCCATCGACAGCACAATGTTGCGGCTGCGGAAAATCTCTACCCAGCGGCCGCTGCTTTCGGTGCTCTTGGCCACCGCCTTTTGCGTAACGGCATCGCGCAGCACAAAGTACATCAGCGTACCCAGAATAAAGCCCGGGATCGCGACGATAAAGAACACCCAGCGCCAGCTCGGCACAACGGCCATAAGTTGGGTGGCGATGATCGGTCCGAAACCGAGACCGAACAGCGCGAAGGTACACTGCTGGATGCCTTGATTGAATCCGCGCCGCTTGGGTGCCGAAGCCTCATTGGTCGCGGCGAAGCTGGTGGGGCAATAGGACCCTTCCGTGAGCCCCATGATCGCCCGGATGATGATCAAGCTCGCCAAGCCGGTCGCCAGTCCCGACAGGCCCGAAAGCAGAGAGAACAGAAGAATCGCGGGGATCAGGACCTTGCGGCGTCCGATCCGGTCGGACACTCCGCCCATCACAATTGCGAAAACACCCCAACAGAGCCCCAGGATGCCGATCAGGTTTCCTAAATCCTGATAGCCCAGGTTCAGGTCTTTCATCATGAAGGGGAACAGCGGCGCGATGATCCAGCGGTCCAGCCCAACCAGGCCGAATCCGAGACCCAGCAGCGTCACCGCTTTCCATTCGTATGAGGTGTCCCATTTCATCTTTGGCTCAGCCATTTTTCCGGTTTCCCTCTCACCGATCGTTCAATTTTGCTAATCCCGGTCTATAATCACGCCCATCGCGAAGCTCAACATTTCGTCCCAACTCTGGTTTCCCCATTTCACCGTCGCGGTCGCATCCGGATTGTTCGGATTGTTTACCGAGTTATCCCAATGCGCCGTCACTTCCACGCGCGTACCTTTGGGCAACCGGCGCGGTTTATCGAGGTAATAAATGATCTGCCACTGGAAGTCGTAGCGCGGCACGTTCAGCATCGTCTCGGACTCACCGGTTGGATAAACCAGGCGGATGGTCATATCCTTCCCGCGCAGGTGCATATGAGGCTGCATGAAAACCAGCTCCACCGGCTCGCCGAATGTCAGTTTGGCGTGGCCCTCCGCATTTGGGTCTCCCGGTCCGATGGTCCAATTGTTCGCCGCCGCCACAGCCGACATAAACCTCTTTTCGGGTGCCTGCTTCGCCAGTTCCAAACCGACTCTCGTTTGATCCTCAAAGGTAATCTTGCCGTTGGGCGTGTAGTGTACCTGCAGCACAATGTCCGAGCCCGCCGGTATCAACTTGGCTGAATGATCCATATCAAAACGCTGCGGCTGCATTCCCGGCGAGTAGCCGGCCAGAAGCTCGTAACTGATGTTTACCGGATCGGATTGTGGATCGGAAGCTTGCTCGGCCTCGGCGCTGGGGACATACGGCACGAATGGCTTTGCATCCTTCATCCAAAGCGACCCGGGAGGCCGCACCACCGCGATAATGTGATGCACTACCGAACGCGCGCTGGGGCGGATTTCGGCGGCGGTCACCCAGGTGTCGCTCCGAAATCCAGTCGGGATGACGATGTAGACGTATGGGAGAGTGCCGGTGACAGGAATTTTATAAGGATCCGGCATTTGAAGCACAAGATCCGGGCGGATGTTCCAGCCCTCGGTCCATTGAACAGCCGGCGGCTTGTCCTTTGCCTCGCCTTCCGGCGCCCCGGCGTCCACCCACATCACGAGCTTATGGATATCCTCATCACTGAGCCTGCGATCATTGCTGAAGTGACCGTACTGGGGATCCGCGAGCCATGGCGGCATCTTCCGGCTAAGCACGGAGGCTTTGATGGCCTTGGCCCAGGGACGTGCATTATCGTATGCAAGCAGCGGCATCGGTCCGATTTCGCCGGGCCGGTGGCAGACTTGGCAATTCTTCTGGAGGATCGGCAGAACATCCCTATTAAAAGTGATGCTGCCGGATGCAGTGCTGGCGGCAAGAGCTGACGCCGCCATCAGCGCGCCTGCAATGCCATACCGCATGCAGACAATCTTAACCCGGAGGGTCGAGAACAGTTCAGAAGACAAGCTTGAGCGCCAGTTGGATCTGGCGTGGCGAGCTGTTGGTCGCCTGGATCTTTCCCGCGCTCGCATTGAGCGCCGTTCCCGCGAAGATTTGCGTGTTGGACGCCAGGAGCTGGAACGACGGATGGTTGAAGATGTTGAACGCTTCCGCCCGGAACTGCAAATTGAACCGCTCCGAAATCCTAAAATTTTTATCCAGGGCGTTATCCAGATTCCAGAGATTGGGGCCGATGATTGTGTCTCGGCCCGCATTTCCATATGTGCCGATCGGCTGCAATGTGAAGCAGCCGGTATTGAACCACGCGCTTAAAGTTTGGAAGCCGGAGTAGAGATTGCAGCCGGCCACCACGTTCGGACGCCCGGTGTTGGAGCCGGTACCGGTAAACACACGGTTCGGAGCCGACGTTGGGTTGAAGGGCGCGCCCGACAGATACGTAAAGGCTCCGGCGAGTTCCCAGCCGCCCAGCACGGCGCCCGTAAAGCCGTGTCCATGATACGGCAGGTTGTAAACTCCGCTGACCCGGAAATTATTCGTGCGGTTGAAATTAGAAAGCCCGCGATCCACAGCGGCGTTGAGCGGCTGCGATGAAATTCCGCCGCCATCCAAACCGTAAGTGCCCGAGCCATTGTCGATCGATTTTGAAAACGTGTAAGACACTTGCATCTGCCAGCCGTGCGAGAAGCGATGATCCAGGCTGGTCTGCAGCGCCTCGTAGTGGGAGTCGGCCAGGTTATCGGCGAGTTGCAGGCTGTTGTACTGAGAATCGAGCCGTGGATTCGGAACGCCGGTAGCGCTCGAATAAGTCGCCGCGCCATCGTAAAAGCAGCCTGAGTTCGGCGCCAGACACGGAACCGGGTAATTGAAGTCCCGCTGGATGAACATGTGCAGATTGTGGGTGCCAATGTAGCCGATAGTAAGTACAGTATTTGTAACAAGTTCGCGCTCGATATTAAAGTTCCACTGCATCTGATAAGGGGTGGAATGAACACCATAATAATCGCCGTTGGTTATGCTCAGCGTTCCGTTGGTCGGAACGTTGACGACATTTGCGCCCGGCCCGAGGTTCGAGAACAGGTTTGGATAGAGAAGGCCCTGCGCTGAGGTTTGGGTCGCGGTCAGGAATGGCGGCTGCAGCCAGTAATTGAGATCCCGTGAATAGACCACATTGTGAAACATACCGAAACTGGCGCGAACCGAGGTCTTGTGATCGGCGAACGGGTCCCACGCCAGCCCCACGCGCGGATCCCAGTTGCGGAGGGAGGGATTGGTCGCCGTCGAAGTCTTAACGGGCACGAACTCTCCACCAGGCACGGTTGGATTGATCAGGTTGTACATCTGATGGCGAATCTCGCCGATCATGGTGGTGGGCGAATAGCGCAGCCCAAGGTTGACCGTTAGCTTGCTAGTGACCTTCCACTGGTCGTCAATGTACGGCGTGAAGATCCAGTAGCGGTAGTCTTTGGTGGCATCCGCGGTGGGATTCTGAATGTCGGAAACCTGGCCTTGCACCTGAGACGCGGTTCCCTGCAGGAACGCAGTCAGATTCGGGAAGGTCCAGTTACCGCCCACCACGAAAGGAGCCCAGGTGTTTTCCTGAAGCCTCATCGCATTGCCGCCGAACTTGATGCTGTGCGAACCCGAGGTCCAGATGACGTCGTCGCCGTAAGTGAATTTGTTGGGAACCAGATAAAAGGGCAGGGTAGTGCTGGCGCCGATGGCGGTAAGGCCAGAGAACGTAGCAATGGTGCCATCCTCGCGTCCCGCCGCGGTGCCGAAGAACTGCAGCGGATGAACGCCTGTGCTGGTGATCGTCCCGGGTGTTACGACGCCGTTGCTTACCGTCGGAGAACCATAGACGTTGGCATCCTCCCACGTGCGCGCAAAGCTGACATGGGCGCTGTTGATGACTTTCGGTGAAATAACGCGCCGCTCTTCAATGGTGGCGAAATGGTCTCGGGTGGTATCGAGCTCCGGCCAATATGGAATGCCGGTGGTGAAGTTCCGGGTGGCCTTGTCCAGGACGTACCTCATGAACAGCGTATCCTTGGTCGAAAAAGTGTAATCCATGCGCGCGATTACGTAATTCTCGTTTCCGATGTTTGGATCTAGAACGTAAGCTTGTCCCGTGCCGCTAGGGTTTCCGCCCGCAAGTAGTTCGTTGAATGCGGTATTCGGCCATAGAGCCATGGTGTTGCGGATGGATTGCTGGACCGCCGGATTGATGCCGAAGGTGGTGCCGACTTGTGACACCGGCGGACCACAGACGTTTGGCGTAGCTGTCGATGTCAAGAACTGATGGGCGCACTCATCCGGAACGGTGACCAGATTGGTGACCACTTGAGTCTGCCGTAATCCTTCGTAATTGACGAAAAAGAACGCTTTGTCCTTCTTGATCGGGCCTCCCACGCTACCTCCGAATTGGTTGCGTCGGAAGGTGGGCGGGCTCGCTCCGTCAAAGAAGTTTCGCGCCTCCAATTTGTTATTGCGCAAGAACTCGAATGCCGACCCATGGAAAGCGTTCGTTCCCGATCGGCTGGACGCGTTGATCACCGCGCCGTTGCCGCCGAACTGCGCACTGTAGGTGTTGGTCAAAGCCTGGAATTCCTGAATGGCCTCCACTCCCAGCGCCGTGCCTAGACCACCGGCGCCGGGTCCGTTGTTCCAGAAGTTGTTCATGTCCTGGTCATCCAACAGATACGCCTGGCCCGAAGGTCGCGACCCGGCGATGGAATATTTCTGTCCATTGCCGTAAAAGGTGCTTCCCGCGCCAGGAGCGCCCAGCGGGATCTGTGTCACGCCCGGCGCCAGCGTCATTAGTTGGGTAAAGTTGCGGCCATTAAGCGGAAGGTCACGAATCTGCGCTCCCTCCACCAACGCGCCCACCGCCGTCGATTGCGTGTCGACTTGCGAAACCTCGGCTTCTACCGTGATGGTCTGCTGTGCCTGTCCAACTGGAAGGGCGAAGTCGACCACCGGGCTGCTACCGACAGTAAGCGTGATCCCTTTGTGGACCACCGTCTGGAAGCCCGGGTTCGTGGCTTGCACCTCGTATTCCCCGATCACCAGATCCGGCACCCTATACCGGCCTTGTTGATCGCTGGTGGCGCTCTGGGCGATTCCAGTTCCGACATTCCTCACTTGGATGGCTGCGCCCGCGATCGTCGCGCCCGAGCTATCGGTGACCGTTCCACCGATAGTTGCATTGGAGGCTTGCGCATCCAGGCGACTAAGCCCGATCGCTGCAAGGCCCAGTAGGGCGCAGATCGTGTACGTGACGAACCGTTGGGAAATCCTGAGGTTAGCGAACATAGCGACCCCCTTTGAGCCCTTCAATGCTGCGTCTAGACCTTTTTGAACAAGCCAATCCCTGTAACTGCTTCTCCAGACGTTAGTCTAAACCGGCGTCGATTGCTTGCAGAAAATCCACTTCTGTGAACAGAAACGTGACGTAGGCCTTGGATGCTTCCGCTCCCGATTTCCCCTCCGTCCCGCGCCACAAGGTCATGATTCTGTTTAAGAAAGTGCAGTTCCTGCAAGCCGTGCAATTCGACTTGAGATAACGTAGACTGGGATCTGAACGGAGACCAAGAATCAGGATGATCCTCGCTGGTCTGAGCAGCGCTGGAGTGGAGCATCCTGTTTCTCAAGAGGAAGATCATGAAACGTAAATCGCTATTTCTGTTGATGGCTGCAGCGTTTGTTTTCGCCGCTGCTGCTTACGCCCATCATTCCTTCGCCGCGACCTACTTTGAGGACCAGACCGTCACGGTGGAAGGAAAACTGGTACAGTTCCTGTTCAGGAATCCACATTCGTTCGTTCATATTGAGGCTCCCGATGACAAGGGCGAGGCCCAGACCTGGGCGGTTGAATGGGGTGGCGGTGGCCAGTTGAGCCGGGAAGGCGTCTCGAGAGACACCCTGAAGCCCGGCGACCACGTCATCGTTAGTGGCAATCCCGGGCGCAATCCCGCAGATCATCGAATCCGCATGCGCTCCATTAGCCGGCCATCGGATGGTTGGAAATGGTCCGGCGTGGTTCAATAGGCGCATTCCAGTAGATGAATCACGAGATTCTGGGAAGACGCGCCGCGTTGCTTGCAGCAGCACTACTGCTCACGCTGCCCGCTCTTCCGCAGGGTCGTGGTGGTGCACAAGCCGGTCCTCCCTTATCGCCTAAAGACGCAGCCCCCATGGATCTCTCCGGTTATTGGGTGTCCATCGTTACCGAGGACTGGCGTTATCGCATGGTCACCCCGGCGAAAGGCGACTATGCGAGCCTCCCGCTGAATCCCGAAGGAAGGAAAATGGCCGACGCCTGGGATCCAGCCAAGGACGAAGCCTCCGGCAACCAGTGCAAATCGTACGGAGCGGCCGCTATCATGCGAGTCCCGGGGCGGCTGCATATCACTTGGAACGACGACCGTACGTTGAAAATCGAAACCGACGCCGGAACGCAGACTCGCTTGCTCCATTTTGGCGCGACCGAGGTGCCTGCTGGAGAACCAACCTGGCAAGGATTCTCCGCTGCGACCTGGGATGTGCCGCCGGCCGGCCGAGGCATGGGCGGCGGAGGGGCAGCGGCCGTTCGACCGGGACAGCCGCGCGCCGGCACCCTGAGAGTAGTTACCACGCATATGCGTCCCGGATACCTGCGGAAGAATGGCGTGCCCTATAGCGGCAACGCGGTCATGACCGAATATTTCGATCGCACCAACGAGCCGAACGGCGACTCCTGGCTCATCGTGACGACCATCATCAATGATCCGCAGTATTTGCAGCAGGAATTCATCACCAGCACGCACTTCAAGAAACAGGCCGATGCGAGTGGATGGGCTCCGACCGCTTGTGAGGCGCGGTAGCTACTTCTTAAAGCTCTTGTAAACCGCCTCGACAAACTTATCCGTGGTCCAGAAACCCGTCTCGGCGCCGTAGCGTGGATCATAATCGCGCGTTGGCCTGGCGGCCTTCACTTGCTCGAGCGTCATGCCCTTCTTGACCATGTCCTGAATGCGATCGCGAATGATGGTCGTCATATCGCGGAATTCGACCACGTCGGCTTCATCGCAAAGCCGCCCGTGCCCGGGAATCACATAAGTGCCGCCTTCCTGCTTCTCGGCGGGAATAGTGATATCCAGGATGTGGTTCAACGCCTTGACGACGCCTTGAATGTTGCCGCCTCGGTCGATGTCGATGATCGGATAACTGGTAGTCACGAAGAGGTCGCCGGCGCTCACCACGTCGGAGCGTCGGAAAAAGACGATGGTGTCGCCGTCGGTGTGCGCGGCAGGCTCGTGGAACATCTGGATCGC
>DATHOT010000047.1:0-28696 GCA_035484655.1 Bryobacteraceae bacterium | reverse complement strand
CATGTAGTAATCGAGGCCGCGCACCATTCGAGGCTTGATTTCGTAAGGGATTCCGCGATCGTCCAAATGCACCCGCACGGCAGCGAAATGCGTTCGGCACGGCTCGCACAAATGATCCTGGATCGACGGCAGCGAGTTGATAATTTCCTGGTCCTCGGGCACCTTGCAATCGAGCACACGCAGCGGATTCGTCTCGGCCCGGCGCTGGCAATCACCGCACAATTTCGACGCTACGTCCCGAAGCTTCTCTTTGAGCAGCGCGACATACTGCGGCCGGCAATTCTGATCACCCACCGAGTTCAGATAAAGCTGGAAGCCCGTCAGCCCCACGCGCCGCAGCAGTTCCACCACCATCTCGATTACTTCGGCATCCACGGCGGGCGATTCCGACCCGATCGCCTCCGCGCCAATCTGATAAAACTGCCGGTAGCGGCCCTTCTGCGGCCGCTCGCGCCGGAACATCGGTCCGATGTAGTACAGCTTTTGCAGTCCGGGAATCTGGTCCAGGCGATGCTCGATGTAGGCGCGCATAACCGACGCCGTCGCTTCCGGCCGCAGCGTGAGCGAACTGCCGTCGCGATCCTCGAAGGTGTACATCTCTTTGCTCACGATATCGGTCTCTTCGCCCACGCCGCGCGCAAACAGCGCCGTCTCTTCCAGGATTGGCGTGCGGATCTCCTGGTAGTTGTATTGGCGAAAAACCTCGCGCGAAATCGCTTCCACCAGGTTCCAGGCGGTGCTGGAGGGAGGAAGAATGTCGCGTGTGCCTTTGACGGCTTTGATCATCGATCTTGAATCCTTAGTTAGACGCGGGCGGCGCTGACTTCATCCGGCCGCTTCGTCCTTGATGCCAGCGGCATCTCCGGCCGTTTCATTTTTATAGATCCGGGCAGCCTCGACATAGTGCCTGGCGTTCTCGCGAAAACGCTGGCCCTCTTGCTCGGTCACCTGCCGCTTGACCTTGGCCGGAACGCCCATCACCATGCTTTCCGGAGGCACATCGGCCCCTTCCGGAACCACCGCCCCGGCGGCGATCGCCGATCCTTTCCCTATCTTCGCCCCATTCAGAATCACCGCGCCGATCCCGATCAGGCAATCGTCTTCGATAGTGCAGCCGTGCAGCATGGCCAGATGTCCGATCGTGACGCGATTGCCGATCGCGAGCGCGAATATTCCAGGATCGCAATGCAGCACCGAGTTGTCCTGGATGTTGCTGTCGTCACCGATGCGGATGGAATTGGTATCGCCGCGCGCAGTGACATTGGGCCAGATGCTGGAACGTTCGCCGACGACCACGTCTCCAATCACCTGGGCGCTGGGATCGATGTAAGCAGAAGCGGCAATCTTGGGTAGGATGCCGCGATAGGCACGAATCATGACTAGCGGTCTAGTCTTCAATCCTAACACAGACGCCGTCTTCCGCCGATGTATACTAGGTCCAAACGACAGTCGAACGGAGGTGGTTATGAAAGCCACGGGGATTTGTTTTGCCATTTTCACGTTGACCGCGGGCATCGCGCTTGCGGCCGGCCCTGCCAGCGACGATTTATACAACGCTATCCGAGCCAATGATCTGGCGCGTCTTCGCTCGTTAGTACACGATGCAGCGGATGCCAACATCAAGGACGGGCGCGGCGAGACCCCGCTGATGTACGCCGCGGCGGCGGGCTCGGTGGACGCGATGAAATTCCTGCTCGCCCAGGGCGCTGACGTCAACGCTCAGAACGAATTCGGATCGACCGCGCTGATCTGGTCGGCCACCGACTTGGCCAAGGTGAAACTGTTGCTCAGTCACGGCGCCAATATCAACACGGCTTCGAAGCGCGGACGCACTGCGCTGTTTCTGGCGGCCATGACCGACCACTCAGCCGATACGGTGCGCCTGTTGCTGGCCAAAGGCGCGGACGCAAAGATAACGGACTCGTTCAAGAACACCGTCCTCAACGCCGCCGCCGCCGGCAATGACACCGAGACTATTCGCCTGATCATCGATGCCGGCGTCGACGTGAATGCCGCCAACGCACTCGGCTTGTCGCCGCTGATTGCCAGCGCCGGTGCTAACGGCAACGTCCGCGCCGTAAAGATTTTGCTCGCCAAAGGCGCCCAGGTCAATGCAGTGTCCCTTGCGCCATTCATGTATCCCGGTCTCGCTCCCAAGGCGGGTACTCCGCAGTTTGGCTCTATCACCGCGTTGGGGATGGCGGCGGCCTTCGGCCCCCCGGAGTTGATTAAAGCCCTTCTGGACGCGGGTGCCGACGTCAACGTGAAGGATGTTCGCGACATGACTCCGCTTATGCTGGCCGTGGGAACCGACCACCAGGACCCGGCCATAATCCGGCTGCTGCTCGACCACGGCGCAAAGCTGGAGCCCAAGAGTGTCCTCGGTGAAACTGCGCACGATTGGGCGCGCAAGATCGCACTTCCTACCGGAATCCAGCTGCTAAAAACGAAGACTGAGGATGTCCCACGCCCCATTCCCGTCGCTGCCATTGTCGCGGTGGAACCGAGAGCCGCGGTGGAGCGCAGCGTGGCGCTGCTCGAGCGTACCACTCACCAGTTCTTCGCCAGCAGCGGTTGCGCCGCCTGTCATAGCCAGGGCATTACCGACATGGCCGTCGCAGAGGCCCGCGCCAAGGGTCTTCGCGTGGATGAAGGCGCTGCCCGCGAGCGCGTCCAGATGGTCAAAATTCAGTATCCGGCGGAAGCGTTGTACGAGCGGATGGATCTTCTCATCCCCGAAATCACAGGCTATTCGACAGCCGGTTTGGCGGCCATGAGTTATGCTCCCGATAAGATGACCGACGCTATGGCCTCAACCATCGCCGCCCAGCAGCTAGCCGACGGCTCGTGGCACTACATGGGTCTTTCACGGCCTCCCGCCGAAGAGGGCGATATCTTCCGTACGGCCCTCTCGATCCGTGCGTTAAAGGTCTACGCCCCGCCCGGCCGCGCCACCGAGATGAACGGGCGCATTGCCAAAGCGAAGCAGTGGCTGCAGTCCGCTAAGGCGCTCAATGCGGAGGACCGAAATATGCAGGTGCTCGGCTTGCACTGGGCTGGCGCGGATGCTCGGGAGTTAGGCCGTTTTACGAAGGCGATCCTGGCTTTGCAACAGTCCGACGGCGGGTGGCGGCAACGCGACGAGTTCTCCTCCGACGCCTACGCTACCGGCGAATCTTTATATACTCTCGCGGCTGCGGGAGGCGTTCCGCCGACCGATCCGGCTTATCAAAAGGGCGTGAAGTTTCTGCTTGGCACGCAGGCGGCGGATGGCTCATGGCATGTCGTGAGCCGAGCGCCTAAATTTCAGGTGTACTTCGAAAGCGGCTTCCCTTACGGCGGCGACCAATGGATCAGCGCGTGGGCTACCGGCTGGGCATCTATGGCGCTGGCTCAGGCCATCGAAGCGCCAGCGTTGGCGCAGGTCGTGGCGCAGGTCCCCGACCTGCGAAAGCCCATTCGCTAAGGCTACTACCTTTTTGACCGCTGGGCATCTTGGTCGATTGCCAGCTCACCGCCTGCCATTTACCGCCGCGCTTGAGAAAAGTGCCTGTGTTCAGATAATTGTTGGTCTCGGTCTTCCCCGCCCTTTCCGCTGTCCCGATTAAGCGGAATGCGACGATCGCGGTATTGCCGTACTGTTGAATGCGGATGTCTTCAGCGCTATAAACGGTGGCTGCCGCTCCGGCCTTGGCCGGACGCGACGAGCTTACGTCGCGCATAATATCGGCCTTGCCCATCCGCCTGCCCGCCGAGCTGGTATAGATCAAGTCATCGGCCCAAAACCGGTCGTGCATGGCAGCGTCGTTACGCGATGCCCCAGCCAGGAAGTCTTTCAGCAGCTTGGTCAATTCCGCGGCATCCGGTGGGGTTTGCGCCTGCAAGCCGAGCGCCAGCGCGAGGATCACAGTGGATAGAACTCTGTTCATAGTTCAGAGTACGACGACTACTTTCCCGAACTGCTCTTTGTTCTCCAACCGCTGGTGCGCAGCCGCGATTTCCGCCATCGGGTAAACTTTATCGATCACCGGTTTCAGTTTGCCTTGGAAAACGAATTTCAGAACACGGTGCAACTCGCCCATCGTTCCCATGAATGAGCCGAGCAGCGATTGATGACGGCTGAACAAAAATCGGATGTCGATTTTCGCATTGCCGCCCGTCGTGGCGCCGCAAGTGACCAGCCTGCCGCCGGGCGCCAGGCTCTCGACACTCTTGGGCCAGGTGGCCTCGCCGACGTGCTCGAAAACTACATCGACGCCACGCCTGTCGGTGAACTTTTTCACTTCGGCCGAGATGTCCTGCTGGTAATGATCGATCACATGATCGGCGCCCAGCGCCTTGGCTTTCGCCAGTTTTGCTTCGCCGCCGGCAGTCGCGATCACGCGGCAATGGAACATTTTCGCAATCTGCACCGCCGCCATTCCGACACCGCTCGAAGCCGCCAGCACCAGCACATCCTCGCCGGCTTTGAGTTCCGCGCGGCCAAAGAGCATGTGCCAGGCGGTGACGAAGACCAGGGGCGCAGCCGCGGCCTCTTCGAAGCTGAGGCTATCGGGGATGGGAATGACGGCGTACTCGGGCGCGGGCATGTACTCGCGATTCCCTCCATCCACGCCGGTGCCGAATAAAGTGTAGCGCCGGCACTGGTTGTCGATTCCCGAAACGCACTGCGCGCACTGGCGGCAGCTCAATCCGGGCGATAGCAGAACGCGCTGGCCAGTCTTTACCCGCTCGCATAAATCTCCGACGCGAATCACTTCACCCGCAATATCGCTGCCTAAAATATGCGGCATGGCGAATTTCATGCCGGGGAGTCCGTTGCGCACCCATAAATCGAGATGATTTAATGCGCACGCGCGTACACGTAGCAGAACATCATTGGCTTTAATCTCAGGCTCCGGAATATCTTCATATTTGAGGACCTCAGGGCCCCCGTGTTGATGGACTCTGGCCGCTTTCATGTTTGAGGCACCATAATATCAACCGCGCGGACCTTGGTACCGGTACAGGGGACAACCAAAGATTGATTGATCCAGATAGGAAACGTCGCCGAGACTAATCCTACGCGTGGCGTTTGAGGGGCAGCTACCTTCTCACGCCCGGTGGCAATCGGAGGAACAAGTGAAAACATTCGCTTTTGGCGCGCTCCTCGCTTTTCTCGCAAGCGGTTCGCTGGTCCACGGTTCCGTGATCTCGACCTCACTGGGCAACACCAGTCCCAGCTTTGCCGACGGGTCCCATCCCACTACGGCGACAGTCCTCGCGGCGCAAACGCTCTCCCTGGCTCCGTTCCACGCCATCTGTGGCAGCGACACCGGGTCCAGCGGGAGCACCAACTGTTCTACCAGTTGGACCTTTAACTATTCGATCCCCTCGGGCCAGACCATCGATGGCGCGACCCTGACTTTGGGCATTTGGGACATCGACTCGGCGGCGACGGGCCTTCAGGTCGCTTCTTACAAGCTCAGCGGAGGCGACGATCTAACATCTTTGCTCAATGCCGTATCTGAAGGGTTGAACGTAGGAAGCGGCGCCGCCAACAACGAATATGACGTTTTGGCGATTACTATTCCGAGCACATCTTTCAGTGTTCTGTCCGGAGGCGCGGCCACGATCTCACTGGCCCTGCAGGGGCCGGGACTCGGTGTCCTGGGCACTACGCCGAGCAATGGAGCGGGACTGGTTTTTTCCACACTGAGCCTGGACACAACCTCACCGGCTCCCGAGCCTTCTTTTTTGACACTTATACCGATGGCACTGGGAGCGTTCGCGTTCTTCCGGCGGCGCCGCAACGCAGTGAGGCTCGGAAAGTAATGGTACTGGTTCATAAAGAACTCCTTGACTTGCGGGCTGGTGGACGGAGATACTCGACATGTCACCATTCCTAATTCGGATAGAGCCGAACTGCGCAGTGTTTTCGGCGAGGGTGTCTCGGAGGACATTGGGCAGATGAAAAGCTATCTTCTACCAGTTGCTGTTGTTCTTTTGGCAGCATCGCCATGGGCCAAGGGCGATATTGTGGTCTCCCTCGGCAACACGAACCCTGGGTTTACCAACGGCCAACACCCCATTTTTTCAGCTACCGTTCTGGCAGCGCAGGCCGGGCAGCCAGCACCCTTCGGCTCGATATGCGGGAGCGACACAGGCAATAACGGTAGCACCAATTGCTCGGCTAGCTGGACCCTCCCCAGTTATTCAGTCGCTGGACAAACGATCACCGGTGCAACTTTGACTCTGGGAATCTGGGACATCGACTCAGCCGCTACGGACAGCCAAGTGGCTTCTTACCTCCTCACGGGCGGCGACAATCTTACAGCTTTGCTCAATGGGGATGCAGAGAGCGTTCAATCCATCAACAACGAATACGATGTCTTCTCGGTCACCATCCCCACGACCTCTTTTGCTCTCTTGGAAGGTGGTAGCGCTTCGATCTCGCTAGCGCTTCAGGCGCCAGGTCTGGGGGCTCTTGGAAATTCACCCAGCAACGGCGCCGGTCTAATATTTTCAACCCTGGACCTCCAAACCATGCCGGTTACCACCACCCCGGAACCATCGCTGCTTCCACTTCTGCTGTGCGGCCTGGGAGCCATTGTTCTGATCCGCAGGTTCCGCAAACCCAGCATCGCAAAGCAATCACTCTAGGAGAAATGAGATGAAAGCCAACGGAAAGATTCAATCACGCCGCGACTTGCTCCAAACAGGAGTACGCTCGCTAGCGGGCGCGGGACTCCTCGGAACGCTCGAGCAAGTGGCCGGCGCGAGCGCGGCCTCAGGCAATCGCGCATTGGTTTGCATTTATTTATTCGGCGGCGAGGGTGCTTCGTTCTTGCCCAATGTTTCCGAATTGAAGGCTCTGCATCGCCAGGAGTTACTGGCCGTGGTGAAGCATGACGCGCCTCCATCCAGCGAGCTCCTGGCTGAGCGATACCACGCATTGTGTTTCCTTCCTAATGGATTTGCGACGCTGGAATGGGCCGCGCAAGAAGCCGGCATCCAACCCCTCACCGGTGCCGGCGCTTTCACTTTTCAGAGCGGAATGAGTATGGTCCCGCTGGGCGGCCGGGTGCCGGAAGGCGATCAATTTGAAAACGCCACGCTTCGCCAGGCCATGAATAATTTTGCGCCGCGGAAGACTGCCTTCCCCGACACCACCGTCGGGCGCCAACTGGAAGATGTCAGCCGCTTGCTCCAAGCCGGCCGAACTCTCGGTTTGAGTCGCCCCGTTTTCCTTTGCACCGCCAACGGCTTCACCCGCAGCGCCCAGCAAGCTCGAACTGTGGCCGCGCGCTACCGCGAGCTGGGGCATGCCCTGGCTGCCTTCCATGCCGCTACCGTCGAGCTCGGCCTGGATCGCCACGTTACTACTTACACCGATGCCGAGTTTTCGCCGGAAGGCGGATCGCGCGTTGCGTCTCGCCTGATTCTCGGAGGCGCCGCGCTGGAAAGCGATATTGTCAAGTCCGCGAGTGTCGCTGCCGATACCTACTCAGACTCGTTAGCCCACTGGCACGCATTAGCTTAGACCATCACTCTGAGCAAGCGCTATGATGTTGCAAATGAAATTCGAGATGGCGAATTACGCGGCGGACACGTTCGCGCCGTATGTAGGGCAAGTGCTGGTGTTCGATCCCGGTGGAGTGCAACTCGAACTGTTGAAAGTGAGCCGGCGAAATCCTGGACAGGTTCCAGCCGGGTTCCGCGAGCCCTTCTCGCTGCTTTTCGTGCTGCGTAGCGCGGAGCCACTGGGAAAAGGTTTGTATCGGATCGTGCACCAGGATTTTGAACCGTCCGAGTGGTTGTTGACACGCGTGATGGCGCCGGGACGGGATCCCCGGCAGGCTTATTACGAGGCAGTGTTTGGATAGGAGGAATAATGGCTACGCCTTTTCTTGGAGAAATTCGGATGTTCGGCGGAAACTTCGCCCCGCTGGGCTGGTCCTTCTGCGATGGCTCGTTGTTCGAGATCGCGCAGAATGCGGCCCTCTTCGATTTGATCGGTACCACCTACGGCGGCGACGGCCAGAGCACTTTCGGCTTGCCGGATCTGCGCGGGCGGGTTCCAATTCATCAGGGTTTCAATCCCCAACTCGGGAGTGTGGTGATCGGTCAAGTCTCCGGCTCCGAGACCGTCACAATCGTATCTAATCAAGTGCCGCAGCACAGTCATCCGGCCCAGGCCGCTCCCGGCGGCGACGTCGTGAGTCCGGCCGGCGCCTACTGGTCGAGCGATCCGGGCGGCAACACCGCGGCTTATACCGGGCCGATCATCAATCCCCCTTCGATGGCCAATACCGCCATTGGGCCCAGCGCCGGTGGCGATGCGCCGCACGAAAACATGCAGCCGTTCCTAGTCGTCACCTATATCATTGCTTTACAAGGTGTTTTTCCGTCGCAGAATTAATGTCAGCATGGAGGATTTTAGAATATGAGCGAACCATTCGTTGCCCAGATCCAAATATTTGGTTTTAATTTTGCGCCGACAGGCTGGGCATTGTGTCAGGGGCAGATTCTTTCGATCTCGCAGAACACCGCCCTTTTCTCTCTCATAGGTACTCAATTCGGTGGCAACGGGACCAGCAATTTCGGGCTTCCCAACATGCAAGGGAACATCGCCATCGGTCAAGGGCAAGGCCCCGGCCTTACGCCTCGGGTTATCGGAGAAACTGGCGGCCAGCAAAACGTGACATTGATCGCCAACCAGGTGCCCTCGCATACTCATCCGGCTATCTGCAATAACGCTGTGGGAACAGCCTATGATCCGGCCGGTGAGGTCTGGTCGCAAGACGCGGGCGGTAACCAGGAATATGGCTCGACTACGGTCACCGGCAACATGGCGCCCAACGCAATAATGCAAGCGGGAGGCGGGCAGACCCACAACAACCTGCAACCGTTCGTGGTGATGAATTACTGCATCGCGCTGCAAGGCGTATTCCCGCCTCGAAGTTAGAAAGGATCGCATCATATGAGCACGCCATTTCTCGGACAAATTACGATCTTCTCGTTTCAGTTCGCCCCGCGTGGGTGGGCGATGTGCAACGGTCAGCTTCTTGCCATTAATCAAAATCAGGCTTTGTTCAGCCTGTTGGGAACTACCTATGGAGGGGACGGCCGAGTGAACTTCGCGCTCCCGAACCTGCAGGGAGACGCCTCCATGATGTTCGGAAATAGTTTTGTTCAGGGCCAGGTTGGGGGCGAGGCGAGCCACACTCTGCTTGTCGGCGAGATTCCAGCTCATAACCATCCAGCGCACTATACCGCCATGGCCTCGTCGTTGACTCCGGGCAGCGGCCTGTGGGCGCCGGATCCCAATGGCAACGTTACCTTCGCGAGCAGTGCCACCGAGGTGCTGGCGCCGCAAGCGATCGGCGCGAACAGCGGGGGCCAGCCGCACCAGAACATGCAGCCGTACCTGGTGCTGAACTTCTGCATCGCGCTGCAAGGTATCTTCCCCACGCGCAACTAATGACCGCGGCCACCGACGTAAGCTTTCGTCCGGAGTTGCCGGAGGATCAGGAATTCCTCGCTAAGCTTTACGCCACGACCAGGGACATCGAGATGGCCTTGACCGGCTGGGACACCTCCCGGAAAGAAGCGTTCCTGCGCATGCAGTTTCAACTTCAGACCACGCATTATCGCAAATACTATCCCGACGCGTCTTTCCGGATTATTCTCCGAGACAACCTGCCGATTGGGCGGATCTACCTTCATTACGGAGCCAAGGAAATCCGTTTGATGGATATCGCCTTGCTCCCCGAATACCGGGGCTCGGGAATTGGCGGCGCGATTCTGGCCAATCTGCTGGCGGAAGCCGCGCAGTCGGGAAAATCCGTGACTCTTCACGTCGAGCCTTTCAACCCCGCGCTCCGGCTGTATCAGCGCCTTGGATTCAAAACTATCGAGGACCTGGGCGGGAACCTGTACATGGAATGGCGGCACGGCGGCAATTAAATTTTTACCGGTAGCCCGCAGCCTGCAGTTCAAACAATTCAGCGTAACGTCCACCTAAAGCGACCAGTTGCTTATGGGTGCCCTGCTCGATGACTTCGCCGTCCGCCAAAACCAAAATGCAGTCGGCCATCCGCACGGTGGAAAAGCGATGCGAGATCAGCACCGCCATTTTATCGCGCGTGAGATCGGCGAAGCGCAGAAAGACTTCGTATTCGGCGCGGGCGTCCAGGCTGGCGGTCGGTTCGTCCAGGATCAGAACTTGAGCGTCGCGCATGTAGGCGCGCGCCAACGCGATCTTCTGCCACTGGCCGGCCGATAAATCCACGCCCGTTTCAAAACGGCGGCCCAACATTTGCTCATAGCCGTTGGGGAGTTGCGCGATCAAAGGCTGGGCCAGGCTTTTGCGGGCCGACTCCTCGATGCGCGGCTGATTACGAAGCTCATCGATGCGCCCAAAGCCGATGTTCTCGCGAACCTGCATGTCGTAGCGCATGTAGTCCTGAAAAATCACGCCGATTTCTTTGCGCAGGCCGTCGACATCGTAGTCGCGCAGGTCCACGCCGTCCAGCAAAATTGCGCCTTGGGTGGGATCGTACAATCGCGCCAGCAGCTTGACCAGCGTCGTCTTCCCCGCGCCATTCTCTCCGATCAACGCGATCCGCTCGCCGGCATCGAAGCGAAAACTGACGCGGTTCAGAACCTGGCGCTCCGAGCCCGGATAGGCGAACGACACTTCGCGAAACTCAAACCCGGAATGAATGGGACGCGGCGCCGGCAGCGCATTGGGTGGCGAAACGATGCCCGGCCGGGTCTCGAAGAAATCGAAAAGGTCCTTGATGTAAAGCGCTTGTTCGGCGATATTATTGAAGCTCGAAAAAAGGCTCTCGATCAGGCTTCTCGATCGCGCAAACGCGCCGGCCAGGAAGGTAAGCCCGCCGATGGTGAGCGCGCCGGATAAAGTGCGGACCAGGATCAGAACATAGGCGCCATAATAGCCGGCCGTGGGGAGCAGGTTCAGCAGCGAGCCCGAAACTGCGCGCTTGATGGCCAGCGACTTGTTTTCGCGATAGAAGCGGTCAAAAAGTTCGCGCGAGCGGTCGGCCAGGTATCCGCCCAGTCCGAAAATCTTCACCTCTTTCGCGCTCTGGTTGCTGGCGCCCAGCATGCGAAGATAGTCGAGCTCGCGGCGCTCCGGAGTCCAGCGGTACAGGATCGAATAAGCCAGCATCGCAAAGCGCGTTTCGCCCAGAAATGCAGGGATCACGGCCACCACCAAAAGCAGCAAAAACCAAGGCGAAAACGACACTACAGCGGCCGAAAGCGATAACAAAGTGATGGCCTGCTGGCCCATTCCGGCCAATACTGCCAGCATCCCCAGCCGGGAGGTGGTCTGGCGGCGGGCCCGCTCCAGCTTGTCGTAAAAGACCGGGTCCTCGAACGAAACCAGGTCGAGTTGGGTGGCGTGCTCCATCAGCCTCAGACTGACAAAGTTGGTGAATTTGTCGCCCAGCAGGCTGTCACAAAGGTTGATTGCGCGCGACAGCAGGTCGCTCAGCACCGCCAATCCGATTTCATAGGCGAGCAGCACCCAGATTCGCTGGGGGTCCCTGGGAAGGCCTGTAATCGCACGGCCCACTTGGTCCATGATCAGCTTCCCGATCCACAGCTGGCCCACTGGAATCATCGCGGCCAGCAGTCGTAACACGACTGTGGCGGTTGTTATGGCGGGGCTGGTTTGCCATACCATCCGCAGCAATGGCGGCATATTGCCCAAGGCACGCATACGGTCGCGCCAAGTGGCAGGGGTATCGGCCGGTTTGGGCTGATGGGGATGCAAATACCAGTTTATCGCTGTAATGGGAACTGGGGCCGCGAAGGCCCCAGCATTCCGACACCATCCGCCTGAATTCACAGGCCCCTGTTCTACCAGGGTGATGTACGGGAGAATCAGATTCGACGGAAACGCAACCGTCAAAATCTGTTTGTGATCAGATCATAGGGCTTGGTAAGGTTGCGAGTCAAGCGAAAAACTGGTAAATCGTTTTTAGGCTATATCTTATTGAATCTGCAATCATTAACGGCGGTATCGCTTTTGGAAATCCTGTGGAAGATTCTGTGGAACGCCTCTGCGCAACTAGATGCTTGGTTTCTAAGGTGGAGAAAGCCGAGGAGTTATTTGTCGCTGAGACGCAGCGTCGTCATCGTCGTGCTAGCATCTGTGTAACCAAACCTGCGGGCGATCACCCGAAAGCCCCCGAACACAAGGCCGGACGCTAGGCAGAATCCCAGTACTATGCCGGCCAACGTAATGATGGAAAGCAGCATCTTGGCCGCAGATTGCGGCGTTAGGATGAGCGGTAAGGGTTCGTTTACCGTAACCGACGCTTCGTAGTTGATTTGACTGAGCAGCCGGTCGGCTGCGGCCCGATCGGGCGCCCCCAGAACGACGGCCACCAACGGGCCGGTCCGTTTTACGGCGGCTCCGGCTATGTTTTCGAAGGCCGAGGTCTGCTGGCGGGCGATCTGAGGGGTGGGATACGAAAAGATGGCAACTAGGGCCTCGCGATAGCGGGCAATCTGGCCCTCGGTTCCGAACTGGAAGGCTACAGCGGATTCGGGGATTTGGGGCGCATTTTGGGCCAATCCGGCCGGCCCCAGGATATAGCGCTGGGAGAAGGGAACCAAGTTCTGGACAGGGAAGTAGCTGCCCAGAACCGGGAGCGGCGTATGCGAAACACGGGGCAGCGCCTCCGCCAGTTCGGCCAGATTTTTAGGGCAATTTCCGCTACAAACGATCACATAATTGCCAACTTGAAGCGGTTTTTGCCCGGCTTCCAACCAAGCGGCATAGGCGCCGGTAGAGTCCTTGTAAACCGTGGCCGTTACTTGAAACCGCCCGTAATCGGCTTGTTCGGATGCCTCGCGGCCGTTCTCATCGGTCGGGACTTGCGAAGCTTCGACCGATCGCCGGTCGAAGGTTCCTAAATGCTCCGGCCAGATGGCGGCGCAAGCGGAGGAGGCGAATAAAATGGCGAGGATCAGGCTCCGTGGCATTTCTTGTACTTCTTGCCGCTGCCGCAGGGGCAGGGATCGTTGCGGCCGGCTTTCTTGGCGGAAATGGCCTGCTTTTTATCGGTGGCCGTCCCGCTGCCGCCGACGAATTGCAGCTCGGCCATTTCCTTGTCTTTTTTGCGCTGGATATTGCGGGTGAAATCTTCGACTACGGTTTGAGCCGCGCGGCGCTGCTCGCCATTGGCGCCCACCAGCGCTTCTTCGTTGTCCTCTTCTTCTTCGTCTTCTTCATCGGGCGAGAAGGGCAAAACGGGCTTCGGCCGCACTCCCGGACCACCGGAGCCGTCGCCGTCACCGGGGCCACCTCCGCCGCTAGTCACCTGTAGGAAAAACAAGTAGCGGATGGTCTCGTCCTCGATGCGATCCATCATGTCCTGGAACATCTGGAACGATTCCTTCTTGTATTCGATCAGCGGATCTTTCTGACCGTAGCCGCGCAGCCCGATGCCTTCCTTGAGGTGATCCATCGACAGGAGATGGTCTTTCCACTGGTTGTCGATGACGTTGAGCATGACGATGCGCTCGGCGTCGCGCATGTTTTCCGGGCCGATCAGATCTTCTTTTTCTTTGTAGCGCGCGATCAACAGATCATAGATATGCGTCTCGATCTCCTGCCGCGCCATCCCTTGCAACTCGTCAGTATCAATCTTCAGCCCGAATGACGACAGTACGTCCGATTGCAGCCCAGTCAGATCGAAGGTGCTGGGATGCGTACGCTCCGGGCAGCGCATGTCGATGAAAGTGGCGACGATGCCTTCGATGATTTCGTGGACGCGCTCTCTCTGGTCTTGCCCCTCCAGCAAATGGCGGCGCATGCCGTAAACGGCCTGGCGCTGCTTGTTCATGACATCGTCGTACTCGAGCAGGTGTTTGCGGGCCGCGAAGTTCTGCGCTTCAACGGCTTTTTGAGACGCCGCAATACGCTTGGAAATCATCTTCGACTCGATGGGGACGTCTTCCTCCATGCCGAGCCGGAGCATGAGGTTCTGCATGCGCTCGCCGCCGAAGATGCGCATCAGGTCGTCCTGCAGCGACAGGTAAAAGCGCGAGCTCCCGGGATCGCCCTGGCGTCCGGCACGTCCGCGAAGCTGATTATCGATGCGGCGCGATTCGTGGCGCTCGGTGCCGAGCACGTGCAGGCCGCCGAGGGCTACCACTTCGTCGTGCTCTACCGCCGTTTCTTCCTTGAAGCGCGTGTAAACGGCGTCCCATTCAGCTCGCTCCGCCGAACCAACCGGACTGGTCTGAAGCAAATCCGGATCCTTGTTCTCTTTCTTCAGATACTCTTTAGTGAGGAATTCGGGATTGCCGCCGAGCAAAATGTCGGTACCGCGGCCGGCCATGTTGGTGGAGACGGTGATGGCGCCCTTGCGGCCGGCCTGCGCGACGATAAACGCTTCGCGCTCGTGATTCTTGGCGTTCAAAACTTCGTGCTTGACGCCCATCTTCTTTAGCGAATTGGAAAGCCGCTCGGATTTTTCTACGGAGATTGTCCCGACCAGCACGGGCTGGCCTTTTTCGTACAGGCCCTGGATCTCCTTGGCCGCGTTGCGAAATTTCTCGTCCTCGGTTCGATAGACAATGTCCTGAAATTCCTTGCGAACCATCTGCCGGTTGGTGGGGATCACCGCGACGTCGAGCTTATAGGTCTTGTCGAACTCGGCGGCTTCCGTTTCAGCCGTGCCGGTCATGCCGGCCAGCTTCTTATACATACGGAAGTAGTTCTGGAACGTGATGGTGGCGAGCGTCTGGTTCTCGCGCTCGATCTTCACGTTTTCCTTGGCTTCGATGGCCTGATGTAGACCGTCGCTCCAGCGGCGGCCCGGCATCACGCGGCCGGTGAACTCGTCGACGATGATCACCTGGCCGTCCTGCACCAGATAATCTTTGTCGCGCAGGAACAGGACATGCGCTTTGAGGGCCTGCTGCACGTGGTGCAGGATGGTCCAGTTCTCCGGCTGATAGAGGTTGCCGCAGCCCAGAAGTTTTTCTACTTTCGCAATGCCCTCTTCGGTAAGGGCGGCGCTGCGGTGCTTCTCGTCGACCGTGTAGTCGCCGGTGGTGTAGCTCTCTCCCGGCTCCTTGCCCTTGATCTCCTCGCCGCGCACCAGCTTGGGGATGATGCGGTTGATCTTGTAATACTTGTCGGTGGATTCTTCGCTCGGTCCGGAAATGATCAGCGGGGTGCGCGATTCATCGATGAGGATGGAGTCCACTTCGTCGACGATTCCGAAGTTGTGACCGCGCTGCACGCAATCCTCGATCCGGAACTTCATGTTGTCGCGCAGATAGTCGAAGCCGTACTCGTTGTTGGTGCCGTACGTGATGTCGCAGGCGTAGCTCTGGCGGCGCTCCTCGTCATCGAGGTCATGCACGATGACGCCGACCGACATGCCGAGAAACTTGTAGATGCGGCCCATCCACTCCGAGTCGCGCTTAGCCAGATAGTCGTTGACGGTGACGACGTGCACGCCCAGGCCGCTCAAGCCGTTGAGATACACGGGCAAGGTGGCGACCAGTGTCTTTCCTTCACCGGTACGCATTTCGGCGATCTTGCCGCGATGCAGAAAGATGCCGCCGATCAACTGCACATCGAAATGGCGCATGTTGAGCACGCGCCGACCGACTTCGCGGCAAACGGCGAAGGATTCGATCAGCAGATCATCGAGCGACTCACCGTTGGCGACGCGCTGCTTGAACTCGACGGTTTTCTGGGACAGCTCGGCGTCGGAAAGCTGCTGCATGGCGGGCTCCAGGTCATTGATGGCGGCGACGATCGGACGAATGCGCTTGACTTCGCGTTCGTTCTTGGTACCGAAGATTTTCGCCAGGACCTGATCGATCATACGGGGGCTATCACTATTCTATCGTGGCTTTGATTTGATAGTGAGACATTGAGAGCTTGAGAATCTTTAGGGTGCGTTCCTGGGGGCCTCCACTTTGAACGGCTCCAGGATGAGACCATCGTATTCCGCCGAGGGCGTCAACTGATCTTTGGGGAACATCACGGGGTTCCGGCTCTTAATCCTAACAACGCTGGGGTGTGTGTTGGAATCGCCCGGCGGACAAGCGTTGGCCAGAATAAAATGTACCTCAGGCCAGTTTTTCTCGATCCTCTCAGTTCCTAAGCTGGTCATCCTAGCGGGGACGCAGAGAATTGGGACCCCAGTGCCGGTGTTCGCCATACAGGCTTTCAGCGCGTCATGCCGGTTACGATTGTCAATCCAGGATTGATGAGGAACTGGGCGAACGAGCGCATCCATGCAGAGCAGGCCGGCGATGCAGGCGTTTTGCTCATATTGACGTGGCGTGTCAGACTGCTTGGGAAAAGGCTGATAGAGCCTCTGATCGGTAAGGGCAATCTGCCAAATCGTCGCTCCCCATTTTTCGAGATAGGCAACAGCAGCATTTCGAGGCAATCAGATACGCACAGCTGTAGGGCGGGTTTGGCCGATCGGGCTCATCATTGTCGATAAGCCCTACCACGAAGACCATATCAAACTGTTTCGCGAGTTGTGTCAGACTATGTTTGACGTTGACGCTGGCTCGACGTGGTAATCAGTTCGCGGTGTATACTCCCCTTTCAGATTAAACGCTTCTGGCAAGACGACTAGAGAATCCTTAAGATCGCCCTTACCTCTCTCGTCAAGTCTGGCTTTGAGCGATGCGAGCGGTTGCGATATCTCAGGATTTGCGAAGTGAAAAAATCCAATCTTTTGCAGCATACCCCCGCGATCAATTGATCAGCTCTTTAACAGCGGGCTGAGGACGGAAATTACTTGGCCGGCGTGGACAGTTTCAGCGGCTACTTTAAGTTCCTCAAAAAGGGGCTCGTAGTGCGCAATCTCATTGCCGGGAACTCTCACGATCACAAAACCCATTTTCAGCTTAGCGAGGTTCTGCTGATGCTCAAGATTGCGATCGATTGTGACAAATACATCAAACTGGTTTTGAGCTAACACAAGCAAGGGTCCGTCTTTACTGCTCCTCCAACCCATTTCAGAGACGGTCTTGACCGCGTGCCCACTGAAAGCGCTTTTCACCCCGACGTGAATGCACTCGTCTATGAGGATACGCACGCCAGGAGATTGTCTTTTGCTAGTTCGATGAATTGAATGGCTTGCTCGCGCGAAACGGACGGGAAGCCTGCGAGGAAATCTTCCAAGGTGGAGTTGCCTTCGATATGATCGATCAGTGCCTGGACGGGAACACGCGTGCCTTTGAAGCAGGGAGTGCCACTGAGGCGTTCCGCGTCGACCCAGACGATCTCATTCAGGCGGGCTCTCTGGTCGGCGGTCATTCCTTACCTTTCAATATTCTATCGTGATATGGAGAAACCGCGGCGTCTCCCGTGTTGTCAAATTCCCGTCCCGTAATCAGCCGGGCGCCTTGGTTGTAGGTCAGATAAAGAAATCCCCATTGCACGAATACCAGGACGCGGTTGGAGAATTCCACGATATACATCAAATGCACGAATAGCCAGGTGAGCCACGCCAGCAGGCCGGATATATGAAGTCCGCCGATCTCGGCCACCGCCGACGCGCGTCCGATTACGGCCAAGTTGCCTTTGTCGAAATAGCGGAATTTGCCGGTGTCGGCGGCGCCCTCGAGGCGCTTGCGGATCAGCTTGGCAACAAATCCGCCTTGCTGCATCGCGACCGGCGCTACACCGGGCAGGAGCTTGCCGTCTTGTTCGACATGAGCCAAGTCACCGATCACGAAAATCTCGGGATGACCCGGCACACTCAAATCGGGATTCACCGTCACGCGGCCCGCGCGGTCAAGCTGCGCCCCGGCGCGCTGCTTCAGCACGTCTCCAAAACTGGAGGCTCGCACGCCGGCCGCCCAGATGATGGTTCTGGCTCTGATCCGATCCGCGCCGCTCGAGGTCTTCACCGTGACGCTGGTCTCGTCGATTCCGGTCACCATGACGTTAGTTCGCGGCGTGACTCCTAAGCGGATCAGCGACGCTTCCGCCTTCGCCGAAAGGTCGGCAGGGTACGCCGGAAGCACGCGCTCACCGCCCTCCAGCAGCAAAATCTCGGCATTTCTAGAGTCGATGGAACGGAAGTCCCGGTGCAGCATTTCGTGCGCTATTTCGCCCAGCGCGCCGGACAGCTCGACACCGGTGGCTCCGGCGCCGACAATGACAAACGTCAGCCACTCGCGCTGCTTTTCCGGATCGGTTTCCTTCTCGGCCTCTTCGAAAGCATAAAGAATCTTGCTGCGGATCTCAGTCGCTTCCTCGATGGTTTTGAGGCCGGGTGCGGTTCTCTTCCAGTCGTCATGGCCGAAGTAGGAGTCGGTGGAACCGGTGGCGACGATCAGCGTGTCGTACTTCACTTCTCCATCCGCGAGTATCACGCTCCGGCGCTCCGCATCCAGGTCCACTGCCTCGCCCAGCAGCACGCGAGTGTTTTGCTGCTTGTGCAGCACGCGGCGCAACGGCGATGCAATTTCACCAGGCGAGAGCGAACCGGTGGCCACTTGATAGAGCAGCGGCTGGAAGAGATGGAAATTGCGGCGATCCAGAACGGTTATCTGTGCCGTAGCCTTCTTCAGCGCCTTGGCCGCGTAAAGGCCGCCGAACCCGCCACCTAGAATGACTACCTGGTGCTTGCCGGCCATGCCGCCCTCCCTTCGCCGTTACATAGGTTGGATGCTCGATTCACTATCATAGGTGCAGGATGAAATATCGGAGGCTCGGAAGGACCGGTTTCGACATCAGTGAGATAGGATTCGGCGCCTGGGGCATCGGCGGAACACAGTGGCTGGGGGGCAACGACGAGGAGTCGATGCGAGCCTTGCGGCGGGCCATTGAGCTGGGCTACAACTTCATCGACACTGCGCTAGCTTATGGTGACGGCCACAGCGAGAAGCTGGTGGGCAAGGTCATCCGCGACGCTACCCACAGGATGTACGTCGCGACCAAGGCGCCTCCCAAAAACCGGCTATGGCCGGCTAGGCCGGGGATCGGAATCGAAAATGTTTTCCCGTACGATTACATTCTGCGCTGCACCGAAACCAGTTTGCGAAATCTCAAGGTGGATACCATCGATCTCCAGCAATTGCATGTCTGGAACCCCGAGTGGCTGTATCGCGAAGAGTGGCGGCGCGCTTTTGAGGAATTGAAAACGGCCGGCAAGGTTCGGGCCGTGGGCG
This sequence comes from Bryobacteraceae bacterium, assembly GCA_035484655.1. Lineage (GTDB taxonomy): Bacteria > Acidobacteriota > Terriglobia > Bryobacterales > Bryobacteraceae > Palsa-89. The sequence goes on along the minus strand of DATHOT010000047.1, from coordinate 9,514 downwards.
TATCCATTAACGATCATCAGCCCGATTCCGCGCTGGAACTGATCCGCACCGGACTGGTGGACGCGGTGCAGGTGATCTACAACATTTTCGATCAGACCCCTCAGCAAAACCTCTTTCCATTGGCTAAAGAGAAGAACGTGGGCGTGCTGGCGCGAGTGCCCTTCGACGAAGGGAGCCTGACGGGCAGCATCACGGAAGAAACTGTTTTCGATCCCAAAGAGTTTCGCGCTTTTTATTTCCGGGGCGATCGTAAGAAGCAGGTGGTGGAGCACGTGGCGGCGCTACAAAAGGACCTGGCTACTAAGGATGGATCACTGGCTGAAATCGCGCTGCGTTTCACCATCTCCGATCCAGCAGTGTCCACGGTGATTCCAGGAATGCGAAGCGTTCGAAATGTCGAACGAAACGCGGCAGTCTCTAAACAAGGACCGCTGGAAGCAGCGACTCTTCAGCTTCTGAAGCGCCACGCGTGGTCCAAGGATTTTTACAACTAGGGGGCAGAACAACGGTGTCGCAAGGCGAATTATCGACAGACCTGGCGCTGGATCGCACCGTTTACGCGGCGTCGGACACACTCACGGCGCGCCTGATTATCCGCAACAGCGATCCGGCCAATGCGGCTGTGCTGAGCTTCTCCAGCGGCCAGATGTATGACCTCGAGATCCGCGACGGGGACGGGAAAATGATCGGTCGCTGGTCGCGTGGCAAAACGTTCCCGCAGATCGTCTCCGAGCTGGAGATTCAGGATCAGAAGGAGTACATCATCAACATGCCACTGGTTAAACTTCCTCGCGGCAGTTACGTGGTACAGGGTTGGTTCACTACCGATGGACCGCCGCGCGCCTACTCGGCTTCAGCTCGGTTTCAAATCCAGTAGGGCAGGAGTATAATTTGGCCATGCGAAACGTCATTCCTTTGATTCTGATTGTGGCCGCGCTCGCACTGAATGCAGTGGCCGCGGATATTTCGCTGGTGGGAGTCTGGAAACTCAACCCACCTAAGTCTCATTTCAGCCACGGCGATCTACCGCTGAGCCTGGTCCTCACCATCACTTCGGACGGCTCCGGCGGAATCCAGTACGCCTCCCAAAACCACCTGACCGATGGATCGAGCGGCGGCGCGAGTTTCCACGCCAAGTTCGACGCCAAGGACTATCCGGTTACGGGAGCGCCGGCGTACAACATGGTTTCGGTTCGCCGGATCAATACCAACACCTTTAACGTCAAGATGAAGAAGGATGGCCAGGTGATCGTGGACACGACGTACACAGTGGCGCCGGATGGAAAATCGCTGACTCGGGCAGGAACCGCGAGTCACGGGGAAGTGAATCAGTTCCACGAGTGGTTCGACCGGCAGTAACCGGTCACTAGTTTCGTTGGACGTTATTATGAAGCTATGCGGGCGCCAGGTAGATGGAATTTTGGGCGCGCTGATTTTCATGGCGGGCGTTTGCTCCGGTCAGAACGTGCAACCGATCACTCCGTCGCGGCATCTTGAGATTAATCTCCCGCCTGAAGTGACTTCCGAAGGAATATTCGTTCGTTATCGATTGAGTGAGGATGAGCTCGGCGGTTGGATTCTGCCGCGTCCCGGCGTTTCCTCTTATATCATCAGCACGATTCATGAGGGCCTTCCGGCCACTCGAATCAAGGCGATCCTGTATGCTCCGGGCTGCGCGATCCAGACTCTAGATCTTCCCGTTTCTGGTTCAGACAACCAACGATATCTCTTCGTCTGTCGCCCCCTGTCGAGTGTATGGATTAACGGAGCGCTTACGCGAACCGACTGGTTGTTCGGGCGCGAAGTCAAACTTCAAGTGAAGTACGTTGCTCGCTGGGCGCAGTCGTTCTTGGGACTTGGTGAAGATCTTCTCACCACCATTCCAGTCGGAGATGTGGCGTATCTCTCATCTGGCGGGCGTTTCCGCTTATTGGTCCCGGACTTTGCTCACGATCCGTTGGCTGGATCCCCGGGTCACCCCGGTGAGCTCCAGATTTGGGCCCGAGACAAAACTGGCCAGGACATTGTTGCCCAACTGAGTCCGGCGGGACCTCAGGTTCTGAAGACCCGCATGGGCGGCCTGAAGATACAGAGCGAGTACCCCTCGGAGACTGTTTTTGCACCGTGTACCGCGGGGCTTCCTCATGTGCACGACGAGTTCGGTTTCGGGCTCCCGCCGGGCGCCAGAGACTTGTGCGACCGTTAAGCGCGATTTTTGGCCGTAAGTAACCTTTTCAAACGCCCGAGGTATTCCAATGTTGAGGCGTCACTTCCATCTCCTGCTGTCGCTGCTGATCGCTACTTGCTCGCCTGCTCGCGCCGATGCAGTGGACGAGTATGTCAAAGCGCAGATGCAGTCGCTGCACATTCCAGGACTCTCGATTGCGGTGGTGGAAAAAGGCAGGGTCATCAAGGCGGCCGGTTATGGACTGGCAAATGTTGAGACAGATACGCCCGCCACTCCGGAAACTGTATACAAGATCGCGTCGCTCAGCAAGCAGTTTTTGGCCACGGCCGTGATGCTGCTGGTCGAGGAGGGCAAGATCGGGCTGGACGACAAGGCAGAAAAATACCTGAACGGCGCGCCTGAGTCCTGGAAGAACATTACCGTGCGGCACCTGTTGACACACACTTCGGGCATCGTTCGCGACCCGTCCGATTACCATCCCTACAAAGAGCAGGCGCCGGCGGAAGTAATCGAGTCGGTCTATCCCGTGCCGCTACTCTTTCAACCGGGCGAAAAGTGGCTGTATTCAAATATTGGATACTACGTGCTCTCGGAAATCATCGGCAAGGCGAGCGGGAAAGCTTGGAGCGATTTCATTTCCGAGCGAGTCTTTGCGCCGGCGGGCATGACATCCACTCGCACGATCACTGTGACGGCTATCGTTCCGCATCGAGCCAGCGGTTACGAGCAGACAGAGCGTGGAATGGTGAATGCGGAAAATTGGATCGCCATGCGGCCGAGCGGCGCCTTTCTCTCCACGGTTCTAGACCTGGCGAAATGGGACGCCTTCATGGATTCACGCGGTCCAATCACCACAGCTAGCCGGAAGCGGATGCGGACGCCCGTGAGTTTGAATAATGGCGCCTCCGCCGATTACGGCTTCGGCTGGTACGTGGACTCATTTCTCGGGCGCGCGAGGGTACATCACGACGGCCAATACCCAGGGTTCCGATCGGATTACGAGCGCTTCGAGGAGGACCAGCTTAGCGTGATCGTTCTCGCAAACTCGGGCAGCTCACGAGTGGACTCACTGGCTGTCAAGATTGCAGGGTTTTTCGCACCTGCGCTCGCTACGCCGCCGTTTACGGTCACCGCCAGCACACCGGTTCAGTTGGTCCCGACTGGCAAACCGGTCACCATCCACATCGCGGCCAAAGACGACGGGAAGGCGGCGCCGGACAGCGTGCTCGAGATGGAAATCTGGAGCGAATCGCACAAGCCGGTCCACAAGCAAAATAAGTCGAACGAACATTTTGCTCCCGGCGAGGCTAAGACGTACGAGTTTTCATGGACCCCAACGAAAGCGGGGAAGTACACGATCAGCGTGGGCGTGTACGGTCCAAAGTTCACTCCGAGTTATTCCTGGAATCAGGAGTTAATCGCTATCACGGTGCATTAGTAACTACGGCCTAACATTTCCCGCTGGCAACCGGCTTGCTAAATAACGAGCGGAGGTGTTTATAAAATGCTTTGGTACGCATGGGTTTTCCTGGTTATTGCGATCCTGGCCGCGGTCTTCGGCTTCGGAGGAATTGCCGCCGGCGCAGCAAGTATCGCAAAGATCTTTTTCTTCGTCTTCGTGGTGCTGTTTGTCATCAGCCTAATTGCAGGCCGCCGCACGGTGGTCTAAGCGGAGAATTTATATGAAACATATTACGGGATCATTGCTATTAGGCGCGATGCTGACGTTCGGTGCGTGCTCGAATCGCACCAAAGCGCCGGACGTCGCGGATAACATCCACAACTCCCTCGATCAGGCCGGCTTCAAGGATGTCAAAGTCGATCAGGATCGAGACAAGGGCGTGGTGACTCTGAAGGGCACAGTTCCTTCCGATGGGGAGAAAGCGCGGGCTGAATCGATCGCCAAAGCTCAGGCTGCAGGCGAGGTAGTGGCGAACGAAATCGCGGTCGTGCCCCCGGGGAATGAAAGCGCCGCGAAAACAATCAACAGCGATATCGACAAGGCCATCGACAAGAACCTGGATGCTGCATTGGTGCAGAGTCGGCTGAACAAGGCTGTAAAATATTCAGTCAAGAATGGCGTGGTGACGTTAAAAGGTCGAGTAGACTCGCAAGCCGCGCGATCCGAGGCTGCGCATATTGCAGCCGGCGTTCCGAATGTGTCGCAAGTCGTGAACGAGGTGGAAGTGCGCCATATTCGGGCGACCTCATCGCGGTAAATCACGCTATCCATAAGGGTGCTGGTCATTTCCCTGTTCGCGGCCGCGATACTCTCGGCGAGAGTGCCGTCGACGTTCGTGGCCACGGCTTATTCTGTGACTGGAACAACCGCGGACGGGGAATGACTTCTCGTGGAATGGTCGCCGCCGACCTGGCGATACTCCCTATCGAGTTCCACATGCATTCGCGGTTGGAAGCGAAGTCGATTCGGCAAGCGCCTCGTGAGGGTTCGGGTCCCGCAAAGAAGCAAAACTTGATTCCTACTCTCTAGCGGCTGCGCTACGCTGAAGGAAGATGCTGGGGCGCTTCGCAATCGTTCTTATTGTTGGCGTTCGGGTGTTCAGCCAGACGCCGTGCGATGGCACGCCCGCCTATTCGCCGTGTGAGCTGCCGTTCGAACTCTCAGCCGCCGATCTCGCCGCCCATCCGAATCCATACGCCACCGCGCAGCTTCACGCCGAATTCCGCTCGCCACATTTCAAGACCTATCTGATGCCCGCGTTCTGGGACGGGGGCCGCAAGTTGATCATCCGCTTCACGCCCACCGAGGGCGGCCAGTGGACCTATCGCACCACCAGCAACATCGCGGCCTTCGCCGGCAAAGAGGGCGCGTTTAACGCTGCGCCGTCGGATTTTCCCGGCTACGTGAACGTGGCCAATTTTCATCACTGGGCTACCGACGATAAGAAGGCGCATCTGTGGATGGGTTACATCGCCAATCGCTTCCCGTTCTCGAGCCAGCCGGAGTTCGAACAGCAGCTGGCAGACGCAGTCCAGAACAAGTTCACGCATTTTCGTGGATCGATTCTGGGCACAGCGGCCGATCGCAGCCGTGTTTATCTGGGCGCCGACAAACCGAATCCGGCTTACTTCGATGAACTCGACCGCCGAATTCTGGCCGTGCACAAGCGCGGACTTACAATCGACCTGATTCTGGCGTCGAATCCGGACTATATTACGAGCCTTTTCCCCGATTGGCAGGCGCGCGAGCGCTTCATCAGTTATGTCGTGGCGCGATATGCTCCGTTTAACGTCACGTGGCAAGGATTGGAAGAGTTCGAAGATTACAAGGACGGCCGCCCGCTGCTCAAGGAGCTGGGGCTGAATCTCAAGAAGCAGGATCCTTACCAGCACCCGCGATCGTCGAATGCCAGAGTGACGTCGTCTTCCCTGCTCCCGGATGGCTGGATGAACTTCGTCATCGAGAATACGACCAATGATGTAATTGGATCGGTGGAACATCAGTTCTATCAGGTGCCCTTCGTCGGAGTGACCGACGCGCAGCATCTTTGGAACGCGACCATGGATGGCGAATACCCTGAGTTTCGCGGCGACGGCGCCGGCATGTGCCGCTATTGGTTCGAGTTCATGGCCGATACCCGGCATTGGGAGCTGGAGCCCTATTTCGATGTCGACGGCGGACGCGCGGTGGCGCTGGAAGATGTCGAGTACGTCAGCTACATCGAGCATCCCGGTCCGCCGGTTGAGATATCGGTGGAAAAGCACGGCTACGACGTCTGGTGGATGAACCCGGCCACCGGCGAATCGGTCGAACAGAAGAAATATAAAGGCGAGCATTTCACCGGCGAAGCGCCCGATAAGAGCCATCCCTGGGTGCTAATGATCGCGCGCGAAGGCCGCAAAGAATCGATGCTGAAGTCGTACAAATTCGATTCGCGCGAGGTGCCGCTAGTGCAGGAGATCGAGTCCAATCCGGCGAAAGTGCCGTACGTCATCGTGGACCCTTCCGGCAATACGTTGGAGGCGGGGAAGCCGGTGACGTTTTCCGCGAAGCTGACGCGCGAGACTCGCGCCACACGGTCGATGATGTTTCTCTGGACCGGCGAAGTGTCCATCGACGGACAAGGCATGCGCGTGCTCGGCATCGGGTCGCCCGGCAGTTTCGTGATTCCCCCGTCCATCGCGCTGAACTACCCGGCCATCCTCAGCATTCACTTGACGGCGCTGAACGCGAATGGCAAAGCCTACTCGGCAGATCGCGTGTTTCAGCTCAACAAGTGATTCTTTCCATCGATACCACGTCGGAGTTCGGCAGCATTGCGCTCACGGAAGGCGATCGCACCATCGACGAAATCCCGCTCCATTCCCCCGACGGCTTTGGGCACATTTTGTTCCAGCGCATCGAGCAGTTACTGGCGCGCCACGAAGTCGACGTGAATCACATAGATTGTTTCGCCGCAGCGTCGGGGCCCGGATCGTTCACCGGCGTTCGCGTCGGCCTGACGGCGGTAAAAGGCTTGGCCGAGGCCACCGGCAAGCGCGTCGTCGCGGTGTCGAATTTGCGGGCGCTGGCGTTTTTCGGGACCGCTCCGCTGCGCGCCGCCGTGCTGGATGCGAGGCGTGGCGAGGTGTACGGCGCGGTATATAATGACCGCCTCGAAATCGTTGCGCCGGAGGTCGTGATAAAGTTTCCGGCCTGGGTTCAGACGCTGCCGCAGTGCGGCTTCGAGTTCATCGCCGTCGATTTTTCCCCGTTCCTGGCAAGCGTAGATCCGAATATCCCGGTGATAACGGCGCCGCGCGCTTTGGCCGCCGCGATCGGACGCATCGCTTCTAAAGAATACCGGGAGGGCCGCGCGAGCGATCCGGTTGCGATCGACGCAAACTACGTCCGCCGGTCCGACGCGGAACTGTTCTGGAAGGAGTAAGGAGTACAATCTCTACTTGGTAGGAGAAGATTGAACATCTCGGTGAAAGGCGAGTACGCGCTCCACGCTATCTTCGATCTTGCGAGACAAAAGCCCGGCGAGCCGATCAAAATCGCCGATATCGCGCGCCGGCAAAAAATCCCGCAAAAATTCCTGGAGCTGATTCTGGCCGGGCTCAAGCAAGGCGGCTTCGTGGAATCACGGCGTGGAGCCGAGGGCGGCTATCTGCTCTCGCGGGCGGCGGATGGCATTACGGTGGGTGAAGTGCTTCGCTATGTCGAGGGGGCCAAGAGCAATAAGACCTCACAGCGGCGGTCGGCCGTGGATCCGTTTGCAGAAACCTGGCGGCGCGTGGAACAATCGATCTCCAGCGTGATCGACCACACCACGTTCGCCGAGCTGGTCCGCGCCTGGCATGATAAGCAGTCCAAATATGTGCCCAACTGGGAGATTTGATGTTCTATAAGGATAATTCGCTGAGCATTGGACGCACGCCTCTGGTGAAGCTCAACCGGGTGACTGAGGGCGCGCGCGCGACCGTTCTAGCCAAGATCGAAGGCCGGAATCCGGCCTATTCGGTGAAGGATCGCATTGGGGCCGCGATGATCTGGGATGCCGAGAAACGCGGCGTGCTGCGGGCGGGCAAGGAATTGATTGAACCCACCAGCGGCAACACCGGTATCGCGCTGGCTTTCGTGGCTGCCGCGCGCGGATATGCGATCACTCTCATCATGCCCGATACCTTTTCGATCGAGCGCCGCAGGATACTGAAGGCTTTCGGCGCCAACCTGATCCTGACCGAGGGCGCTGCGGGCATGCAAGGTTCTATTTCGAAAGCCGAGCAGATGGTGGCTGGCGATCCCGAGCGCTACGTGCTACTCCAGCAGTTCCAGAACCCCGCCAATCCCGAGATTCACTTCAAGACCACCGGCCCAGAGATCTGGGAGGACACGCAAGGCGGCATCGATGTGCTGGTGAGCGGCGTCGGAACAGGCGGGACCATCTCGGGCATATCGCGGTATATTAAGACTGTCCAGAACAAGAAGATCGTGTCGATCGCCGTCGAGCCAGTCGGAAGTCCGGTGATCACGCAGAAGCTTAAAGGTCAGGGTCTGCGGCCTGGTCCGCATAAGATTCAGGGGATTGGCGCCGGGTTCATTCCGGGGACCTTGGATCTGGCCATGGTCGATCGCGTCGAACAAGTGACCAACGAGGAATCGATTGAAATGGCGCGCCGCCTGGCTAAGGAAGAAGGGATTTTAGCGGGGATTTCCTGCGGAGCAGCCGTCGCGGCGGCGGTTCGGATCGCTCAGGAGCCGGAGATGGAGGGCAAAACCCTGGTGACCATCCTTCCGGATTCGGGCGAACGATATTTGAGCACACCACTTTTTGAGGGGATCGGGACGGAGTAATTGAAAAGGCGGGCGCTTTTTGGGGTGATAGGGTGAAGCGCCCGCCGTCGTAACGGGGATTTGAATAGATAACGCCCAAGCACGTGGCAAGGTTACGGGGGGTGCGAAAAAAAACCCACCCCCTTGATTTTCGCCTTTCCTTCTACTATAGTGAAGGGAGAAGAAAAGGAGAATGTAAGGTGTTGCCATGCCCCTCCCCCAAACACTGCACTGCGGACCATGCGGCTGGTCGTACCCGCATTGGAACGGAATCGTTTATCCCAAACTGAAACGACGCGGCTTTCACGCGCTTACCGATTTGGCTCGTTATTTCGACGCCGTCGAGATCAATACCACCTTTTATCAGAACATCCGGCCCGAGATCACTCGCCTCTGGTTACGGAAGGTTAGTCACAATCCGAAGTTTCTGTTCACCGCCAAGCTCGGCCGGCGATTCACTCACGAGCGGATGATCGAAGCCACCGAAGTCGCGGCCTTCAAAGAAGGATTGTGGCCGCTGCTGGGAGCGAAAAAGGTGGGCTGCGTGCTGATGCAGTTTCCCTGGACATTTCGCTACACCGAAGAGAACCGGGAGTTCCTGATCACGTTGCGCCGCGCCTTTCACGAATTTCCGCTGGTGGCCGAGATGCGGCACGACAGCTGGACCCACGAAGAAGCGCTGGGAACCCTGATCGACTATCGCATCGGCTTCGCCAACATCGATCAGGCGCCTTACATCAAGGCTATGCCGCCGGCGTCTTTTCTGACTTCTTCGATCGGCTACGTGCGGCTGCATGGGCGCAATCCACAAGACTGGCAGCGCGAGTTCGGACGAGCCGCGAAACCACTGGCTGCGCACGATTACTTGTACTCGCCTGAAGAACTGCTGGAGTGGAAGCCGCGCATTGAGCACATCCAAGAGCACGCCGCCAGCACGTTCGTCTTCGCCAACAACGACGTCGGCGGAAAGGCGGTGGTCAACGCTCTTGAACTGGCTGAAATGCTGGGCGATGAGCGGCGCCTCGCGCCGGCGGACTTAATCGCCG